>DASSJT010000173.1:0-38023 GCA_035691065.1 Dermatophilaceae bacterium
ACGGTGTGCATGGTCGGCGGCAGCCACAGCTCGACCAGGCCCCGCTCGGCCTGCGGGATCGGCGCGAACCGGTCCGCGGGGGTGACCGGCACCTGCTCGTCCAGGCCCTGGTGCGGCCGCTCGCTGTTGTACTGCGCCACCCAGGCATCGACCGCGGCCTGCGCCTCCTCGATCGAGGTGAACGGTCCGGCGTCGGCCAGGAACTCCGGACGGAACGTGCCGTGGAACCGCTCCACCTTCCCGTTCTGGTTCGGTGAGAACGGCGCGGTCAGCAGGTGGGTGATCCCGTTCTTGCGGCAGATCTTGTCGAACAGCACCTCTCCGGTGGCGCTCCCACGCCGCCCGAACCGTCCGGTGAACTGCCGCCCGTTGTCCGTGATCACCTCCTCCGGGACCCCGAACCGGGCCAGCGCCTGCGCGAACGCCAGACACACCGCCCGCCCGGTGGCCCGCTCCACCACCGCCGCCATCACGCAGTACCGCGAATGGTCATCCACCCCCGTCACCAGCTTGGCCTCACGCACGACCCCGGTTCGCACGTCGACCAGGCGGACCCCGCCGACGATGTCGATCCCCCACAGCTGCATCGGCCCCGGACGCTCGAACCGCACATAGGCGCTCTTCGGCTTCTTCCGCGGACGAGTCCGCAGCAGGCCCTGCCGGATCAGGATCCGATCGATCGTGCGCTCCGCCGGCACCGTCACCCCCTCCACCGGGCACCGCATCAACTCCATCCGGATCCGACGCGACCCCCACCGAGGATGCTTCCGGCGCATCTCCACCACGGCGGCCTCCGTCGCCGACGACACCTGCTGCGGGCACGTCACCGGCCGATGCGACCGATCCGCCAACCCCGCGAGCTGATCAGTCAGATACCGACCCACCCACCGGTGCAACGTCGACCGATGCACCCCGCACCTATCCGCGACCTCGGTGACATCCGCACCGCCCAACACCGCCCGGACCGTGTCCAACCGCTGCTCGACAACCGACAAGACAACCAGTGCCAATCCCGGCCTCCTCGAGTCCGGACGCCCCACGGAGACGCCCGAACCCACGGTGCCGAACCACGCCCCTGGCGCACATCACCTGACGGACGACTGTCGCGCATCACCCGACGGAGCACACAGGATTCGATACGCCCAAGCGGCGCCTTTCCTCACTGAGTTCATCAGGCTCCTCCTTCGACCTCTACGATGCGACTCCAATGCGCCCGTAACCCTCAAGCATCCGCTCCGAGGACGGTCTGACGAAAGGGTTCACGCAGCCTGCGTCGAGAAGCGCCGCGTCGCCCCGACGGGGGTGCTTCATCTGGTGGCCGAGCACCGGCCTGACGTGCAGGTCATCCCAGTAACCCTCGCCTGTCGACCTCGTCTCCTTCAGCCCCCATTGCAGAGCACGTCGTCACGCCTCGACACTCCAGCACCGCTGAGCTCGCTGGTGGACCAGCTTCGCGAGCGGAGCGCTCCTCATGCTCGACAACTTCGAGTGTGGCTGCGGCCGGTCCTGGCTCTCCTCGCTGGCTCTCCTCGCTTCGACCGGTGCGCTCCAGGCGCTGTGATGAGTCGACATGGGGCGAGCACGAGCTCACCCTGGCTCCGCGTGTCGGTCCCGGGTCGTCTTTGCGGCCACCCGGGAGGCGGTCTACGCGGGGACTACGTGCGTGATCGGGACTTTCGCCCCTTGGCACTGCGGATCACACTCGTCAACGTTAATGGTCCTCAGCCGAGCAGAACGTTCTTTGTGGGCGTGGCGAGGAGGCCCGTGATGGAGGATCCGTGAGGCCCGTGATGGAGGATCCGTCGTGGTGGCCGTTCGGGCAGGTTCCCGACGGTCGGGGGGGACCGCTTGAGGATCGCCTCGCGCACCGCTTGAAGATTCGCCCCACCCAGAAGGTGTGACGTGGGCGGGCACCCCGCGCCGGAATCCCAGTCCTTCGGGGAGCGGTTCATCACCCTCGGAGCATGGATGTGGCATGTCATCGGCTGGGTGTGGAGCACGGTCATCGTTGCCGGTGTGCTGGTCAGTCTGCTGGTCTCGTATGCCGCCACGGGCCGGCTGGAGGACCCACGCGGCTGGGTCATCCTCGGTTTTCTCGGCGCCCACCCGGTGGTCGCGGCCACGGGTCTCGGTGCGGCGATCGTCCTCACCTTGGGTGCCTTCTGGGCGAACCGGGCGCAGCGACAGCGGATGATGCACCGTGAGCGGGGATATCAGGAAACGATCGTCACGCTCGGCAGGGGTGTGCATCACCTGCTTGAGGAGGCGCAGAAGAAGTCGCTGTCTACGGCGACCCAGATGCCCATCCGGCAGCCTGCGATCCGCACACCCGACCAGCGGGTGCGCGTCTTCATCAGTTCGACGCTCGAGGAACTGGCACCGGAGCGGAAGGCGGCACGGGAAGCCATCGCCGAATTGCATCTGACGCCCGTGTTCTTCGAAGCAGGGGCGCGTCCTTACCCGCCGCGCGAGCTGTACCGGGCCTACCTGGCGCAAAGCGACGTCTTCGTCGGGGTCTACTGGCAGCGCTACGGCTGGGTCGCAGCCTCCATGGAGATCTCCGGCTTGGAAGACGAGTACCGGCTCTCCGGCGGCAAACCCCGACTGATCTACGTCAAGAGCCCCGCCCCGCAACGCGAGTCCGGCCTGGACGCGCTGCTCGACCGTATCCGTACCGAGGATGTCGCGTCGTACAAGCAGTTCGCCACCCCGGGCGAGTTGCGCGAGCTGCTGGCCAACGACCTGGCCGTGCTGCTGACCGACCGGTTCACCCAACGCCACGAGACGCTCTCACCCAAGACGTTCGCGCCATTGCCGGTCTCCCGTGGGCCGCTGATCGACCGCGAGCGGGAGCGCGCGACGATCGAAGAGCTGCTACTTCGCGAGGACGTGGGCCTGGTGACGGTCACCGGACCGGGCGGCGTCGGCAAGACCCGCGTCGCGGAGCAGGTCGCTGCCGAGGTCGCCGCGCGCTTCAGCGACGGCGTCGCCTTTGTGCCGCTGAGCACGACGAAGGATGCCGACCTGGTCGTCCCGACGATCTCCCAGGCCTTTCACCTGTCCCCTGCCCCGGGCCAATCTCTGACCGACAGCCTGGTGCAGTACCTTCAGCAGCAGCGCCTGCTGCTCGTGGTCGACAACTTCGAACATGTGCTGGCTGCCAGCGGGAAGCTGGCGCACGTGTTGGAGCTGTCGCCCGGACTGACCGTTCTCGCGACGAGCCGTGAGCCGCTGCGGGTACGTGGCGAGCACGTGGAGCCGATCCTTCCGCTCGACCTTCCCGGGCCGGCCCGGGAAGTTGATCTCGACCAGCTCGCCCACGTCCCGGCAGTGGCGCTGTTCCTCCAGCGTGCCAGCGAGTCCAGACCCAGCTTCGCGCTCACCACCGAGAACGCAGACGCGGTCCAAGAGATCTGCCGCCGCCTGGACGGGCTCCCCCTAGCGCTCGAGCTGACGGCCGCGGTGCTGTCGGTGCTCCCGCCGGCCGCGCTGCTGGCGCGGCTGCAGCAGCACCTGCCGCTGCCCGCTCGGGGGGCGCGCGACCTGCCCGAGCGCCAGCAGACAATGCGCAACACGATCGCTTGGAGCTACGACCTGCTGGGCCAGAGCGAACAGCGGTTGTTCCGGCGACTGGCGGTCTTTGCCGGCGGCTTCACGCTGGAAGCCATGCAGGCGGTCTGCGCAGATGCCGACACGAGCCCCGCCGGGACGGCCGACGATGCCATAGTGCTGGAGCAGCTGGCTCACCTGCTCGACAAGAGTCTCGTGCAGGCGCAGCCGGACACGGGCCCACAGCCACGCTTCACCATGCTGGAGACGATCCGCGAGTACGCCCAGGAGCAACTGGAAGGCATCGGAGAGGAAGCAGATGTGCGGCGGCGCCACGTGGCGTACTACCTGGCGAAGGCGGACCTGATCCCGGTTACGCACCCTCCCGACCAGTGGAGAGGGATGCGCCTTGAGCAGGAGGGCGACAACCTCCGGGGGGCCCTCGACTGGGCTGTCGGCGACCACGACGCAGACAGCGCGCTGGGGTTGTGCGGCTGTCTCGGGTGGTACTGGTTCTTGGGCAACCAGGAGGAGGGACGGCGCCGGCTGCGCCAGGTCCTGGACATCGCTCCGGGTTCCCGCACGCTGCATCGCGCCCGGGCGCTGATCGCGTACGGCCTGGTCCTGGCATGGCACCGAGGTAACGAGTCGGCACGGGCGGCCAGTGAGGCTCTGTCCATCTGTCAGGAGATCGGGGACGCTGCGGGGGCCGCGGCAGCGACGCTGCTCATCACGCTTGACCCGTCGGAGCGAGGCGAACTGTCGCAGGTCCAGCGGCTGCTCGGCGAGGCCGAGGCCGCGTTCCGGGCTGCTGATGACCGGGTGGGCGAAGGAACCGTGTGGCAACTGCGGGCAGAAGTGGGACTCCAGGTCGGCGACTTGGAGCTGGCCTCCAAGGCCGGGACGATGGCCCTCAATCGCTTCCGTGAACTGGGGGACATGTGGGGAGTGGCTGGCATCCTTGGAGACCTGGCCGAGACAGCCCGACGCCGTGGCGACTACCGGTCGGCCATCGAGATGTGCCAGCAGTCGCTCGACGTGGCCCGGGCGCACGGGATCCGCTATGTCGAGCAGGAGGAGCTGCTCCGCCTGGGGGATCTCAGCACGGTGCTCGGGCACTACGACCGCGCGGCAAGGCTCCACGCGGAGAGCCTGGATCTCGCGAACCGGATCGGCGATCGGGTGGGCGCCGCCCACGTATATGAGGGAATGGGCCTGCTGGCCCGGCGAAGGGGCGATCCGGCACTGGCAGCGCAGTACCACCGAAAGGCCTTGGCGATCTACCGGGAACTGGGACACCGCACCGGCATTCGCGTACGAGCCCTCCCCGGCCCTGCCCAGGCGCTGTCGCTGTCGAGCCTGGGCTACTGCCTGGAGATGCTTGGCGACCTGGCCGAGGCCGAACGCTGCCATCGGGAGGCGCTGGCGATGGCCCGGGAATACGGGGCGACCCTCACCATCGTGCTGTGTATCGACGGCCTGGCAGGGGTGGCCGCCGCCGGAGGTCAGGCGGAGCGAGCGGCCCGACTGCTCGGATCGGCAGCCGCGATCCGGGCTCGGATAGGCGCGCCGCTCGTGCAACCCGAACGTGCCGACGTGGACAGAGCCACTAGTGCCGCTCGCCGTGCCCTCGGCGGCAAAGCCTTCGACCGCGCCTACCGACACGGCCAGGCGCTGGACCTAGACGGCGCGATCAAACAGGCTGACCTTTGAGCAGTGGAGACGCCACCATGGCAGACTGACAGGACAGGCTCGACTTTGAAGCCACGCCGGGAGAAGCTCCCAGGCTGGTCGAAGGGCCAGCGCATGCAGCAATGATCAGCGCACCGACCTCCATGATCGTGTCGACCAGGACGAGGCTCGAGGACCGCTTGGGCCTGGCACTGAGTCCTGGACCTGGAAGCGTCGACCGGAGGTGAACTGGCAGGCAGGCGGGACCGGTCAGGTCTCGCCCCCGATGTCGACCTCGTATGCCTCGAAGACCAGGTCGGAGCCGCGCTGCCGATGGCGGAGCAGTACCGAGATGATCTCGATGTGCTCGCGGACATCGCCGGAGAGCTCGACGAGCGCCAGGTGAACCCGCTGACCCCAGCGCGACCGACCTGCCTCTGCCGGTGCAGCCATCGCCCGCTCGAGCGCGCCCATCGACTCGCGCAGCTCACCGCGGCGCAGCCGGAGGGCTTCCAACATGGCTTGGTCCGTCCTGGCCGCCGTGGACGGGCGTCCTGCCGGGGTCATCGGGGTCGCGGGCACCATGAAGGAGGGCTCCACCGTCGCCGCGGCCGCTCTGCGGGCTCGCGGGATCGAGGTCGTCATGATGACCGGCGACAACCGCGCGGGGCGGCGGGTCTTCACGAATCCTTCAGGAAAACCCACAGCGGCCCTTCACGCGACAGAGCGAGCCTGAAGGCAGACCAAGGACGCAGGGCCTCCGCAGGCCCTGGCCCCTGCCGTTCGAGTTGCTGAGGAGTCCGCCATGCTGCGGTTCATCGAACAGAACTGGTTCCTCATCCTGTTCGTCGTGGGAATGTTCGCCATGCACTTCGGTCGGCGCGGCGGACTAGCCGGGCACGGCGGGATGGGTGGCTGCGGAGGCCACGCCGGGCACAGCACGCACAGCGGACGCGACGACCACCCCGGATACGACCACCACCCCGGATACGACGACCATGTCGGGCACAGCACGTCAGACCACACCTATCCCGACGCGCATGGGCCCACCCGCCCTGCCGACGACGCCCAGCCCGGCGTACGCGACAGCAACCGGTGGGCCCCTCAAGACGCCACCGGTCCCCAGGACCGAACTGGGGCTGCCGCCGGACGCGAACCCGAGTGAAGAAGCAAGGGTAAGTCCTGTGGCAGGCAGGGGTCCGGAGCTGACACGTCAGCAGCCGTCGCACATGGATGCGGCACTGGATCGAGCGTCGAGGGAGGCCCCGTCTGGGCGGTCGCGCTGGCGAGCGGCCAGGGACGCCGCCGGCGCTGCCGCCGGCGCCTTCATGGGCGCCCTGCCGCACGTCCTGCACCACGTGGGCCTGTTGGCTGGTGCCGCGCTGGTGACCGGCGTGGCCGGCAACGCGGCTCTGTTCGTCGTCGGGCTGCTGCTGTCGGTGCCGCTGCTGCTGCGGCTGCGCCGCCGGTTCCGGGCCTGGATGGCACCCGCCGTCGCGGTCGCGGTGTTCGCGGGCATGTTCACGCTCTCGGCCCTGGTGATCGGGCCGGCCGTGAGCGGGTCCAGGGATGTCGGGGGACAGGTGAGCGGCCCGGCCTCGACCCAGACGCCGACCCCGTCGTCGCCTTCCCTGGGTGGACATGACGGGCACCACGCCGGCTCCGTGCCAACACGAACACCCTGACGTGTGAGTGGGCTGCCGGGGTGGCCAGGTGGCCACAAGACCCGAGGGGTATGCCGGTGGCCGGAACCTCGGCGAACCCTCGCGAGCGCCCCACGGGGTCTTCCTCCCGGCCGACCACAATCCTCAGCTGCGACCAGCGCGGGACTGGCCGGCATACCTGCTGATCGGTCCTGGCAGCCTCCTCGTCGAAGGAGCCGCTCCACCCGCGGATCTTGAGCGAACCTTCATCCATTTGAGGCCGAGTCCTCCATGGGGGCTAGACCTCGTCGTCACGGGCGCGTTGGGCCACTGCCCGCTCTACGCCAAGCTGGGACACATCCCCGCGTCCCTGCGCGGGAGAACATCATGACTACCCAAGCACCGGGCAACAAGCGCGGCGAGTCCGACAGCCCGCCTCGACCACAGGACGGGTCGCTGTCTCGACAACAGGCGCACCAGAGTCACGACCGTACGCACGCCCGGGATCGGCACGACATGGCAAGGCTGTGGCGTCACCGCCTTCTGATGATCGCCTGCTGCATCCCCATGCTGGTGCTGGTCATCGCCCTTGTCGCGAGCGGTGCGGCGGGCAGCGGCGCATTGCTGTTTGCGCTGATCTGCATCGGGCTGATGGGGCTGATGATGTTCATGATCCCGGGTGGACGCGACCATTGAGAGCCGCGGCTGAGGTGCCCACCCGGCAGGCCTCAATCGGATGTGGGATCCAAGTGCCCCTATCGCCGATCGCCGATCGCCGATCGCCGATCGGATGAGCGGCGCCGTTCCCTGGGGCGACAGCCCTGGCTCAGGTGGTTGGCATGGTGTCGTCTCGCTCGCGTCGGAGCCGGGCGTTCTCGTCCTCCAGGTCAATGACCCTGCTGATCCCGGCGAGGTTGAGGCCTTCGGCCAGCAGGTCGCCGATGCGGCGGAGCTGCTCAAGGTCGTTCTCGCTGTACCGACGCGTGCCGCCCTCGGTTCGTGCTGGCTGCAGCAGCCCGCGAGCTTCGTACAGCCGGAGGTTCTGCACTCCCATGCCGACGAGCTCGGCGGCTACGGAGATGCCGTAAAGCCCCCGCTCGCCATCGTCCGGCAGGCGCGTCGACTCCTCGGAGGCCGCGTCGTCAGACGCCGCCTCGCCGGGCGACGTTGCTTCTGCCGGTGGCACTTCTGGATCGGTCATCTGCTCCTTCCTGTCTAGGTCTTGACTCGATGATGCCATGCGTGCTAAAGAAAATCTATGGCAACCAACAGAGATCTCGGATCTCATGGTTCGCCCAAGGTGCATCAGTCCAAGAGACGATGGAGGTGGAAGCGATGCTGATGCGCACCGACCCGTTCCGTGAGCTGGACCGGCTTACGCAGCAGGTCTTCGGGGTCGACGGGACCCTGAGCCGCCCCGCGGTCATGCCGATGGACGCGTGGCGCGAGGGTGACAGCTTCGTGGTCGAGTTCGACCTTCCGGGAGTGGACCCCGGTTCGATCGACCTTGACGTGGAGCGCAACGTGGTCACCGTCCGCGCCGAGCGGCGAGCCCGGGAAGCCGACACCGAGATGATCGCGGCAGAGCGGCCACGGGGAGTCTTCAGCCGCCAGCTCGTGCTCGGCGACAACCTCGACACCGAGAACATCTCTGCCCACTACGAGGGCGGCGTCCTCAGCCTGAGGATCCCGGTCGCCGAGCAGGCGAAGCCGCGGAAGATCGAGATCAGCACAGGCGAGTCGCGACAGGCGATCAGCGCCTGACGGCTAGGGGCCGGCAGTCATGCCGCCGATTTCCGCATCACGAGCGCAGGAAGACGCCGTTCTCAGCGACTTCGTCGATCTGCTCTGCGCCGATGAGGAGCTGCTCCGGTCGGAGTTCGAGGAGATCATCGCTGCGTCATGGGATGAGCCGCCTCGGCCCCGGGCCATGGATCCCCACCGGTCCGAGCCGCGACCCGGCGCCGCTGAGACGACGTACGTTGGCGCTCCGTGGTCCCCGGTTGCCGCGACCAGGTGTCGGGACGACGACCGGTCGCGGCAGCGCTCGCCCCCGCTGCTTCGCCTGTCACCGGACTGAGCCGTCACCGGACCGAGGCAATGTGTCAAGGAGGTGAGCCACAAGCACAGCACCAGGTGGGGTCCCTGCCGCGTGGTTCCCGATGCGCCATGTGGCAGGGACCGACCGCGATCCGACGGAGGGGCGCCCATACTGGGCGCACGAGGAGAGAAGGACTGGGCATCGTGTCATGGAGACCGGACCTCGCGGCATACCCAGCGATCCCTACGAAGTACTCGGTGTCCAGCCGGGAGCGAGCGCGGAGGAGATCGCTCGGGCCTACCGCCGCCTCCTGCGCCAGGTCCACCCTGACACGAGCCCCCATGCCGATCCCCACGTGGACCTTGACGCTGCCAGGGCGGCCTATGCGCTGCTGCGTGATGCCGGCCGGCGGACGGCCGAGGCAGCCCGTGCCGCCGACGTCGAGCCACCGCCCGCCGGCTCGCACCGTCGCCGCGCGCACTCCCGCCGGTCGACGGAGTGGCTGTGGGTCGGCCCGGTGGTGTGGGAGCCATCCGAGCCGCACGAGCCGGACGACCCCGTGTCCCGAGGGTGACGGCCTATCGAGCGACTGCCGCCCCGTCATCCACCCCCAGCCAGAGGAAGCCGCACGCCGGAACAGTGAGGTCCGGGCCGAGGGCCGCGCCGAGCGCGGCTCCCCCCGGCGCCTCGGCTCCCTCGGTCCCGTGCAGAAGAACCGCTCCAGCGAGCCCCATCGACTCGAGTTGGGCAGCTCCGACGACCTGGGGTGAAGTGCTGAAGTTCGCCAGCGCGACGAGCCCGTCGCCGGGTACTCCCCGTCGGTAGGCAAGGACATGCGGGTTCGCCATCGGCAGGATCGCGATCCCCGTGTCCGAGCGCAGCGCCGGGCGCCGGGCACGTTTGGCCGCGAGGCGACGAACGCGCGCCAGCGTGCGGCCCGCGACACCGGTCCCGCCCTCTGCGGCCTGGACGCGCCCCCAGTCCATCGGCGGACGGTGCATCCAGCGGTTGTCGCCGGCGTGGGCAGGGTCATCCTCCCAGTTGCCGTCGTTCGGCAGGGCGACCTCGTCTCCCATGTAGACCAGCGGGATACCCCCCACCGAGAAGACCACGGAGTACATCGTCTCGAGGCGGCGCTCGGCCAGCCGGAGCTTCACCTCGTCCCCTTCGGCGAGAGCCTGTTCGATCCCGCACAGCGCCGACGCCATCCCCGAGATCGGCGCCTCGCCCAGCGCACTGGCCTGGAACCGCACCCCACGGGCAAACGACCAGGCCACGTCGCCTGCGTAGAAGTCGCTGAGGAACCGCCGATGTGAAGGCCCGTCGAGCCCGATCGCCTCCGCGTCCGCGTCGGCGACCGCCCACCCGATGTCGTCGTGGCAGCGGACATAGGTGCCCCACGTCGTCGGTTTCGGGACCGGGCGGCGCCGCGAGAGCGCCTGCGCCGCGAGCCGGGCGTCCTGGGTCGCCATGGACGACCACAGCAGGACCATGACCTGGTTGTCGTAGGCCAGGTCGCACTCGGGGTGGTAGGGGTCGTGGTCGCCGAGGTACTTCCCCAGCAGGTCGGGCGCCAGCATCGCCTCGGCCTTGAGCAGCAGCCCCGGCGCGGCGATGCTGGTGAACGCCCGCAGCGCCTGCATGACCAGGTGCGCCTCGGGCAGGTCCATGCACGTGGTGCCGAGCCGCTTCCACAGGAAGGGAGCAGCGTCCAGCCGGAGGATGTCGACGCCCCGGTTCGCAAGCCCGAGCATCGTGCCGAGCATGGCCTCCAAGACAGCCGGGTTCGCGTAGTTGAGGTCCCACTGGAACTCTCGGAACGTCGTCCAGACCCAGCCGTCCAGCTCCGGCACGAAGGTGAAGCTCCCCGGCGCCAGGTCCGGGAAGATCTCCGGCAGTGTGGCCTCGTAGGCGTCCGGGCCAGTGCGGTCCGGGAAGACGAGGAAGAACTCGCGGTATGCCGGGTCGCCGGCCAGCGCTCGCTGTGCCCAGTCGTGCTCGCGCGCGGTGTGGTTCAGGACGAGGTCGATGCAGAGCGCAGCACCTCGCGCGTGCAGGTCGTCGGCCAGTGCGGTGAGGTGCGCCATGGTCCCCAGCCGGGGCTCGACCGCCTCGAAGTCCCGCACGGCATACCCGCCATCGCTCTCACCCGCTCTGGCGGCGAGCACCGGCATGAGGTGCAGGTAGGTGACCCCGAGCGAGGCCAGGTAGTCGAGTCGGGAGCGAAGCCCGTGGAGGGTGCCGGCGAAGCGGTCGACATAGCAGACGTAGCCGATGGTCGAGGGCTCGAGGAACCACCCGGGGTCGGCCTCACGGCGTGCGTCCAGGCCCCGGAGGCTCTCGGGGCGGCTCGCCGCGCGGTCGAGGGTGACGTCGACGAGGCGCCGGACGAGGCTCCCGACGTCGTGCACATCGCCGTAGAGGTCCTGCAGGGGACCCACGCCATCGGGGACATAGCGTGCCAGCCGGCGCAGGAACGCCTCCGCCTCCTTCGACCCGAGCCTGGCCCGAGCGCGAGGGGAGACCTCGTCGATGAGGTTCGCCAGGGGAAAGGTCACCTGGGACAACTGCGCCCTCCTCATCAGTTCCACGGATTGCATTGGCGGCCCGACGGGGTGGGCTGGTCAGAGTCTCCCGGCCCGCGGAGTGACTGTCGAGGGGAGGGCGCGCCAGGCGGTCATGGGAGCGGCAGCCGGCCACCCGGCATACCCTTCAGGTGGTGTGTACCTGCGCTCGACACGCGCGGCGCCCGCGCGGTCGAGCAGCGGCGGAGCCGCCGGGGTCGCTGCACGCAGCCGTACCCGACGAAGAAGGGAACCGCTGGTGTCATCGTCCCAAAGGCATCAGACAGCCCCCTCCTCGCCTGAGGAGTTCTTCGCCGGCTCGCCCACCGGACTTGCCATCTGCCGCGCCGTACAGGCGATGGTCGAGGGCCTGGGAGGGGGCACCGAGATGCGCGTGTCCAAGAGCCAGGTCGCCTTCCGGCGCAGGCGTGGGTTTGCCTATGTGTGGCGTCCCGACCGCTACCTGAAATCCGACGTGCCGGCAGTCCTGTCCCTCGCGACTGACCACCCGATCGCGAGCCAGCGCTTCAAGGAGGTGGTGCACCCGTCGCCACGGGTGTGGATGCACCACCTCGAGCTGAGGGACCCGACCGAGGTCGACAGCGAGGTGGAGCAGTGGCTGCGCCTTTGCGCCGCGGCCGCCGCGTGAGCGACGAGCCGCCGGCCCCCTGAACGACGGGCCGCCGCCCCGTGAGCGACGGGCCGCCGCCCCGTGAGCGACGAGCCGCCGCCCCGTGAGCGACGGCCGCCAGCCCCGTGAGCGACGAGCCGCCGGGCCCGTGAACGACGGGCCGCGGCGCTGAGGACCTTCGGCCCTGCCGTCCTGGACACCGCCGGAGCCACGCTGCAAGGGTGACGAGCCACACCGTCAGCGCCAAGGAAGCACGAGTTGAGCGTGGCGCGGCGGGTGCCGCGTCGATCTGGGAGGCGGCGCGGGCCCAGCTCGCAGGCCTCCCGCACGGGCAGGGCCTGAACATCGCCCACGAGGCGGTCGACCGGCACGTGATGGAAGGCAGGGGCGACCACGTGGCCTTGCGCGCGCTCAGCGCCCGTGGCGCCCAGACCGACATCACCTACGCCCAGCTGGCCGAGCAGAGCAACCGGTTCGCCAACGTCCTGGAGGCCCTCGGCGTCAAGCGCGGCGAGCGGGTCTTCACCCTCCTGGGCCGGGTGCCGGCGATCTTCGTCGCCGCCCTCGGCACGTGGAAGCACGGCAGCGCGCTCTCGCCCCTGTTCACGGCATTCGGCCCCGAGCCGATCCGCAACCGGATTGTGCTCGGCGACGGGCGGGTGCTCGTGACCACCGCGTCCCTGTACCGCAAGCGGATCCAGCCGCAGCGCGACCAGCTCCCCGGCCTGCGCCACGTGCTCCTCCTCGACTGCCCGGGCGAGCCTCCCGAGGGCACCATCGACCTGGACAAGGCCCTCCTGGGCGCCTCGGCCGACTGGACCATCCCGCCCACCGACCCCGAGTCCATGGCACTGCTCCACTTCACCAGCGGAACGACCGGCACCCCCAAGGGCGCCATCCACGTGCACGAGGCCGTCGTCGCCCACCACGTCACCGCGGGCCTGGTCCTCGACCTGCGCCCCGACGACGTCATCTGGTGCACCGCCGATCCGGGCTGGGTGACAGGGACGTCCTACGGCATCATCGCCCCCCTGACCTTCGGCGCGACCCTGGTCGTCGACAACGGTGACTTCGACGCGAAGCGCTGGTACCACACCCTCGCTGAACAGCAGGTGACGGTCTGGTACACCGCCCCCACTGCCCTGCGCATGCTCATGAAGGCCGGCTCCGACCTCACGCACACCTTCGACCTGTCCTCACTGCGCTACATCGCCAGTGTGGGGGAGCCGCTGAACCCCGAGGTGGTCGAGTGGGGCGAGGAGGCGTTCGGCATGACCGTCCACGACACGTGGTGGCAGACCGAGACCGGCGCCATCATGATCGGCAACGCGCCCGGGCTGCCGGTGCGGCCTGGCTCGATGGGCCGTCCAGTGCCGGGCGTCGAGGCTGCGGTGCTGTGCTGCGGTGAGGATGGCCGGGCCCGCGTGGTGGACGGCGAGGTCGAGGTCTGCACCGACCCCGACTCCATGGGCGAGCTGGCGCTGCGGCCCGGCTGGCCCTCGATGTTCCGCGGCTACCTCAACGACCCCAAGCGGTATGCCGAGTGCTTCGCCGGCGGCTGGTACCTCACCGGCGACCTGGCCCGCGAGGACGCCGACGGGTACTTCTGGTTCGTCGGCCGCGCCGACGACGTGATCAAGACCGCCGGCCACTTGGTCGGGCCGTTCGAGGTCGAGAGCGCCCTGATGGAGCACCCGGCCGTGGTCGAGGCCGGCGTGATCGGCGTGCCCGACCCCATGGCCGGCAACCTGCTCAAGGCCTTCATCACTCTGCGCCCCGGCTTCGAGCCTGGTGACGCGCTCGCCGCTGACCTGCTCGCCTTCGGCCGTCGCCGGCTGGGCTCCGTCGCACCGCGCGAGATCGCCTTCGACCAGCACCTCCCGCACACGAGCAGCGGCAAGGTGATGCGGCGCCTGTTGCGCGCCCGAGAGCTCGGCCTGCCGCTCGGCGACCTGTCGACCCTGGAGAAGCACCGATGACGCCCGCAGCCAGCCCCAGTCCCAAGCCGTCGAACGGCCTCCGCGAGAAGCATCTGCGCGAGCTGCTCACGCAGATGACCCGGATCCGCCGGTTCGAGGAGCGGTGCGCCGAGCTCTACAGCGGCACCAAGATCCGCGGCTTCCTCCACCTCTACATCGGCGAGGAGGCGGTGGCCGTCGGCGTGATGTCGGCCCTGGCCGCCGACGACCGGATCGTCTCGACCTACCGCGAGCACGGTCACGCCCTGGCCCGCGGCGTGCCCATGTCGTCGGTCATGGCCGAGATGTACGGCCGCTCCACCGGCTGCAGCCGCGGTCGCGGCGGCTCCATGCACCTGTTCGACACCGAGCACGGCCTCTACGGCGGCAACGCGATCGTCGGCGGCGGCCTGCCGCTCGCGATCGGCCTCGCCCTGGCCGACCGCATGTCCGGCCGGCCCCACGTGACCGTGTGCTTCTTCGGCGACGGGGCGCTCGCGGAGGGTGAGTTCCACGAGAGCATGAACCTCGCCGCGCTCTGGAGCCTGCCGGTGCTGTTCGCCTGCGAGAACAACCTCTACGCCATGGGCACCGCCCTGCGGCGCGCCCAGGCGCAGACCGACCTGGCACTCCGCGCCACGGCATACGGCATGCCTGCCTGGCCCGTGGACGGCATGAACGTCCTCGCGGTCGAGCGGGCGACGGAGCGGGCCGTCGAAGGCATCCGCTCCGGTGGTGGCCCCTGCTTCCTGGAGCTGCAGACCTACCGGTTCCGCGCCCACTCGATGTACGACGCGGAGCTCTACCGGGAGAAGGCAGAGGTGGCGAAGTGGAAGGAGCGGGACCCCATCGACGCGCTCGTGCGGCAGATGGAGGCCGAGGGGCTGCCCGCGGCTGACGTGCAGGCCGCCATCGAGGATGAGGTCACCCAGGAGATCGACCGAGCGGTCGCCTCCGCGGAGAAGGCACCACTGGAGCCGGTCGAGGACCTGACCCGCTTCGTGTATGCCGGGGAGCCGGCTCCATGACCAAGGTCCAGACCGCGCCCCCGCGCTCGCCGGCGAGCACCGGCGGGACGAGTGGTCCGACGCCCGGCGAGAGCACCTACCGCGAGGCCCTGCGCGAGGCCCTCCGGGATGCCCTCAAGCGTGACCAGCGGGTGTTCCTCATGGGAGAGGACGTCGGAGCATATGGTGGCTGCTTCGGGGTCAGCCGCGGGCTGCTGGAGGAGTTCGGGCCCGAGCGGATCCGCGACACGCCACTGTCGGAGTCGGCGTTCGTCGGCGCCGGCATCGGCGCGGCCATCGTCGGGATGCTGCCGATCGTCGAGGTGATGACGGTCAACTTCAGCCTGCTGGCCCTCGACCAGATCCTGAACAACGCGGCGACGCTGCGGCACATGTCGGGCGGGCAGGTGGGGGTCCCACTGGTGATTCGCATGACGACGGGTGCGGGTCGTCAGCTCGCCGCCCAACATTCGCACAGCCTGGAGGGGTGGCTGGCCCACATCCCGGGTTTGAAGGTCCTGGCTCCGGCCACCGTCGCCGACGCCCGCAGCATGCTGTGGCCGGCGCTGATGGACCCAGACCCGGTGCTGCTCTTCGAGCACGGCTCCCTCTATGCGATGTCTGGCCCCACGGTCGACCCTGCCCTGGAGAGTCCGATGGACATCACCTCGGCGGTCGTGCGACGGCGCGGGACCGACGTCACGCTCATCACCTACGGCGGGTGCCTCGGCAAGACCCTTGAGGCCGCCGACCGGCTCGCGGCCGAGGGGATCTCCGCCGACGTCGTGGACCTGCGCTCGCTCCGGCCGCTGGACGACGCGACCTATGTCGGCTCGGTGCGGCGCACCCATCGGGCGGTCGTCGTCGACGAGGGGTGGCGCAGCGGTAGCCTCTCGGCGGAGGTCAGCAGCCGGATCCAGGAGCAGGCCTTCGAGGACCTGGACGCTCCGGTCGAGCGGGTCTGCAGCGCGGAGGTCCCGATGCCCTACGCCAAGCACCTGGAGGAGGCAGCCCTTCCCCAGCCGGAGGCCATCGTGGCAGCGGTACGCAGGGCGGTGGGCTGATGGACCAGTTCGTCATGCCCTCGCTCGGGGCCGACATGGACGAGGGAACGGTCGTCGAATGGCTGGTCAAGCCGGGTGACCCCGTCCACCGTGGTGACCCGATCGCGGTCGTCGACACCGACAAGGCGGCCATCGAGGTGGAGTGCTTCGTCGACGGCACCGTGGAGGAGCTGCTGGTCCCGGAGGGGCAGCGGGTCGCTGTGGGCACACCGCTGGCGACCATCAACGGTGCCGCCACCCTGGCCGCTGCCCCGGGCCGGGCCGCCCAGCCGCAGGTGACGAAGGGGCCGAAGGCCAAGGAGCCGAAGGTCAAGGAGCCGAAGGTCAAGGAGCCAACTGCCAAAGAGGCGTGGGTCGAGAAGCGGGCCAAGGAGCCGAAGGCCAAGGAGCCGAAGGTCAAGAAGCCGAAGGCGCCCGCGGCAGCGGGCAAGCGGCCTTCCCGCCGGCCGAAGACCAGGCCAGCGCCGGCCGCGCCGACACGACCTGCCCCGGCTGCGAAGCCCGTAGCGGTGCCGGCCGCGCCGGGCCGGAAACCCGCGTCGCCGTATGCGCGCAAGCTGGCCCGTCAGCGCGGTCTCCAGATCGCCGACATCACGGGCAGCGGCAGGAACGGCATGGTGACCTCTCGTGACGTACTGGCCTTCGTTCCGCCCCCTGCGGCGGCGGCAGCAGTGGCTGGGGTCACCGCACCGGCCGTGCCCCCCACGGCCCAGCCGGCCCGCGAGCCATGGCCCACCCCCGCGCGGACGAGGGCAGGGGCAGTTCCGACCACGGTCACCGCGGCGGAGCCCGACCGCATGCGGGCAGCGATCGCCCGCCTCATGGCGCGGTCCAAGCGGGAGATCCCGCACTACTACCTCTCGACCACCGTCGACCTGGGCACGGCCCTCGACTGGCTCCGCGACCACAACCGCGGGGTGAGCGTCACCGACCGGGTGGTTCCGTCCGCCCTGCTGCTGCGCGCCACCGCGCTCGCTGCGGTGCGGCATCCCGAGCTCAACGGCTACTGGCTCGACGACCGGTTCCAGCCCGCCGACGCCGTCAACCTCGGCGTGGCGGTGTCGCTGCGCCGCGGTGGCATGGTGGCGCCCGCGATCCTCGGCGCGGATCAGCTCGGCGTGGCCGAGCTCATGGCGCGACTGCGCGACCTGGTCACCCGCGCCCGGTCGGGACGACTCCGCGGCAGCGAGATGGAGGATCCGACGATCACCGTGACCAACCTGGGCGACCAGGGCGTGGAGTCGGTTCAGGGTGTCATCTACCCACCGCAGGTGGCCCTGGTCGGGTTCGGCAAGGTCGTCGACCGGCCGTGGGCGCGCGACGGGATGCTCGGTGTCCGCCCCTGCGTGACGGTCACCCTGGCCGCCGACCACCGGGCGACCGACGGGTTCACCGGGTCGAGGTTCCTCGACACCATCGACCACCTGCTGCAGACACCGGAGGAGCTATGAGCACCACGTCAGACCACACAGCGACCATCACACCGGACCGCGCTCGCGAGGTCGTGAGGGACTCCATCCTGCGGATCGTCCCGGACGCCGACCTGTCCGCGATCGCCGACGACGTCGACCTGCGCGAGGAGCTGGAGCTGGACTCCCTGGACTTCCTCGGCATGGTCGAGCAGGTCTGCACGGCGATAGACCGGCGCATCGACGAGGAGGACTACGGGCGGCTCCGCTCGATGCAGGACTGGGTCGACTTCCTGAGCCCGCGGCAGTAGCTGAGCAGCCCGCGGCAGTAGCGCGGGATAGCTGCGGCTGCTGCGCGGGCTAGCTACAGCTGTAGGGCGGGGTAGCTACGGCTGTAGTTCCCTCATCGCTCAGACGCGCCCTTGCGGCGCGGATAGGGAAGCCCTGGCCCGGCGCAGGTTGGGCCAGGGCTTCCCGGCTCTGGTCAGCCGACCGGCGCGGCGAGTCCTGCGGCAGGCCGGTGGGCCTGGTGGGCGACTCCCTCGGGCGAGTCCGGCGACAGCGTCATGTGGATGTCCATCACGTTGTGCAGGAGCTTCACGGCCTCCTCGTGAGGACGCTGGAAGGAGTTGCGGCCCATGATCGTGCCGAAGCCGCCGCCGAGCGCGGTCTGGCGGTTCTCCTCCAGCACCGCGGAGGTCTCCTTGGCCGCACCGCCGGAGAAGATGACGATCCGGTGGCCGTCGAAGGCCGACTGCACCACGTGGTGGACCCGGTCGGCGAGCGTCTCCAAGGGGATGCCGGTCTTCTCGATGACCTTGCGGGCGGCGTTGTTCTCGATGAAGGCCGTCGGCGGCTTGACCTTGATGATGTGGGCGCCGAGCTGGCAGGCGAGGTGCGCGGCATACGCCACCACATCCACGGCCGTCCGCCCCTGCTCGGTCACGCCCGATCCGCGTGGGTAGGACCAGACCACGACCGGCAGCCCGGCGTCGTCGGCGTCGCGGGCGAGCCGGCGCAGGTCCTCGTACATCTGGTTGCGGTGGGCCGAACCCGGGTAGATCGTGAAGCCGACCGCCACGCAGCCGAGACGCAGGGCGTCGTCGACGTCAGCCGTGACCGCGGGGTGCGGGTCCGCCCCGACGTAGAGGCCGTCGGCGCTGTTGCACTTCAGGATCAGCGGCAGGTCGGTCGCGAAGTCGGGCGCCACCATCCTGGCCGCTCCCAGCGGCAGGGCGTGGGCGCTGCAGCCCGCGTCGACCGCCAGCTGGGCGTGGTAGCGGGGGTCGTAGCCGGCGGGGTTCGGCGCGAAGCTGCGGGTGGGCCCGTGCTCGAAGCCCTGGTCCACTGGAAGGATCACCAGCTTCCCGGTGCCGCCGGTGCGCCCGTGCTCGAGGATGCGCCTCAGGTTGTTGAGCGTCTGGCGGTCGTCCGACTCATACCAGGACAGGATCTCGTCGATGCGCTTCGTCATGTCCGGCCTCCTAGCCGTTCGCCCTCGGGGTCTCGGGGTTCGCTGTTGGGATCTTGGGGGTGGTCTGGACGAGCCCGCGCGCGAGCTCGGCGCCCCAGGCTCGGGCGTCATCCTCCTGGCCATGGGCCAGCGGCCCGGGCGAGCCGAGTACCCAGAAGGACTTGGCAGGCGCTGCCGGTCGCAGGCCCAGCCGGCGCAGGCGCCTGAGCGCCGCGCTCGCCGCCGAGCCGGGCAGGTGCGGATGGCGAACGCGGGTGTCGAACGTCGCGACGCGGGTCGTGGGCTCGCCTGGAACGGCGAGCGTCTCCAGCCACTCACGTATGCCGGTACCGCGCGAGACGACGTCGCCGGTGGCCTGCGCCTTGGCGGACTCGCGGGTCGAGGGGCGGCTCATGGAGAAGGCATGCGTCGGCGCCCCCACGACGACGAGGTCGAGGTCCGACGGAAGGATCGTCGGTGCCAGGCTGCACTCGAGGAGGGCAGTCTCCATGTGCTGCGACATCCCCTCAGCCACCGCCTTGGCCACGGCCTGCGTGTTGCCGAACATCGACTCATAGACCACGAGAGCTCTCATGGCTGCTCACTTCCGTTTCCTCACTCCGTTGCTCTGCTCTGCGGTCGCCCGGGAGGGGTGGCGACGGGTGGTGGGTGAGGCCGCCATCTCGCGCCCAACCGCCCATCTCGCGCCCAACCGCCGTCCCTCCCACTGTTCCTCTCCCACTCTTCGGCGCCGCTGCGCAGGTACCAAGGGTCGTTGGTCCCGCCCGGCCGCATCGGGGCGGCCAACGGCGAGCATCACGCCTGCTGGGAGGACACCGAGGGCCGGAACTCCCGATGCGCTCGAGCAGGTCGGACCACGGCGACCGGGCAGGAGGCCTTGAGCACGACCTCTTGGCTGACCGAGCCGAGGAGCAGGCCGGTGACCGCGCCGTACCCCCGCGCGCCGACCACCACGAGCGCCGCGTCCGCGGACGCATCGACCAGCGCCTTCTCGGGGCGGTCGTGGACCAGCCGGACATCCACGGAGACGTCCGGGTACTGCGCCCGGCGGCCGGCCAGCGTCTCGGAGACCGCGAGCCGCTTGGCGTCCAGTACCTTCTGCCCCTCAGGCCCGGACTCGGTCGTGACGACGGCGCCCTCGGCGAACTCCAGCCACCAGGCATGCAACGCGACCAGGGGCACGCCGGTCAGGGACGCGTGGGCGAAGGCGAAGTCGACCGCCGCCATGGACATGGACGAGCCGTCGACCCCGACGACGACCGGGGCGGGTGCGGCCGTCGGCCTCGGCTCCGGTACGCCCTCGCGGACCACGACGACCGCGCAGTGCGCATGGGCGGCGACGTGCTGCGCGACCGAGCCGAGTGCCTGGGTGATCGCGTGGTGGCACTCCGTGCCCACGACGAGCATCGACGCGTGGGCGGAGACGTCAACGAGGTCATGGGCCGGCGCACCAGTGGTCAGCTGGGCCGTGACCCTCAGGTCGGGATGCCGATCGTGCACCCGCAGCGTCTCTGCATCCAGCGTCTCGTCGGTGATCGGGTGCTCGTCGGCATTGCTGACTATGGCGGCGGCCACAAGCCAGTCGATGTTGGCGGCGTGCAGCAGGTGGAGAGGGAGGCCACGGCGTGCAGCCTCGTCGGCGGCCCAGTCGACGGCCCGTCTGGCACAGTCGGACCCGTCGACGCCCACGACGATGCTTCCGGGGTGTGCAGTCTCTGCAGACATGAGGCGGTCCTCCCTGGCCGTGGGATCGATGGGTAAGGCTCCACGGCGTCCTCGGTAGGGTCGTCGAGAAGCCCGATTCGACTCTGCCCGTGGGGAAGGCGACGCGCGCGTGCCAAAGGTCCCGTTTCCGGGTCACAGGTCTCCGTCACAGAGGTTCGTCACGCTCGTGCCCGGCCCATGACGTTCCTGGGCATACATCGTTCCAGGGCCTACGACGAGGCCCGGGCGACCGTAGGGCCGCCCGAGCGATCGTGCTGCCGCTGACGCGTTACCTCGGTCGCAGCACGATGTCCTCTTCGCCGGTCACGGTCTCGATGTCCTCGGCCGCGGTATCCAGGAGCTGGTCGGCCAAGTGCCTCAGGGCACGCGCGACAGCGACCTCGTCGCCGATCTCCGGCACCGGCGAGTCGTGGCCGCCTCGGTGGCTGTGACCCCGAGCCGAGAGGTGGGTGGGGGAGTCGGCCACCAGGACCACGTGGGCATCGGTGTCGTTCTCGGACTCGAAGATGGTGATCCGCACCTGCCAGTCGCGGATGTGCCGCGCTTGGCTCCCATCCCCCTCTGTGGTGGGTTGCGCGGGGTGGGGGTGCGCGGGTGCGGCCGCCGGCACGGCCGCCACTTCCTCGTGCTCGTGGCCAATGCGCAACACCGAGCCTGGACCCGGGTAGAGCAGCCCGACGTGGCCATCGCTCCAGCGCACGAGATACGGAGGCGCCCCGTCGGCGCCGCGAGTCTCGAGCACCTCCCCGTCACGCGTGGGGCCGTCGACCTGGGGTGGGGCCAGGATGATGCGGTCGCCTGGGTACGCCTTCATGGTGTGTGCCTCTCTTTCCATCGGCCTTTCGCCCATCACCCGGCGTTGTGGATGAGGACGTCGTCAGCGGCCTCTACGGCCTTGGTCCCTCGGCAGTGGCCTCAGTCCTTGTCGAGCGCAGTCCTTGTTGGGCTCGGTCCTTGTTGGGCTCAGTCCTTCTTGGTCTCGGTCTTCGTCTCGGCCTTGGCCTCGGCGGCCTCGCCCTTGACCGTGCCGGCCTCGCGGTGCACGGGCACGGCAATAGGCTTGTGCTCCTCGGTGGCGCCGGGGACGCGCACCTCGAGGACGCCGTCCCGGTACGTGGCGGTGACCTGCTCCGGCTTCACGTCCCTGGGCAGCGGGATGCTGCGGGCGAACGAGCCGTAGTGGAACTCGTGGCGGTTCTTGTCCTTGTGCTCCTCGTGGCGTTCGCCGCGGATGGTGAGGACGTTGTCATCGATGCTCAGGTCGACGTCCTTGTCGGGGTCGATGCCCGGCATCTCGGCGCGGAGCACGTAGGTGCCGCCGTCCATGAAGTCCTCGACCCGGACGTATGGAGTCAGCCCCAGGCCGCGGAACCCGAACGGAGCCCCCTGGTCGATCCAGTCGAGCATCTCCGCAATCGGGCTGGACGAACGACGGGCGATCGTCGTCATGTGAATCACCTTTCTTCCTTCATGAGGCGAGAGTGCCTCCTCGTGCACCTTTCAGGCTTGCGCGGGCGCGATCGGGCACAAAGGGTCGAAGGTCCCGGGCGGGCCCGGCAGTCGTGTCGCGCGTTCGGCTCTGCGGACTCGCCGCCCGGTTCCTCACGGCCTGCGCGAAGAAGCTGTCCGACCTCTGGGGGGTTCAGCTGCGCTGGCACGCGGCCTCCAGAAACCTCGGGACCTTGGTCCCTGACGCGGGCGCCGCACATCGGCCAGAGTTGCCTTACCGCAACCGGAGACGGAAGCGGACCCGGAAGGTCGAAGAGATCCTTGCCAGCAGGCAACCTGCCGGACTCGCCCACGACGAGGGCGGGTGGATTCTCGGAGACCGACTGGGTGTCCGGAGGTCGTCACACCGGACAGACGAGGCCCCGACGATTCTCGAATCAGCCGGGGCCTCGCCACGTGCGGGGACTGTGGTGGCCACGTGCAAGCCGTCTGTCCGCCGCGCACGCAAGGGCCCGCTGCCCGGGACCGGCCCGTGCTCCCGCGGGGGTCCGTCGACCCAGCTCACGCTGCCGCTCCCAGCCCCGGGACCTCGGCCCCTAGCCGCGCCGGCAGGCAGCGGCGAGGCTTCTCCCATGCGGACGACAGCGGTGCCCCACCATGACGAGCTCCAGCGGGCCACGGCATGGAGCCCGGCGGGGCACGGTGTCCGGTCATGACCGCCACGATGCGGGCCTGGGCGGTCACCGAGCCCCGCCCCATCGCCCACGGGCCGCTCTCCCCGGTGGAACGGCCGGTCCCCCCGCCCGGCGCAGGAGAGGTGCTCCTCGAGGTGCACACCTGCGGGGTGTGCCGCACCGACCTCCACCTCGCCGAGGGTGACCTGGCGCCGCGTCATGCGCACGTCATGCCCGGTCACGAAGTGGTGGGCGAGGTCGTGCAGCTGGGGGAGGGGGCCAGCCGGTTCCGTCTGGGCGACCGCGTGGGGATCGCCTGGCTCCGATGGACCTGTGGCGTATGCCGGTGGTGCCGCTCCGGGCGGGAGAACCTGTGCCCGCGCTCGCGCTATACGGGCTGGGACGCCGATGGCGGGTACGCCGAGTTCGCCGTGGTGCCCGAGGCTTACGCCTACGAGGTGCCCGCGTCCTTCGACGACGACGTGGCCGCGCCTCTGCTGTGCGCCGGGATCATCGGCTACCGCTCCCTGGTGCGGTCGCAGCTGCCTCCGGGGGGCCGGCTCGGGATCTACGGCTTCGGCGCGAGCGCACATCTCACTGCCCAGGTCGCGATCGCACAGGGGGCGGAGGTCCATGTGCTGACCCGGGGCGAGCGCGCCCGCGAGCTAGCCCGCGACCTCGGCGCAGCGTCAGTGGGAGGACCCTACGACTCCCCGCCCGTACCGCTGGACTCGGCCATCGTGTTCGCCCCCGCCGGGGAGCTCGTGCCGCTGGCACTGGAGGCCTTGGACCGCGGGGGCACGGTGGCGCTGGCCGGCATACACATGAGTGACGTGCCGGTGCTGGACTACCAGCGCCACCTCTTCCTGGAGCACAGCTTGCGGAGCGTCACGAGCAACACCCGCCGCGACGGCGAGGAGTTCCTCGTGCTGGCCGAGCGCCTCGGCGTGCAGGCGACGACCACCCCGTTCGCCTTCGGGGAGGCCGACAAGGCCCTCCTGGCCCTGGCGTCGGGCCAGCTCAAGGGTGCGGCCGTCCTGCACATGCGGGGGTAAGGAGGCGCCGATGGCCACCGTCCCAGGCGCCGGGGTTGCCATGGCCCGACGGGGGCTGACCGCGGAGGAAGTCAGCCTACGGCTCCAGCGCGACGGCCCGAACCAGGTCCCGAGGCAGCGCCCGCCGTCGCCCTGGTCGCAGCTGGCGGCCCAGTTCGTCCACTTCTTCGCCGTGATGCTGTGGGTGGCGGCCGGGCTCGCCCTGCTCGCCCGGATGCCGCAGCTCTCCGTGGCGATCGCCGTCGTGGTCGTCCTCAACGGCGTCTTCGCCTTCGTCCAGGAGTACCGCGCCGACCGGGCCGCCGCCCGGCTGGTCGACCTGCTGCCCGCCCAGGCCCGAGTCCTGCGCGACGGGCGGGTGCAGGACATCAGCGCCGACGAGCTGGTGGTCGACGACCTGATCCTGTTCGAGTCCGGGGACCGGGTCAGCGCCGACGTGCGGATCGACGACGTGCAGGCGCTCGCAGTCGACGAGTCGCTGCTCACCGGCGAGAGCGTGGCGGCCCGGCCCGGCATCGGGGCGCTGGTCCACGCTGGCACGTTCGTGGTCGAGGGGGCAGCCCGGGGAACGGTGGTCGCCACCGGGGGCAAGACCCGCCTGGCCGCGATTGCCGCCCTCACCCGCTCCGCGAAGCCGCCGCGCAGCCCGCTGTCCGTGCAGCTGCACCGGATCGTCACCACGGTGGCCATCATGGCGGTGGCGACCGGGCTGGTCGCGTATGCCGTGTCAGTGCTGCTTGGTCTGGAGCCCTCGGACGGCTTCCTGTTTGCCGTGGGAGTCACCGTCGCGCTGGTCCCCGAGGGGCTGCTGCCCACCGTGACCCTCTCGCTGGCCCGCGCGGCCCAGCTGATGGCCACCCGCCGAGCCCTCGTTCGTCGGCTCGAGTCCGTGGAGACCCTCGGCTCCACCACGTTCATCTGCACCGACAAGACGGGGACCCTCACGCGCAACGAGATGAACGTGGTGACCGTGTGGACCCCGGCCGGCACGACGACGGTGGAGGGTGTCGGGTACGACCCGACGGGCCGGGTGGTCGGTCCGGCCGAGGCGGTGGCGGCGACCGGCGCCTTGGCGCGGTCGGCCGCTCTGTGCGTCCACGGAACGACTGTGCTGGATCAGGGCCGCTGGCGGCCCAAGGGCGACCCGATGGAGGTCGCCCTGGAGGTGCTGGCGCGCCGCTGCGGGATGAGCGACACCGGCGCGGGGGGCCACTTGGCCGAGCGCTTCTTCCCCTTCGACCCCGTGCTGCGGCGTTCCGCAGCCCGGCTCGGCGGCCAGCTCCATGTGCTGGGTGCCCCGGACGGCGTCCTGCCCTTGTGCACCAACACCGGGGGAGCAGTCGACGCCCTCGACCGCATGAGCCATGCCGGGCTGCGGGTGCTCGCGGTGGCACGACGCGATGTCCGCGAGGACGAGGTGCTCCTGGTCCAGAAGGACTTCGAGCACGGCCTCGAGCTCCTGGGACTCCTGGGGCTCGAGGACCCGCCCCGTGCAGGGGTCGACGGTGCCATCGCCACCTGCCGGCGGGCCGGCATACGCGTGGCCATGGTCACCGGGGACCACCCCGGGACCGCGCGGGCCATCGCAACCGAGGTCGGTCTCCTCGGCGAGCCCGCCCTCGTCCTCGAGGGCGCCGACCTGCCCGCCGCGGACCGGGATCTCGCCGAGCTCATCGACCGGGACGGAGTGGTCATCGCAAGGGCGACGCCGGAGCACAAGCTCCGGATCGCGCAGGCGCTGCAGCAGCGCGGCCATGTCGTGGCCATGACCGGAGACGGCGTCAATGACGGGCCGGCGCTGCACAAGGCCGACATCGGCGTAGCCATGGGCGCTTCGGGCACCGACGTGGCACGCGAGGCCTCCGACCTGGTCCTGCTCGACGACCGGTTCGAGACCATCGTGACCGCCGTGGAGCTGGGCCGGTCGACCTTCAGCAACGTGCGGCGCTTCCTCACCTACCACCTGACCGACAACGTCGCCGAGCTGACGCCCTTCGTCGTCTGGTCGCTGAGCGCCGGGCGGATCCCGCTGGCGCTCTCGGTGCTCCAGGTGCTGGCCCTCGACATCGGCACCGACCTCCTGCCGGCCCTCGCCCTCGGCGCCGAGCCGGCCAACCGGCGCGTCCTGGACGGGCCCCTGCGCACCCGCCAGCTGCTCGACGGGCGCCTGCTGCGCCGGGTGTTCGGGGTGCTGGGACCGACTGAGGCGGTTGTCGAGATGGGGGCGTTCCTGGCGGTGTTGGCCATCGGCGGGTGGAGGCTCGGGCACGGTGCCTCGACGAGCCTGCTGGCGCTCGCCTCGGGGGCAGCCTTCGCCGCCGTCGTGCTCGGCCAGATGGCCAACGCGTTTGCCTGCCGCAGCGAGACCCGGTGGTTCACCGCTGTCCCGTGGCGGTCCAACCCGCTGCTGCTGTGGGCAGTGGGCATCGAGGTCGCGCTGCTCCTGGTGATGCTGGGCTGGCCTGCCCTGGCCGGACTGCTCGGGGGCAGCTTGCCCACGGCGACGGGCTGGGCGCTGGCCGCGGCTGCCGTCCCGGCCGTGCTCGTGGCCGACGGCGTGCACAAGTCGGTGGCCCGGCGACGGCGCTCACGCGGCTGATGGTCAGCGTCGAGGCAGGCCGGGGTCGGGTCGCGAAGTCCGGCCGCAGCGAGCCGCCGCCCGGCAGGTCGGGTGCCGGACGGCGGGAACGTTGGGCACCTCGGGAGAGGCGCTGATGGCCGTTCCTAGATGAACAGCAGCTGGGCGCCTTCGGTCTTCTCGATGAAGTCGCTGGCGCTGATGATGCCCTCGACCTCGTCGTAGAGGTCCTCCTTGGTCAGGTGGTTCATGTCCGCCGACATCTGGCAGGCCCACAGGTGGCCACCGGACGCGACGATCTGTTCCAGGAACTCTGGCACCTCGGGCACGTCGACCTCGGCGATCGACTTCCGGAGCCGTGCCGTCGCCATGGCGGTCATCCCCGGAAGGCCACCGAGGCCCTGCGGCATGTGGGTGGCTGGGTTGCCCAGCATAGTGAACTTCAGGTTGCCCATGGTCTCCTTGTTGATCATGTCGAAGCCCCAGAAGGTGAAGAACAGATGCGTCTCGACGCCTTCGCCCAGGGCGGCGTTCGCCAGGATCAGTCCCGGGTAGGCCATGTCCAGGCTGCCCTTGGAGCAGATGATGGCCAGCTTGCGGCCGGTTTCGGTCCCCTCGTCGAAGCTCGGGATGATGGCCGGCGCGGGGGCGGTGGTGGTGGTCATGTCTTCTCCTAGTCTTCTGCCGGCCTGCTCAGACGCAGCCGTGCGGCTTGGGGAGCCCGGCGATGTAGGCGAGCTTCTTGGCCGGCTTCTGCGGGAACAGCTCGAACAGCGTCTTGATGGGGATGCCGCCCACGGTGGAGACCCGACGCAGGGTCGGCGTCTCGCCGCGGTCGGCGTAGTCCGTGCGCAGGAACCGGATGGCCGGCCAGTGGCGGTCGGTCAGCTCGATCCCGATCTGCGCCCCCAGGGTGCGGGCCAGGTCTTCGTCCCACTCTGAGTACTCGGTGAGGAAGCCCTCGGCGTCCACGTTGACCTGGCGGTCGGCGATGATGGTGACAGGCATGGTGTTCACTCCTTGGTTGCGGTTGCGAGCTCGGCGTCCTTGGGAGCGGGAACGGTCTTCCCGAGCATCGACATGTGGGCTGGAAGCGGTATGGGGCGACCCGGCAGGAGGACGTTCCAGTAGATCCACCTGAAGGCGAGCTTTCCGAGGTGGTTGGCCCGCGACTCCTTGAGGAGCTCGAGCGGACCGACCACCGGCAGCGGGTACTTGCCGGGCAGGGGCTCGGTGTCGTAGTTGAAGTCGATCAGGAGCCCCTTGCCGTTGCCGGACTCGATGAAGCAGTTGGCGTGACCGTCGAAGGCCCGGCTCATCGGCCGTCCGTTGATGAGGTCCAGGAAGTTCTCCACGAAGTCCTCGACGGCGAAGTGGGCCACCGACCCCGCCTTGGAGGCAGGGATGTCCGAGGCGTCCCCGACCGCGAAGATCTCCGGATAAGCCTTCGACTGCAGCGTGTGCGGGTCCACGTGCACGTAGTTCAGCTCGTCGCCGAGGCCGGACCGCGCCACGAACTCCGCCCCCATGTTCAGGGGAACCGTCACCAGCAGGTCGAAGGGAACCGTGCGCTCGTCGTAGGACACCAGAGCCTTGGCCTCCTCGTCGATTCGCTCGACCATGAAGTCCGGCTCGACCTGGACGTTGCGCTCGTCGAGCATCCCGCCGAGGTGGTCGGAGGCGATCGGCTTGGTGAAGGCACCAGGCAACGGCGTCACGTAGACCAGCTCGACGCGCTCGCGCATACCCCGCTCACGCAGCCAGGCGTCGACCAGGAAGGTGAACTCCAGCGGGGCCACCGGGCACTTGATGGGCATGTCGGTGATGTGGACCACCAGCCGTCCGCCGTCGAACGACTGCAGCGCGTCGCGCAGCGCCATCGCCCCGTCGTAGCTGTAGAAGTCGAAGATGCTCCGCCGCCACTGCGATCCCAGCATGCCGGGCGTCTGGTCGGGCCGCGGGTGGGTGCCGGACGCGATGACGAGGTAGTCGTAGGGCAGCTTGCGGCTGTCCGTGAGGACCACTGTGTGCGTCGCCGGTTCCACGAGGTCGACGTCGCCCATGACGAAGTTCACGCCGTCGGGCAGGAAGTGGTGCCGGGACTTCTTCACCTGTCGGGGCGACAGCTCGCCGAAGGGCAGGAACAGGAAGCCCGGCTGGTAGGGGTGGACGTCGTCGTGGTCGACGATCGTGATGTCCCATTCCGTCTGGTCGAGCTTGCGCCGCAGCCGGTTGGCGATCATCGTCCCGGCTGTGCCGGCTCCCAGGATCAGCAGTCGTTTGGCCACGAGTCACTCCTCCGTCTCGATGGCGGGAGCATCCCGCCACGTTTGACGCTAGGAGCGGGCTGTCGTGTGCCACAGGGCACTTGGTCCCCCCTGGCCTGTGACGCACGACACCCCCTGGGGTATTCGCGATCCAGACAGCCCCCTCACTGGCCCCAAGTTCGGCCACGAGACCCAGGCGAGCGGCTCGGCAGCACCATCAGCGCACACCAGGGGTTGGAGGCCCGTTCGCAGGACCTCCAACCCGGTTTCTCGTACGTCTCCAGGTCCCCGGCCTGGGCTGTGTGCCCCCGAGCAGCTCCTGTACTTCGACGGTCTTCCACGGATGTCCACGCGGACAGGGACCAACGTCCGCATTCGTGGGAGGTCAGCAGCAACGGGGTTGTCCGCACGCGACTCGGATGTTGCGTCCGAAGCGGACAACCCGGCATACGCCTCGCGCGCCGACCGCCCGGCGCCGACCGCGCGGCGCCGACCGCGCGGCGCCGACCGCGCGACGCCGACTGACCGGGCGCCGACTGACCGGGCGCCGACTGACCGGACGCCGGCTGCCCAGGCGAGCCGGCTCACACCAGCCCGAGCGCCCGGGCCTCCTCGTGGAGCTCGTCCCGCACGCGGGGGTGCGCTGCTTCCTCGATCAGGTGCAGGGCCTGGGATCTCTCGTCGTGGCCGAAGATCTCGGCGACGCCCTGCTCGGTCACCACCGCGGTGTGCTGGAAGGAGGTCACCGGCTCATCGAGCAGCGGGATGATCGTCGAGACGTCGGCCTTGGGGTGCCACGACTTCAGCGCCATGAGGGCCTGTCCGCCCCGGGAGTGAAGGGCACCGACCACGAAGTCGGTCTGGCCGCCGAACCCGGAGTGGATCCGGCCGTTGATGCGCGACGCGTTGGCCTGCCCGAACAGGTCGACCTGGAGTGCGGTGTTGATGCTGGTCATCGCGGGGTTCGCTGCGATGCGCGAGGGGTCGTTGGTGACCTCGGTACGCACCATGCGGACGCGGGGGTTGCGGTCCAGCCACGCCAGCAGCTTGTCCGTGCCGATCGCGAACGAGGCCGTGACGAGCCGGGACTCGTCCAGGGCGCCGGCCTCGTCGAGGCCGAGGATGCCGTCGGAGACCATCTCGCTCCAGATCCCGAGCCGGCGCCGCGAGGTCAGCCCCGCCAGCACGGCGTCCGGCACCAGGCCGATCCCGAGCTGGAGGGTGGCGCCGTCGCCGATCCGCTCGGCGATGCGGTTGCCGATGGCCAGGGCGACCGGGTCGCTGGCCACGGCGCTCGTGCCGTGGCCGAGCCGTCGGGCGCCAGAGCCCTCGAGGATGCCGTCGAAGGAGCTCACCTCGAGCTCGCCGTCCCCGTAGGTATAGGGCATGCTCGGGTCGGTCTCGGCCAGGACGAGCCCGCCGCGGTGCCGGGCGGCCTCGACGGCAGCGGGCAGGATGTTCACCTCGACGCCGAGAGAGACCCGGCCGGCGTGCGGGGCGGAGGTGCGGACGCACACGATGTCCGGCGGTGCCGTGGTGCGCAGCAGGGTCGGCACCTGGGACAGCCGGGCCGGCAGGTAGCGGAGGTTCGGCTTGCGGCGCATCCCGGGCCCCACGAACGGCGTCTCCAGGGTGACGCCCGGGCGGTCGGGTATGCCGTGGGGCGCGTTGAGCATGAACAGCCGGTATGCCGGCAGCGCACCGTCGATGAGCTCCAGCAGCTCCCAGGGTGGGGCGCAGTTGCCGCCCGTGACGACCCGTAGGTCGGGCCCACGGCTCTCGGCGAAGCGCTGGAGCCGGTTCTCGGTGATGGTCGCCATGGGTGGGCCTTCGCTCTGGGTGTTCGGCTGTCAGTCTGGCAGCGCGGCGGCGGGGAAGTCCTGAATCCGAGCGGACCGCGCGCTGCGCCGGCGCGTGCTCGAAGGCCCGCGCGCTGGCGGGCCGGGGGCTGCGGGGCGGTGCGTGACCTTAGTCCTTGGTGGAGACCTGGGTGCCCGAGACCTGCGTGGGGATGACCTTGACCGTGCAGGCCGCCCACGACTGGCAGTGCTCGGCGACCCTTGACTTCGCCGTTGGGCGGTCCTCGCCGACGACGAGCATGGCGGCCTGGCGGCTGCGGGCGACCAGCACGGTTCCCGGGTCGCCGCGCACCGCTTCGAAGGTGCAGCGCACCCGCGAGTGACCGCGCAGCGCCCGGAGGGCGGCGTGGAACGTCGCCTCGTCGGCCGTGGCGCTGTCGTCGGCGCCCAGTCGCGAGGTGATCGCCTGCACGAAGCGGACGTCGCAGCCAAGGCGGGCGGCCTCGGCGACGGCAGCCTCCGCTACGGCTTGGGCGGAGCCGTCGTTGACGAGACCCGCCACGACCTCGCTGGTCGTGAGCCTGGCCGACGGGGCCCTGCCTCGGGGTTCGCTTGTGGTCATGCCCCAACGATGCGGTTCGCGTCCGGTCGCTCGACAGGGCCGAACGTCCTGCGGACTCCCGGAAGCGACCGGTCGCGGGCCTCCACGGTGGCGAAAAACGGTTGCCCACCGGGACTTTCGTCCCTGAGCCCTCCCGGCCGTGCGGCATACCGTCCGCGACAGGGCACCCGCTCGGGTGCCGGCAAAGGAGGCAGTTATGCGCGCAATCGTCTACCACGGTCCGGGGAACAAGTCGTGGGACGAGGTACCGATGCCGACCGTCCAGGCCGACACCGACGCCATTGTCAGGGTTGACGCCGTCACCATCTGTGGCACCGACCTGCACATCCTCAAGGGCGACGTTCCCGCGGTGACGGACGGGCGGATTCTGGGGCATGAGGCGGTTGGCACCGTCGAGGAGGTCGGCATCGGGGTCAAGAACGTCAAGGTCGGCGACCGGGTCCTGGTCTCCTGCATCAGCGCGTGTGGCGCCTGCCGCTACTGCCGTGAGGGCCGGTACGGCCAGTGCATCGGCGGCGGTGGCTGGATCCTGGGGCACAAGATCGACGGGACGCAGGCGGAGTACGTGCGGGTTCCCTTCGCGGACACCTCGACGTATGCCGTGCCCCTCGGCGTGTCGGACGAGGCCGTGCTCATGCTTGCCGACATCGGCCCGACGGGTTACGAGGTCGGCGTGCTGAATGGCGGAGTGCGGCCAGGGGACGTCGTCGCCGTCGTGGGCGCCGGCCCGATCGGCCTCTCGGCCATCATGGGCGCTCGGCTGTTCAGCCCCTCGCACATCGTCGCCATCGACCTCGCCGACGCCAGGCTCGACGCCGCCAAGCAGTTCGGGGCGGACGTGACGGTCAACCCGAGCCGGGACGACGTACTCGCCACCGTACGGAACCTGACCGAGGGTCTGGGCGCCGACGTCGCCATCGAGGCCGTGGGCGTGCCCGCGACCTTCGAGCAGTGCACCGAGCTCGTGCGACCGGGTGGCCGGGTTGCCAACGTCGGGGTCCACGGCAAGCCGGCGACCCTGCACCTCGAGGACCTGTGGATCAAGGACGTGACGATCACCACGGGCCTGGTCGACACGTACTCCACGCCCACGCTGCTCAAGCTGGTCGCGGGCCGTCACATCGACGTCGACCGTTTCGTGACGCATCGCCTGCCGATGAGCGAGTTCATGGAGGGCTACGACGTGTTCGCCCGGGCTTCGGAGACGGCAGCGCTGAAAGTGGTGCTGAGCAGGTCGTGACGTTGCCAGCGCGGCAGGGGGAGAGATGGGGTCCGGCGCCATCAGCGTCGGACCCCATCTCTTGCGGCCCCGTTGTCTCTTGCGCCCCGCCGCCTCGTCTCTTGCGCCCCGCCTCGCTCGCCGCATGGCCCACTGGCCGCCGACTGTCTGCCGCCCATTGTCTGCCGCCAGCGGTCCGCGGGCGGCAGACAATGGGCGGTTGCGGTCAGCTGGTGCTGGGGCGCACCACGATCTCGCGTCCGCTGATCTGCACGGCGAGGATCCGTACCCAGAACGCCTCTTCGCCGAGGTGCAGCCACGGCTCTGGCGCGAGCGCATCGAGCAGCTGGCACTCGTCGTTGTTGTAGACCACCTCAGCCGACCCCTGGACCAGCACGCTCCAGCCGGTGCGCGTTGCGGTGTCGTAGTGGTCCACCTGGAAGCCGACCCGGGCCTCGTCCTCGGCCGACTGCAGCTTCGACCCCCACGTGGTCCGGAAGAGCACCTGGGTGCCCTGGACGACGTGGTTGACCGGCAGGATCACGATCTCGCCGTCGTGGACGAAGCCCACCCGGCCGACCGGGTTCTCCCGGAGCAGGTCGAGGCACTCCTCGAGGTTCAGCACCCGCAGGCCTCGGTGGTCGGTGGCCTCCCCAGACCGGCCGGTGCCGGCGACCGGCGCGATCTCAGAACCCGTGGCGGGCTCGTGGGTGATGTCCGACATTGTCGTTCCTTTCGTCGATGGGTTCTGATGAACTCGGGGTGTCTGTACCAGTCTGTTCGTCTGTTCGTCTGTTCGTCTGTTCCGGTCTGTGTGTCTGTTCCAGTCTGTGCGGGTCAGTCAAGGCGAACCCGCTCGCCCACGACTGGGACGGCAACCGTCCAGCCGAGCTCCTTGCGGATGCGGTCGGCCAGTGCGTGCGCCGACTCCGGCTCGCCGTGGACGACATAGACCGTCTCGGGCGGCTCCGGGAGCTCGCCCAGCCAGGAGAGCAGCTCGCCCGCGTCGGCGTGGACCGAGAAACCCTCGTCGGTGAGGACCTCGGCCCGGACCGGCACGTAGCGGCCCATGATCTTGACCTCGTGCGCGCCCTCCTGCAGCGCTCGCCCGCGTGTGCCGACGGCCTGGTATCCCGTCAGCACCACGGTGTTCCGAGCCTGGGGCAGGAGGTGGCGCAAGTGGTGGATGACGCGCCCACCCGTGGCCATGCCGGATGCCGAGATGATGATGGACGGTGTGCCGGGGTTGTTGAGCGCCATCGACTCGGCCGCCGAGCGCGCGGTGTGCAGCCGTGGCAGCGTTCCCAGCCCGAGGTCCGCCTCCGGCAGCAGCTCCTCGCGCATGCCTGGGCGGCTGTAGACCTCGAGCGCCGCGAGCGCCATCGGGCTGTCCACGTAGATCGGGACGGGCGGTATGCGGTCCTCGCGCAGCAGCTCCGCCAGGACGTGCAGCACCAGCTCGGTCCGGTCGACGGCAAAGGCCGGGATGACCACCGACCCTCCCCGGCCGATGGTGCGGCGAACTGCGCTCGCGAGCACCTCGTGGTCGGCGCCGGCGGCAACGGGATGGTCCCGGTCCCCGTACGTCGACTCGATCACGACTGTGCGCGCGGCCGGCGGCCGGGACCGGGGCAGGAGCAGCGGGTGGCTCGGCCGCCCGAGGTCGCCGGAAAACAGCACCGAGGCTGTCCCGCCGTGGAGCAACGCGCTGGCTGAGCCCAGGACGTGTCCGGCTCGCGAGAGTGTGGCCTCCCATCCGGGCGCGACCCGGGTAGGGGTCCCGAAGGTGGTGGTCTCGAGGCGCGAGATGGCGCGCTCGGCGTCGGCCACGGTGTACAGCGGCAGTGGCGGGTCGTGCTTCGACCAGCCGCCGGCCCGCGCCGCTGCGGCGTCCTCCTCCTGGAGGTGGGCGCTGTCGCGGAGGACGATCTCGGTCAGCGCGGCTGTGGCTTCGGTGCACCAGACGCGGCCGGCGAACCCCTGCCGCACGAGGGCGGGGAGGTAGCCGCAGTGGTCGAGGTGGGTGTGGGTGAGGACGACCGCGGCGATCGAGGCCGGAGTGGCTGGCAGCGGCTCCCAGTTGAGCCGCCGCCACTCCCGGGCGCCCTGGTAGAGGCCGCAGTCCACCAAGACCCGGCCGCCATCGGCCGGGCCGGCCGAGTGCTCGAGCAGGAACTTGCTGCCTGTCACGGTCCCGGCGGCGCCCAGGAAGGCCAGGGTGCGGGCCATGGCGTCACCCGACCGCGGTGCGCGCCGCGACACCCGGGTTGCGCGCAACGACGACCGGGCACTTCGCCCGGTGCAGGACCCCGTGGCTGACCGAGCCGAGCACGAGGGCAGTGAAGCCGCCCCGCCCGCGGCTGCCGACCACGACGAGCTCAGCGTCCTCCGACTCGCGCACCAGGGCCTCGACCGGGTGGGCCCGGCGGACCTGCTCGTGCACGGTGACGTCCGGGTACTTCTCCCGCCAGCCGCTCAGGGCCTCGGACAGCACCAGGCGCTGCTCCTGCTCGATCCGCTCCCACTGCGCCGTGGGCACGGTCACCGCCATGGCCCCGTCGAGGAACTCGAGCCACCACGTGTGGACGGCCAGCAGCTCGATGCGGCGGGACGACGCCTCTGCGAAGGCGTACTCGACGGCTCGGTCGGACTGGACCGACCCGTCGACGCCGACGACCACCCTTGGTCGCACGAGGTGTGCCAGCGGTGCGGCGTGCACGACGGCGACGGGGCAGTGGGCATGCGTGGACACCTGGAGGGACACCGAGCCGAGCACCGCGCTGCGCGCTCCGCCATGACCGCGGGAGCCGACGACGACGGTGTCGGCTGCACGCGACAGGTCCACGAGGCGGGGTGCTGGGTCTCCCTGGGCGACTTCGGTCGTCACCGTGAGCGTCGGTCCGAGGGCAGTGACCCGTGCGACCGCGGCATCCAGGACGTCGTCGGTGTCCGGCTGGACCGGCGCCTTCTCGGCAAGCCAGCTCGGCTCCGGGGTGTTGGCCATCGCGGCCGTCACGAACGGGTCGAGCCCGAGGGCGTGGAGGAGGTGGAGCGGCGTGTGTCGACGAGCGGCCTCCTCGATGGCCCAGTCCAGGGCATGCCCACTGGACGGTGACCCGTCGATCCCCACGACGATGCTGCCCGGATGCAAGGTGCTCATGGCATTCCTCCTGCGGTGGGTGGTTTCTGAAGCCTCCGCCTTGGGCGAATCGTGCGTAAGGGCATTTGGTCCTGTGGGGGCAGCGCACCCCGGGACTTGTGGCCCTGTCGCGCTGTGGCGGTGGGGGCGACGCTGAGGTGACCCGTGTGAGCCCTGGAGGCCCGAGCACCAGGCAGCACCCTGACGGAGGCACCATGACCGGAACGACGAGCACGCGCCGGCCGCCGGCCGCCCACCTGCCAGGGCATGCGAGCCGGGCAGCCAGGTCCGGCCAGCCCGCTCCACCGGCCCAGGTGGCCACACCAGCCAAGGGCGTTCCCCCGGCCCAGCGCGCCCAGGCAGCCGCTGGAACCACGTCGCCGGTGATCGGGGCACTGGCGCGGGACGGCGCAGCCCTCCAGCTCCGCGGTGTGCTGCCGGATGATGTTTCCGCGCTCTCCGAGCTGTTCGACCAGCAGTCCGACGAGTCCCGCTACAGCCGCTTCCTCTGTTCGTCGTCGGTGGCATCGCACCAGTACGTCGGCGCGCTCACCGACCCGCTGCGCACTCTCGACGCCGTCCTGGCGATGCTGGGCGACGAGGTGATCGGCGTCGGGTCCACGCACGAGTGCGCGCCGGGTGAGGCCGAGGTCGCGCTGCTGATCGACGACCACCACCATGGACAGGGCGTGGGCACCCTCCTGCTGGAGGAGCTGGTCCGCCGGACTCGGCGCCGGGGCGTGGAGCGCCTGGTGGCGACGATGCTGCACAGCAACGCCGCCATGGTCGACGTCTTCAGCCACCTGGGACTCCCCATGAAGGCTCGCCCGGAGGGAACCGTGCTCGAGGTGGCCATCAGCCTGGCGCCGGCCCAGGAGTTCGATGTTGCCACCGCGCGACGCGGTGCCGAGGCGGCCACCGAGTCGCTGCGTCCCCTGGTGCGGCCCGAGTCGGTGCTCGTCGTCGGGCGGCGAGGCGCCTCTCGAGCGGCAGGGCAGATCGCCGATCGGCTGGTCACAGGGGGCTTCTCGGGCAAGGTCTACACCGTGGGGGTGCCGCCCTCTCCCGTGGCCAGGGTGCGGCCGCGCGGTTCGCTCGCCAAGGTGCCTGGCGAGGTCGACCTGGCCATCGTGGCGGTGCCTTCTGCACAGGCGGCCCAGGCGGTGCTCGAGTGCCTTGCGGTGAGTCCCCGGGTCGTCGCCGTCGTGGACCCGCACGAGCCGAGGCACCGGTCGGGCGCGGGGGTGCACGTCGACACTGCAGGACTGGCCGCCGCCGTACGCGAGCGGGGTGCGCGCTTGCTCGGCCCTGGTTCCTCGGGGATCGTCAACACCGACCCGAAAGCATCCCTCCGGGCCACCGCCTGGCCGGGCGGAGTCGACTCGGGCACGGTCGGAGTGGTGGCCGGAAGCCCATTCGGCACAGCCCTCGCCGGAGCGCTGGCTGACCGGGACATCGGGGTGTCGGTCTTCGTCGACGTCGGTGGCGCCGCCGACATCAGGCCGGACGAGGCGCTGTCGGTCGTCGCTGCCGATCCGCGGACGAGCGTCATCGCGATGGCCCTGCCCCACATCCCCGAGCCAGAGGCGATGACCCGTGCGGTCATCGCCGCGCGCTCAGACCGTGCCCTGCCGATCCTGCTGTTCGCGCCCTCGAGCCTGGCCGCGGCTCACCATGGGCAGGTGGCCCCGATGGCTCCAGCCGCTGCGCCTGCCGCCTCCGGGCCGGGCACCAGCGGGCCGGCCACCAGCGGCCGCGCCGAGGGGACCCCGACCGCCGACGACGACGCCTGCACGGACGCCTGGTGCCGTCAGGTCGGTGTGACCCGGGTCTGGTCCATCGCCGAGGTCGCGGACGCCGCGTCACTCCTTGTCAAGGACCCTCTTCCGAGCGCCAGCCGGGTCGTGATCCTGGGCAACGACAAGACGTTGGGAGTCTCAGCGCTTGAGGCCTGCTCGCGCCAGGGCCTGCTGCCACCGGACCTCACCCAGCACACCGAGATGCGCCTGCGGATGCTGATGGGGGCCGGAGCCAGCCTGGGCTGGCTCGTCGAGTCGCACCGGGCCACGCCCGCGCAGCTGCGGGACGCCCTCGTGGCCCTTGCCGAGGACCCGGGTGTGGACGGAGCCGCCATCAGCGTGGTCTCGCCCTCGTCACACTGGGCCAACGAGCTGAGGCGGCTGCTCGGGCAGGTCTGCCGTGACCACCCGGGCTTTCCCTGCGTGATGGGCATCGCGGGCAAGCGCGGCGTGCCGGGCGGGCCGATCCCCGAGGCTGACACCCCACGCGCCGCGGTGGCAGCAGTTGCCAGCGTCTTCCGCACCGTGCGCGCCCGGCGTCTGCCCACTCCTCCGGCAGCCGTGCCGTCTGCCCCGCCCGCGGCTCGCGCGCGCGCCATCCGGAGGCTGGCGATGGGATTCCTCACCGGCGGCTCGCGGCCCCTGGCGCGGCACGAGACGCACAAGATCCTCGAGGACTACGGCAT
>DASSJT010000174.1:0-3292 GCA_035691065.1 Dermatophilaceae bacterium
GCACTACGTGATGCGGGCCGACGACCGGGTGGCGCTGATGTCGCGGCAGCGGGAGCTGATGGCCGAGCTGGTGGCCGGGCTGGCCGCGCGGGGTCCGGATGCGCTGGACCCACTGTTCGCCGACGACTGGCGCGCAGCCCCCGACGACGCGGCCCGGCTGCGGGTCGTCGTCGACCAGGTCGCCTCGCTCACCGACGCGAGCGCGGCGGCCCGGCACGCCGGCCTGACGGTGACGGGCCGCCCCGCAACACGCCCCGCACTCGGCTGATCAGGGCAGGTTGCCCTGCGGGTACGGGTCGTCCTGCAGGGCCGTGCTGTCGGGGTTCAGCTGCTCCGCGGCGTCTGAACCGCCCGACGGCTTCACCTTGCTCGCCGCCGTGCCCGCCGCGTCGGCGAGCTTGTCCTTGACGACGGGGGCGTGCTCACGCGCGGCGTCGGCCGCCTGGTGAGCCTTCGCCTGGACTTTTGGGTTGTTCTTCACCTGCTCGGCCAGGCTGCGGATCTGCTCGTAGCGCTCGCGGCCCGCCCGGGCGCCCAGGACGTAGCCGATTCCGCCGATCGCGAGGACCGTCAGCTTCCTCATCGTGTCTCCTCCTCCGGGCGGCCACTGGTCAGGCCGACCTCCGTCAAGTCCATCACGACGGTCCCGTGCCCCGTCGGGGGGTGGGCAAACGGGCCGTGCCGGGGTGGCTCAGCGGTAGCCCACCACCAGCGTGCTGGTGCCGGTGCCGCTCGGTGCCTGGACGACGACCTCCCGACCGCGGGCCGTGACCCGGACGTCGTACTTGGCGGTCTTGCCGTTCAGCGTCACCTTGGAGACCTGGGCGCCGTCGGGAAGCACGTGCCCGATCAGCAGGCCGGCGGCCAGGTGACGGTCGACGGTGGTCGTGAGCGAGGATCGGCTCCGCAGCGCGGTCACGTCGACCGAGCCGGTCCCGAGCCGGACGTTGGTGGCCGCCACCCGGCTCTGGCCCTCGGGGATCTGCGGCACCACCGCAAGCGAGCCACGCCCGATGTCGGGACTGATGCCGAGCTGGTGGTGCACGACCGGCCACAGGGTTCCGTAGGTGCCCCACGCCTGCAGCACCATCGACCGGTCATAGAGCGGCCGGCCGATGTTGGCAGGGAAGTCGGGGCTGGGCGCGATCTCGGGCATCGCGCCGGGCATCTCCCACACCCCGGGGTCGAGCTGGATCCGCGCGTTGCCGGTCGTGTAGCGCTGCTGCTCGTCGGTGCCGAGCCGGCCGAAGTTGCCCTCGGCGACCGCCATGATCCCGGTGTTGAGGGAGAAGATCGATCGCTCGCTCTGGACGCTCGAGACGGCGGAGTCGCAGGACGCGCCGCGGTTGCCGCCCTCCGCGCTGGTGGGGCCGGTGCCGGTGTGGAACAGCCCGAAGACACCGGAGTAGCAGGGCTCCTGCCGCTTCTCGAGGGCGAGTTGCCCATGGGTGTCGCCGGCCAGCGGTCGGGTGACCTGGCCCTCGCGGACGAGCTCGGCGTCCATCGGGGTCACGCCGATCCAGTGCCGCTGCAGGATCTTCTTGTTGTCGTTGCTGGGGTCGGCGGGATCGTCGATGGAGTCGGCGTACTGGTCGGTGTCGCCGCCGAACCACCACGCGCTCTCGAAGGTCGCCTCCATCGCCGCCGCGCGCTCCGACGCCCAGGTCGCGGTCGCGGCGTCGCCCTTGCTGCGCGCGAGGTCGGCGAGATCGCGCAGGCCGCGGATGGTGTAGACGGTGTTGTCGAGCTTCTCCTCGCCCATGCCGGCGCGCTCGACGTTGCCCAGGCCCTCCGGCCAGCCGTCGCCGTCCTTGTCGAGCTGCTCCACGACGTAGTGCATGTTGCGTACTGCGAACGGATAGAGCTCGTCACGGAACGCGTTGTCGCCGGTCCACCGCCACACGAGGGCCACGGCGCTGGGGAACTTGGAGGTCTCGTCGGTGTTGCCGGCCGAGTCGAGCGTGCCGTAGTAGATCGACCCGTCGGGCATGACCTCGTGGACCACCTTGCCGCTGGTGCCGTTGACCTGGACGCTGACGTCGCGCAGCGCGCGCAGGTGGGACTTGATGTCGTCGAACTGGCCCATGGCCACGCTGGCGAAGGCGGTGTATTCGCCGTCGGTGCCGAACAGCCAGGGGTAGTCCGGCCAGCCGGCGCCCAGCCAGCGGGCGCGCGACACGGTGCCCTGGGCGGGTGGGTACTGGTTTCCTTCCTTGACCGGCCGGAGCTGCAGGTCGTGCACCTCCTGCACTGAGTCGGCGAGATTCTGTTTGCTCCAGGTGATGCTGCGTTGGAGCAACGGGTCGCCGGGCAGCTCCACGTGGGTCTGGGCGTCCCATTTCGCGCGGGAGGCGACCTTGTCGGCCAGGGCCCCGGCGGGGTCGGCGAGCGCCTTGGTGAGCTCGGCGCGGGCGGCGGGCACGCCCTTGTCGGAGCCGGCCACCGCGAACCACAGGGTCGTGGGAGTGTTCGCCTGCAGCCGGACCTGCCAGCTCAGCTGGCCACCGGTGCCCTTGCCGAAGGCGCCGTCGTCGCACGTGTCCGGGGCGGGGCCGTCCGCGGGGCACACCACAGCGGGGTCCTGGGGACCCCGGTGGTCGGGCCCGAGCTCGTGGTCGCTCGGCGGGGTCTGGCCGGCGACCAGTGCCGCCCAGTCGTGGGGCGAGGCGTTGGGGACCGGGGGGGTGCCGTTTTCGCGGAACAGCAGGGCATCGCCGGCGAAGGAACCGGTGTCCTGCAGGTTGAACGTGCCGGCGTTCGGTTTCGTCCAGCCCCACGGGTAGGAGCTCATGAGCTCGGAGTGGGCGTCGAGCGCGACCGGCAGAGTCCGGGACTGCTTCGACGTGAGGGTGAGCCCCACCAGCGTCGCCCGGACGCCGTCGGGGACGAAGTCGGTGCGCTGGACGGTGACGTTGCTGACGGGCTCGTACGACGTCTTCGTGTAACCCCACCCGGCCCTGGTCTCGGTGGCCGCAGCACCGTCGGGATCACCGAGCCACTGGTCTGCCAGCCGCAGCCAGACGCCGTCGACGAGCTTGACCGGCGGGGTCCATATGCCACCCATCTCGCCGCGGATGTGCCACCCGGCCGCGGGGTAGAGGCCGTCGGCGGTGCTCATCGCGTAGGCGCGGTCACCGACGACGAGCGAGCGGCGGTCGGACAAACGGCTGGTCTCGCTGAGCTCCGGTGTCGAGGGAGCGGCAGCCGCCGGTGCGGCCGTCGGCACGCCGGAGGCGTTTCCTCCCGTCAGGGTGGCGGCCGTCATCGCGGCGACGGCGATGGCGAGGGCAGC
>DASSJT010000175.1:0-19991 GCA_035691065.1 Dermatophilaceae bacterium
AGATCAAGCAGATCAACGCCAGCATCCGGTATGCCGTGTGGTCGGTCTTCTCGGTGACGTCGCCTCTGGGGGAGGACCGGGAGAAGCTTGCGACCGAGGTGTCCGACCTGTTCGCCGACCTCGAGGCCGGCGGCGTGACCATCCGCGGGGTCTACGACGTCGCGGCGCTGCGTGCTGAGGCCGACTTCATGATCTGGTGGCACGCCGAGCAGATCGAGCAGGTGCAGGACGCCTACCACCGCCTCCTCCAGACCGGCCTCGGCCAGCACCTCCAGCCGGTGTGGTCCGTGGCCGCACTTCACCGGCCGGCCGAGTTCAACAAGAGCCACATCCCGGCGTTCCTTGCGGGAGAGGAGCCGAAGAGGTACGTCTGCGTCTACCCGTTCGTGCGGTCCTACGACTGGTACGTGCTGGAGGACGCCGATCGCCGCGACATGCTGCGCGAGCACGGGCAGATGGCGCGCGAGTACCCCGACGTGCGTGCCAACACCATCGCGGCATTCGCCCTCGGCGACTACGAGTGGGTGCTCGCCTTCGAGGCCGATGAGCTGCACCGCATCGTCGACCTCATGCGCGAGCTGCGCGCATCCCGGGCACGCCTGCACGTCCGCGAGGAGGTCCCGTTCTTCACCGGGCCGCGCGTCGAGATCACCGAGCTGGTGACCCGTCTGCGATAGGTGAGTGCTCTCACCTCACGGCGTGGCGGGCTGCAGCAGGAGGTCGCGCCGTGCCACTCGCTGGGCCAGGATGAGCCGCGCCAGGCTGGCCGCCGCGGCGGCCAGGCCCGGCATGAGGGGCACACCGGACCGACCCGCTGCCGCAAGCGCGGCAATGGTCAGCACGACGACGTCGCAGAGTGCCACCGCTGCGCACGCGGCAGCCGCGGTCCGGCGGGGGGAGAGTGTGACCGGGGGCAGCCATTCCGGGCTGGGACCCGTGGCGAGCACGGTCAGCACGCCGGCCATCACGGTTGCCACGACCAGCCCGGCCAGCACGGGGAAGCGGAGCAGCAGCGCGTCGGGCGCTCTGCCGGGAGCGAGGACGGTGAGCCAGAGCACCCCAACGAGCGGGCCGGTGAGCAGTACGGTCAGCGCGGTGAGGCGGGCCTGTCGGTTGGCCAGCACAGCGGCGAACTCCGACGCGACCAGCTGCGCGGGCCCGGACTCCTCGACGGCACACGCCGCTGCGGCCTCGAGGTCCATCCCCTCGGAGCAGTAGTGGTTCGTCGCGTCTTCCAGGCTGTCGGCCAGCTCGGCCATGGCTCGGCGACGACCCCGCCGCCACTGCGGAATCTCTGCTTCGACATCGCGGAGGTAGCTGCCCACCAGTGGGGAGATCACTGCCATCGCCTCGTGGGTCATGTGGCGGGCCTCTTCGCGCGCAGCAGCGCCGAGACGGCGCCGGAGAACTCCTCCCAAGCCGTCCGCTGGCCCGCCAGGGCGCGGTGTCCAGCCTTGGTGAGCTCGTAGGTCCTGCGGCGGCGGCCGGAGACCACCGACCAGCCGGAGCGCACGAGGCCAGCGGCCTCGAGCCGGTGGAGCGCGGGGTAGACGGTTCCCGTTGGGAGGTCGAAATGACCCGCGCTGCCGGTGCGAAGACTGTCGATGACCGCATAGCCGTGCAGCGGCCCGCGTTCCAGAGCAGCGAGGAGCAGCCCGTCCAAGTGGCCCTTCAACGCTTCCGCCCTCATGCGTAGCAACACTACTCCGAGGGTAGCCGTAGGGCCACGGGAAGAGTAGCGTCGCTACATATAGCGACACGAGGTGAGGCGGTGACCGGCATGGCGACGGTGCTCTCTCCGGTGATCCGGCTGGTCGAGGCGGCGGGGCAACCGGTTGCGCTGGTCGGCGGCAAGGCAGCGACGCTGGGTCGCTTGGCGGCCGCGGGGCTTCCGGTCCCGCCGGGGCTGGTCATCACATCGTCGGCGTGGAGACTGACCGCGGGCGAGCGGGCGGCCGCGGTCAGAGCGGCTCTGGCTGAGGAAGGCTGGGCCGAGTCGGCACCAGCGCGTTATGCGGTGCGTTCCTCGGCCGCTGCGGAGGACCTTGCGGACGCGTCGTGGGCGGGGCAGTACGAGACCATCTTGGATGTCGCGAGCGAGGACGTCGCACAGGCCGTCGAGCGGTGTCTGGAGAGCGCTGCGACGCCTCGCGTGGCGGCATACCAGGTGGGGCGGGGAGACGCAGGCCCACGCGCTCCCGAGATGGCGGTGCTCGTCCAGCCCATGGTTCCGGCGAGGGCGGCTGGTGTGGCCTTCACCGCGAACCCGGTGACCGGGGACAGGGACGAGACGCTCGTCACTGCCGTCCGCGGCCTGGGGGAGCGTCTGGTCAGCGGTGAGGCGATCGGCGACGAATGGAGTGTCCGGGGCGGTGCGGCCACGGCTCAGCGAGCCAGTGAGGAAGCCATCACGGCCGAGGAAGCCATCGCCGTGGCCGAGCTCGCCCACCGGGTGAGGGACCTCCTCGGGGGACCCCAGGACATCGAGTGGGCGACGGAACGTCGAAACGGGAGAACCGAGCTGGTCCTCCTCCAAGCCCGACCCATGACGGCTTTGCCGGACGCCGTCGAATGGACTGCGCCGGGTCCGGGGTTGTGGATGCGGAACTTCCGACTGGGGGAGTGGTTGCCTGAGCCGGTCACCCCGTTGTTCGCCGACTGGCTCCTCCCGCTCATCGAGGACGGGTACCTGGCCGGCATGCGGGACTGCGTCGGCACGGTAGTGCCGTTCCGCTACGCCGTCGTGAACGGCTGGTACTTCAATGCTGTGCCGGTGCCGACGCCCATGCTTCTTGCCCGAGCGCTGGTGGGCAGCCGCGGTCGCATCCTGCGCGTGCTCTACAACGCGCTGTTTCGCGTCGGCCGTGATCCCGTCGCCGCAGACCGGGCGGTCCTGTCCGGCCTCCACGCCAGGTGGCGGGACGTCGAGCTTCCCGCCTACGTCCGCCTGGTCGAGGAGGGACACGAACGTCTGGGCGCCGCCTCGGGGCACGACCTGCTGGACCTGGTGGACGGGCTCGGTCGTGCCGCGGGACGGCAGCTCTGGTATCTCGCCATCGTCGGCGGGTCGACGTGGAAGATGGAGGCACGACTGGCGCGGTTCGTCCATGAGGAGCTGCGGGAACTCACCGCGGAAGAAGGGCCGCTGGCAGAGGGAGTCCAGGTGCTCCTTCGGGGGCTGTCCGGTGTCGACACGGTTGTCCCGGGTCACGCGGTCCTCAGCGCGGACTGGTACTGGCCCATGATGGGGGTGGCTCCTTCCGAGGAGTCGATGGGCGTCGAGGAGCGGGCCGCCCGACGTCAGCGACTGGCCCTCGAACGCGAGTCCGCCGAGGCGCAGTGCCTCGATGCGCTGTCGGCCAGGGCCGCCCGAGCCGAGTTCAACGCGCTCCTCGATGTCACCCGCCGCTACACCGTCATCCGTGAGCAGCAGGCGGGGAACCTGACCCTCGGCTGGCCCCTGCTCAGGGCGTGCGCCCAGCGGCTCGGGGAGGGTCTGGTCGGCCAGGGCCGCCTTGACAGCGAGCAGCAGGTCTTCTTCGTGACGCGAGACGAGCTCGTCGCCTCGGCGCCACTGGCTGAGACGGCGAGGCAGCGCGAGTCACGCTGGCAGGCCCAGCGCCGTCGCCCGGCACCCCTCACCCTGGGCGAGCCGGCGCGGCTCATCGGCAATCCCATCGCGCGAGCAGTCGAGCAGGTCAGGGGGGGTCGCGCGATTCCCGAGGACGCCATCATCGGCGAACCCGCCAGCGCCGGCCGAGCCACCGGCCCGGTCAGGGTGATCACCGACCCTGCCGACTTCCCAGCGTTCCGACCAGGGGAGGTCCTTGTCGCGCGTGCCACCACTCCCGCGTGGACTCCCCTGTTCGCTTACGCCATCGCCGTGGTCACCGACGGAGGTGCCATGGCGGCCCATGCGTCCATCGTGGCCAGGGAGTATGGCATCCCGGCCGTGGTCGGGACGGGTGATGCCACCCACCGCCTTGTCACCGGCGAACGCGTCACCGTCGACGGGAACGCCGGAACGGTCGTCCCCTCCCCAGCGCTGTAGGGAGTCGCCGGCCCGAACGCTGTCGGGACGGGTCACCCGCTGAGCGCCTCCCATGAGAGGATCCCGGCGAGCGACGCGAAGGTCAGTCCGGCGAGAAGCCCGAGCGTGTTGGCGGCCCGGCCGCCGGGCGCGGCCGCGTCGTGGAGCCGTCCGGCTGCCATCCCGACGACGCTGTCGATGACCAGCCCGACGAGGAGGAACAGGACGCCGAGGGTGAGCAGCTGCACCGCGGCCGGGCCGTGCCCCGGCCGCACGAACTGCGGCAGGAAGGCGGCGAAGAACAGGATCACCTTCGGGTTGGTGAGATTGGTCAGGACTGCCCGAGCCAGGAGCCGCCGGCCGGGCGGCGGATGCCGGGTCTGGGCGCCGGAGTGCCTCATCGACCAGAGCGTGGTGGCGCCGAGCCACCCCAGGTAGGCCGCCCCGGCCAGCCGGATGGCGGTCAGAGCGGCAGGGGCTGAGCTCAGCAGCATGGCCAGTCCGAGGGCAGCCGCCGTGGCGTGCACCACCATCCCGATCGCCATGCCCACTGCCGAGACAAGGCCCGCCCGCACGCCCCGCTCGACGGCCACCGCCGCGATGTAGGCATTGTCGGGTCCCGGGGCAACCGTGATCAGCACCACCGCCACCAGGAAGCTCGGCAGGACCGCGGGGTCGACCATCACCCACCTCCGTAACGCCCTCACGCTGCTTTCTACGTTACGCAGGTTGCCGTGATCGTGCAACGTGTTAGTGGCGTTATTAGCGTTACACTTCGACTGTGAGCGTCCGGATCGAGGAGATGCCGCTGACCACTGTGGTGGAGCTGGTCAACGGCTGGGGTGACGCCCCGCGGCTGGAGGCCGGCGAGCAGGACCTGCCCTATCCGCCGCGGAAGAGCCTCGCCGGCCGCCTGGGGCTGCTTGCGAACGCTGAGCCGGTCACCGACAGGGCGCTCAGGCAGGTCGCCGACCGGCTTCATCCGGTCTTTGCCGCGGACCACCTTTCCGAGCGTGTCCACATGGTTGGCGAGCTGCTCGAGGAGACCGGGGTGCGTCCGACCCTCCTCGAGGAGGACCACCGCGTCCGCGGAGTCTGGCTGGTCGACGACAAGCGGTCGGCGCTCCTCGCTGCGGCTGCTCTGGCACTGCGCGCACATCTCCTCGGGGAACCCGGGAACCGGCTCGGCGTCTGCGCGGGCAGGCGCTGCGCCGACGCCTACGTCGACGCGTCGCCGGGCGGCCGCCGCCGCTTCTGCTCGATCACGTGCCAGAACCGCGCCCGAGTGGCGGCGTTCCGCCGTCGCAGAGCGGGCTCGGCACCCTCAGGCGCCTGAGCGGAGTGCGTGGGTTTCAGCGCCCTTCCGGCGAAGCCGAACCAGGTGCTCCGCGACCATGATCGCGGGGAGGTTCGTGTTGGCGGACGGGATCTCGGGCATCACCGAGGCGTCCACCACCGAGAGGCCAGCCACGTCCAGGACCCGGCACTGAGCGTCCACCACGCTCCCGAGCGCGCACGTGCCGACGGGGTGGTGGTAGCTCCACGTGGCCCGGCGGACCCATTCCTCCAGCTCCGTCCCGCGAAGCTGCGGCGTCAGGCGGCCGCCGCCGGTCAGGTCCCGCATCGCGGGGCTGGCGACGGCAGCCTCCACGCGCTCGAGCCCCTCCATGAGCCGGGGCAGGTCCGAGGAATGGTCGTAGTAGTTGAGCTGGATGCGCTCCTCGACGCGGCCGCGGGATCGCGGCTTGAGCAGCGCGGCGGCGATGAAGCAAACCGGTGGCTGACCGGCATACGGGGGCGGGAACGAGCCTCCGACCATGACCTGCAGGTCGGGCGGATCGGTCGTGGGGTTCGCGTGCGAGCTGTGCAGCGTCGCGACGAGCTGGAAGACCGCCAGGTCGTCGACCGGTCCCGTGTACGGCAGGTCGACGCTGACCGCCGGGTGGTCGACGAGGTTCTGTCCGATCCCGGGCAGGTCGAGGCCGGAGGCCTTGAGCAGGCGCGGGGACAGGTAGGTGCCCGCCGAGAGGATCACCTCGCCCGCGCCGACGACGGAGCCATCGGTGAGCCGAACTCCTGCTGCCGCCCCACGGTTCAGCACGACCGCAGCCACAGTTGCGCCTCCGCGAACGACGAGGTTGGCGCGCGAGCGGGCTGGGTCCAGGTGAGATATGGCAGTGCTGACCCGCCGGCCCGCGACGGCATTGACGGGAAGGGCGGAGACGCCCACGGCCCAGGGCGCGTTGTGGTCGGTGACCAGAGGTATGCCGGCCGCGCCGGCGAGAGCCTCCGTGGCGGCAGCCGCGAGGGCCGACTGCTCCGGACCACGGTATCGGCGTACGGGGACTGGCCCGCTGCTCCCGTGGTGCGGTGCGGAACCGAAGTCGCGGTCGGTCTCGAGAGCGACGAAGTCGGGCAGCACGTCGGCGAAGGTCCAGCCCGGTATGGACCAGGCGTCGTAGTCCGCGGGGGAGCCGCGGAGCGCGAAGGTGGCGTTGGTCGCCGAGCACCCGCCCACCACTCGCCCTCTCGGCAGCCGGATCTCCCGGTTACCGAAGGTTCCGGTCAGCCCCCAGTCGTGCGAGAGGCTCGGCCCGTGGACGCCGTCGACCAGATCCGGCGGCCATTCGTCGGGTGCATAGTCCGGTCCCGCATCCAGAAGGAGGACCGAACGGCTGGGGCCCTCGGAGAGCCGCGAAGCGAGCACGCAGCCGGCACTGCCCGCGCCGACGACGACGACATCCGCCGATGTCCTGGCCACGCCTCGACTATGGCTCACCGAGGGCGTGGCCGGCAGTGCCTGGCTCCGTGTCAGCGCTCCGCGTCGGAGGGGTCCAGCCTGAGACTAATCGAGTTGATGCAGTACCGCTGGTCGGTGGGCGTGTCATAGCCCTCGCCCTCGAAGACATGGCCGAGGTGCGACCCGCAGCTGGCGCAGCGCACCTCGACCCGCTTCATCCCGAGGCTGCGGTCCTCGATGTACTCGACGCGGTCGCCGGCCAGAGGTGCGTAGAACGATGGCCAGCCGCAATGGCTCTCGAACTTCGTGGTGCTCGTGAAGAGCTCGGCGCCACAGGCGCGACAGGTGTAGACGCCCTTGGTCTTGGTGTCGGTGTACTCGCCGACGAAGGCGCGCTCGGTGCCGGCCTCCCGGAGGACGTGGTACTCAGCCGCGCTGAGCTGCTCGCGCCACTCCGCCTCGGTCTTGGCGACGGGGTACATGCGGTTGGTGTCCATGGTGATCCTCTCGCGATGCTGAGTGCGGTGCTCGTCGGCGCCGGACTGTCGTCGTGGCTGCCTTGGCTGATCGGGCGACGCCCAGGGTCCTGCACTCCCTGCAACAGCCGGCCGCGCGCTGAACGTTCCCCGCCGGCATACCCCGTAAGAAGTCTGCAACCCGAAGGAAGGGCAACCTGCCGGTTTGGGGTTGGCCATCCACCTAGCGCGGCGCGAACCGGAGGCGCACACTGCTGTGATGGGGCTGTGTGGCCGTCGCAGCCCGCCGCGCACGATTGGAGCAGATGATGACGCACCCACTCGACATGGCGCCCGACTTCGTCCCCGTGCTCTCCGCTGGTCGGCACCGCAATCCGCGCAAAGGTGCCTGCTTCATGGAACTGGCGTCCTATCTCGCCGGGGAACGGTGGTCCGACCACCCCTCCTGTACCCACCCCCTGCTTGCGCTGCTCGCCAGAGCGGTCAACGACACCCTCAGTGACGACGACCGGTCGCAGCTGCTGCCGCTCGTGCCGTCGGTCGTGGGGCTGACCGGCGAGGACATCACCATCGACCTGGCGATCGCCCTGCGCTGCGGCCGCCGGGCGCTGCCCATCGCCTCGGCCTCGCGGCAGAACGTCATCGCCGTCGGGCTGCTCTCCTGTGAGCGGGTGCGGGCGGACCTTGACGGGAGCGACCCGTTGGTCGTGTCCGAGGAGACCCAGGCGGCGCTCTCGAAGGCGCCCGATGCGGAGAAGTGGGCCCGCCAGTTCGCGCGGGACGCGCGGCCGAGCCTGCGCACGTTCCGCCGGCAGACCGCTCCCAACATCGTGGCCTACTCGGTGCAGGGGATCGCCACCGCGTGCGTCGAGGACGCCCCGGGGCGCCTGGTCGACCTGCTGCGCCAGTCGATCAGCGACGTCAGCCGGCTCACGGCACCGTCAACGACGGCGTCGAAGAGCGAGTCGCCGCGCACCATCGGCGCGCTGGACTGACGTCCGTCAGCGCTGCCGCCTAGGCTGGCCGCCATGAGCGGCTCGCCCCTGATGCTCGACGTTCCCGCACCGGACGGCACCATTCGCGAGGTGCGGGTGTCGAGCCCCGACCGGCTCATGTGGCCGCGCGACGGCATCACCAAAGGCAACCTCGCGGCATACATCGTCGCGGTGGGGGAGCCCCTTCTGCGCGCCCTCGGCAACCGCCCCGTCACCTTGCAGCGGTTCCCGGAGGGGATCGAGGGCGAGGAGTTCTACAACAAGAACCCACCCAAGGGCGCGCCCGACTATGCCCGCACCGTGATGTGCACCTATCCGTCCGGGCGGCGCCACCCTCAGCTGGTCGTCGACGAGGTGGCAACAGCCGTCTGGGCCGTGCAGATGAACACCGTGACGTTCCACCCATGGCCGGTCCGCACCGACAACACCGACAACCCCGACGAGCTGCGCATCGACCTCGACCCCCAGCCAGGGCGAGACTTCCGCGATGCCGTCGAGGCGGCATACGCCCTGCGTGAGCTGCTCGGCGAGCTCGGGCTGACCGCCTGGGCCAAGACGTCGGGCAACCGGGGCGTCCACGTCTACTCGCGCATCGCGCCGACCCACGAGTTCCTCGACGTGCGGCACGGCGTCATCGGCATCGCCCGCGAGCTGGAGCGCCGGCTCCCTGAGCTGGTCACCACGGCGTGGTGGAAGGAGGAGCGCGGGGAGAAGGTCTTCGTCGACTTCAACCAGGCCTGCCGCGACCGGACGATCGCATCCGCCTACAGCCCGCGGCCGCTGGCGGGGGCGCCGGTGTCGACCCCCGTGACGTGGGAGGAGCTGCGCGACGCCGACCCACGTGAGTTCACCGTGCGCACCGTGCCGGAGCTCGTGGCATCGAGGGGCGACGCCTGGGCCGGCATCGACGAAGCCGCGGGCGACGTGCGGACCGCGCTCGCCCTCTGGGACCGCGACGTGCAGGAGCGCGGCCTCGGGGAGATGCCGTTCCCGCCCGACTACCCCAAGATGCCGGGGGAGCCGCCGCGGGTGCAGCCCAGCAAGAAGCGCCAGGACCGCGACGACGCCGACTACCTCGGGCCGAAGGCGGAGCGGGATGCCGCGTGGCGGCTGCCGGTGTTCCCCCCGGTTGCGCCCATGCTCGCCAAGCCGGTCAAGGCGCTGCCTGACGGGGAGGTGTTGTTCGAGCCGAAGTGGGACGGCTTCCGCTCGATCATCTTCCGCTCGGGCGACGAGGTCGAGATCGGCAGCCGCAACGAGAAGCCGATGACGCGCTACTTCCCCGAGATCGTCGAGGCCGCGAAGCGGAGCCTCCCGGAGAAGTGTGTCGTCGACGGCGAGATCGTGCTCATCGCCCCGACCGGTGACCGGCTGGACTTCGAGCTGCTCCAGCAGCGGATCCATCCCGCGGCCAGCCGGGTGCGCAAGCTCAGCCAGGAGACGCCGGCCAGCTTCGTCGCGTTCGACCTGCTCGCGCTGGGTGACGACAGTTTCATGGAGCGTCCGTTCGAGGAGCGGCGCGAGGCCCTGGAGCGCGCCTTGGCCGACGCGGAGGCACCGATCTTCCTGACCCCCGCAACCCGCGACCGGGAGGTGGCGCAGGAGTGGTTCCAGCAGTTCGAGGGCGCCGGGCTGGACGGCGTCGTCGCCAAGCCGCTGGAGGGCAGATACGAGCCCGACAAACGGGTCATGTTCAAGGTGAAGCACGAGCGCACGGCCGACTGCGTTGTCGCGGGCTACCGCACGCACAAGAGCGGGCCCGATGCCATCGGATCCCTTCTCCTCGGCCTCTACACCGACGCCGGTGAGCTGATGAGCGTCGGGGTGATCGGGGCCTTCCCCATGGCGCGGCGCCGGGAGCTGTTCGAGGAGCTGCAGCCTCTGGTCGCCGACTGGGACGAGCACCCGTGGGCGTGGGCCAAGCAGGAAGAAGGCACCCGCACGCCGCGCAACTCCGAGTACAGCCGCTGGAACGCCGGCAAGGACCTCTCCTTCGTCCCCCTGCGTCCAGAGCGGGTGGTCGAGGTCCGCTACGACCACATGGAGGGCGTGCGGTTCCGGCACACGGCGCAGTTCGTGCGGTGGCGGCCCGACCGCGACCCCAGGTCGTGCACCTACGACCAGCTCGAGGAGCCGGTCTCCTTCGACCTGGGCGACGTGCTCGCCGCTGGCGCCTCGGCCGCTGCGGCGGCCGGTGCCGATGGGGCTGGGGCGTGAGCCCAGGTCCGACGCGGCGCCGGGCTGTCGTCGGCGGTGTCGCGGCCGTGGGAGGGGCGGCGGCTCTCGGGGGCGTCTCGACCTTGGCCGCAGCGGCCTACTTCGCGCGGAAGATCCTGACCCCGGACCAGCTGCGTCCCGACGACACGGAGATCCTCCGGGTGGAGGGCGACACCGTGGTGCTCGGCGAGTCTCCGGAGACGGTGGTGCCAGGGCGCTACGGGCTGTGGCTCGACCAGGGCGCGGGGCACGCCCGGGTTGGGGGCATCCTGGAGCGCGACCGGGTGCGGGGGGAGGTGCGGCGGGTCCTGCGCGGGGTCGACTACGGCACACTGAGGCCCGGGCCGGCGCGCTGGAACCAGTACTACTTCGGGAGCCCGCCCGACCAGTCCCTCGGGCTGGAGAGCCACAACGTCGAAGTGGGCAACCCGCTCGGCCCCATGCCGGCCTGGCTGGTCCCGGCGCAGGACTCCGGTCGCTGGGCGATCCTCGTCCACGGCAGGGGGGCTCGGCGGGAGGAGTGCCTCCGGGCGCTGCCGGCCCTGCACGACGCAGGCATCACCGCGCTGGTCCCCGCCTACCGCAACGACGGCGACGCGCCAGCCGGGCCGGACGGCCACTACGGACTCGGGCTGTCGGAGTGGCACGACATCGACCGTGCGACGCGCTTCGCCGTCGAGAACGGCGCCAGGGAGCTCATCCTGTTCGGCTGGTCGATGGGTGCCGCTATCGTGCTCCAGCTGCTCGACCAGTCGGAGCTGCGCCGCCGGGTCAGCCGGGTGGTGCTCGACGCCCCGGTCATCGACTGGGTCGACGTCCTCGCCCACCACGCACGGCTCAACTCGGTTCCCGCGCCAGTGGGTGTGCTCAGCCGCATGTTGATGGCCCACCCGCACGCCCGGCGCCTGGTCGGGGTCCAGGAAGCGGTTGACGTCGCCCGTACCAACTGGGTGGCCCGGGCTGACGAGCTTCGCCACCGGATCCTGCTGATCCACTCCCTGGACGACGAGTTCGTGCCGGTGGGCCCGTCGCAGGCGCTGGCCCGCGCGCGTCCCGACCTGGTCGACTTCGTGCCCTGGCACATCGCCCGGCACTGCAAGGAGTGGAACGTCGACCCCATGCGCTGGGAGCGGCTGGTTGCCGACTTCGTGAGCGACTGACAGTCCGGCCGATGCCGGACTCCCGTCGTCCGTGGCGCGCCGGCAGGTCTCGTCCGCCGAGCCGTCGCGCCAGGTCAGAGCTGGGCTTCCCGGCGCCAGAGGCCCAGCAGGGTCGACTCCTCCTCGAGCAAGAGGTGGAGCCGCCACGAGGTGTCGAGCTGCGGTCCGTGGACGATCCGGAGCCCCTCACCTGCCAGCAGTCTGGGTGCCCACGTGAGGGCCAGCTCGTCGACCAGACCGGCGGCGAGCAGGCTGGCAAAGAGTGTGGGGCCGCCCTCGCACAGCAGGGTCGAGTAGCCGTCGGCGTGGAGGCGGGCACGTGCGGCGGCCAGGTCGACGGCCTCGTCGCCGATCACCCAGATGGCATCGGCCCCCATCACCTCACGAGCGTGGGCCAGGGCAGCGTCCCCCGCGGCGGCACAGGTGATGAGCACTGCGGGACCCTGTCCCGGCTTGGGCGCCTTCACGCCCTGTGGCACGCGGGCGGCATTGCTCACGATCGCGAGCAGCGGAGTGGTCCCGTCCTCGCGCACCTGTTCGTATCCCTCAGCGCGTGCCGTGCCCGCGCCGACGAAGATGGCGTCGCACAGGGTCCGCTGGAGGCCGAACACCCGGTTGTCCGGTGGTGTGTTGATGGTGTCCGTCCGACCGTCGGGCCCGGTGGCGCGCCCGTCCAGGGTCGAGACGAAGTTGGCTCGGAGCCATGGCGCCTGAGGAAAGGAGTACAGCTCGCGCAGCCGCGCGTCGTCGAGTTCGAGGGCAGGGGAGTCGGCGTGGTCCTCGCTCAGCAGTAGGCGCATGGCCCCGAGTCTGCCAGTCACTACGCTGGCGTCTTGTGCCCAGCCTGCCCTCCCTGACGACCCGGGAGCCGCACCTCGACCGGGCACGCCTGGTCCGCGAGCTGGTCCCGCCGCCCCGCTTCGGGAATGTGCGTTTCGAGAACTACGAGCCCGACCCGGCCTACCCGTCCCAGTCGGCGGCGGTCCAGCGACTCCGTCAGTTCGCTGCCATGCTCACGGCGCCGGAGCCGGGCAGCCGCTGGTGGCGTCGCGGTCGTGTGGCGACCAAGGCAGCCCGGGGCGCCATCGTTGGGGCCGGCGGCTCGACCGCAGGGGCCCGGGGCTCGACCGCAGGGGCCCGAGGCTCGACCGCGGGGGCCCGAGGCGTCTACCTCGATGGTGGGTTCGGTGTCGGCAAGACCCACCTGCTGGCCAGTCTCTGGCACGCGGCGCCGACACCGAAGGCCTTCGGGACGTTCGTCGAGTTCACGAACCTGGTGGGCGCGCTGGGATTCCAGCAGACCGTCACGTCGCTCCAGGAGTTCCGACTGCTGTGCATCGACGAGTTCGAGCTGGACGACCCTGGTGACACGGTCCTGATGGCAACCCTGCTCACCCGCCTCGCGGAGGCTGGGGTCGCGCTGGCGGCGACATCTAACACGTTGCCGGAGGCGCTCGGGCAGGGCCGGTTCGCGGCCGAGGACTTCCTGCGCGAGATCCAGGCGCTGTCGTCGCGTTTCGAGGTCCTGACCATCGACGGCGAGGACTACCGGCACCGGGGGCTGGAGCACTCACCCGTGCCGCTCAGCGACGACGAGGTCGAGGCGGCCGCGGCGCGCACGGGCGGCACGCTCGACCACTTCGTCGACGTCACGCGCCACCTCGAGCGCGTCCACCCCAGCCGCTACCGGGCTCTCCTGGACCACGTCCCCGCCGTGGGGTGGCAGTCGGTCCGGACGATCTCCGACCAGATGGTCGCCCTGCGCCTGGTCGTGCTGGCTGATCGGCTGTACGACGGCGACATCCCGCTCTTCACCAGCGGTGAGTCGCTCGACCAGCTCTTCGCCCCCGAGCTGCTCAGGGGCGGCTACCGCAAGAAGTACTACCGAGCCCTGTCCCGGCTGGTCGCCCTCGCCAACGAGGCCGAGTCAGGACGTGAGGCTGCTCTTCAGGCCGACGCACCGCCAGCCGACGCACCGCCAGCCGACTGCCCGCCGGTCGACAGCCCGCCAGCCGACAGCCCGCCAGCCGACAGCCCGCAAGCCGACACACCGCAGGCGCAGGGTCCGGCGCCCGGGGCCCACCGGTGACAGGATGCCCGCATGTCGAAGAAGTCACGGAAGCAGGCGGCCACCGCGGGCGCAAGCGCGGGCAGGGACTCGGCTCAAAGCGCGCCCTTCTCCCATGCCCTGAGGGTTGAGAAGGGCTTCAGCCTGGCTCGTCTCGACCCCCGCGCCACGCCCGGCTTCACAGGCGGGAAGTCGGCCGGTGCCAAGGCCCTGCCCGAAGTCACAGCAGAGATCAGTGACTTGCAGGAGCGGCTCTACGCCGAGTCGAAGGTGGACGGCCACCGGTCGCTCCTCCTCGTCGTGCAGGGCATGGACACGTCTGGCAAGGGCGGGATCATGCGTCACGTCGTGGGGGCGATGGACCCGCAGGGCGTGAAGTACACCGCCTTCAAGGCACCAACCGATGAGGAGAAGCAGCACGACTTCCTGTGGCGGATCCGCAACGGCCTGCCCGCCCCCGGGCAGGTCGGCGTCTTCGACCGCTCCCATTACGAGGACGTGCTCATCGTCCGAGTCCACGACCTCGTGCCGCGCGAGGTGTGGCGCCACCGTTACTTCGAGATCAACGACTTCGAGAAAGAGGTGGCCGCCGCGGGCACGACGATCGTCAAGGTCATGCTCCACATGTCATCCGATGAGCAGAAGGCGCGGCTCATGCAGCGCCTGGAGCGCCCGGACAAGCACTGGAAGTGGAACCCGGGAGACGTCGACGAGCGCAGGCACTGGCTGGACTACCAGGCGGCCTACCAGGATGTCCTCACCGAGTGCTCCACGGAGACAGCGCCGTGGTATGCCGTGCCGGCGGACCGCAAGTGGTACGCCCGCCTCGCCGTGTCCCACCTCGTGCTGGAGCACCTGCGCGCCATGGCTCCGCAGTGGCCCAAGGGCGACTTCGACGTGGAGGCGGAGAAGGCCAGGCTAGCCGCCACCTGACGGCCCCATTTCCCCCGACCAAGTTCCACTTCCCCGACCAACCGGTCGGAGGTGGCTCGAGTGGCGCGACGACACGAGAGGTCGCTTCTCAAGCCGGGAGCGCGCGCTCGAGGACCTCTCCGCTCGCGGACAGGACCAGACCTGGTTCGAGCGTCCCGAACGCCAGGCCCCGCCGTCCGTCGACCCGGCTCGCGATGAACGCGTCGGCCACCGCGGTGGGGGAGTAGCGCACCAGCAGTGACGCCTGGAGCAGGGTGGCGAGGCGCTCGACGACCGAGCGGGCCATCAGCTGGCCGCGGTCGCCCAGCGCGTCGTAGGCGAGGTCCTCTGCGGACCCGATGGCGTCGTCGAGGCGGCGGTCGGCTCCTCGCACCGTGGCGAGCTCCTTGGACAGCGCGGCGAGCGAGGCCGGCTCGCGGCTCATGGCCCGCAACACGTCCAGGGCGTTGACATTGCCCGAGCCCTCCCAGATCGAGTTGAGCGGCGCCTCCCGGTAGAGCCTCGCCAGACCGTACTCCTCAACGTAGCCGTTCCCCCCGAGGCACTCGAGGGCCTCGGCAACCATCGGCGGCGTCCGCTTGCACACCCAGTACTTGGCCAGCGCGACGGCGAGCCGTGAGAAATCGGTGTCGCCCTCGTCGACCGCGTGGGCCAGGCGCATCGCCAGCACGGTCGCAGCCTCGGACTCCAGGGCGAGGTCGGTCAGCACGTTGCGCATCAGCGGCTGGTCGACCAGCGTCGCCCCGAACGCGCTGCGGTGGCGCGTGTGGTGGACCGCCCGGGCCAGCGCCTGGCGCATTGTCGCCGCCGAGCCGAGGACACAGTCGAGGCGGGTGGCAGCCACCATGTCGAGGATGGTGCGGACACCGCGGCCCTCCTCGCCGACCAGAGCTCCCCATGTCCCATCGAACTCGACCTCCGAGGAGGCGTTGCTGCGGTTGCCGAGCTTGTCCTTGAGCCGCTGGAGCGCGAAGGCGTTGCGCGTGCCATCCTCGAGGACCCGGGGAATGAGGAAGCAGCCCAGGCCGGCCTCTGTCTGCGCCAGCACCAGGAAGGCATCGCTCATCGGCGCCGAGCAGAACCACTTGTGCCCGGTCAGGCGGAACGTCCGGCCCTCCAACGGGCCACCCGCCACCTCACGTGCCTGGGTGGTGTTGGCCCGGACGTCCGAACCGCCCTGCTTCTCGGTCATCCCCATGCCCGCGATGGCCCCCGCCTTGCCGGCCAGCGGCCGGAGCCCGAAGTCGTAGGTCCGCGACGCGAGCTTGGGAACCCAGGTGTCCGCCAGGGCGGGCGTTCCCCGGAGAGCCGGCACCGCGGCATACGTCATCGAAATGGGGCAGAGGTGACCGGCCTCGACCTGCGACCAGATCATGAAGCCGGCGGCCCGCTGGGCGTGCGCGCCGCTGCCCTGCGGCAGGGTCCACGGCTCGGCGGTGAGGCCGTGGGAGACGGCCACGGTCATCAGCTCGTGCCAGGCGGGGTGGAACTCGACCTCGTCGATCCGCTCGCCGGTCCGGGAGTGGGTGCGCAGCACCGGTGTGACCCGCTCGGCCTGGTCGGCCCAGGTCTGAGCCTCCGCAGTGCCAGCGAGCCGGCCGAGTTCGGCCAGCTCGTCGGAGCCGGCCGGGTCGGCCCATCGGGTGGCCGACTCGCGGAGGGCGGCGTCGGTGTCCAGCAGGCTGTGGCCGAGGAGCGGAGGAGCCTGGTTGGTCACGTCGTGAGTGCTCACCCCGGCAGCGTATGCCGGGTTGCTGGGCGGCGGCGCTGGCGCGAGTCGGGTGTGGCGGGCATCGCATCCGTCCGGTCGCGAGCGCGTTGTGCCCCCGGGCGCCACGGTGCCCGGTCCTACCTCGTCATTGGTGGTGCGCGGGTAGGGGCTTCGTGTCCCGGGCGACTGTGGGGCGTGCGTGCCGATACCGTGGTGGCGTGACTGTCAAGGCGCAGGTGCGCCGGCTGCTCTCGCGCATCCCCGGGGCCTTGCCGGTGGCTCGGCTGACGCTGGAGACGATCCGGGTCTGCCTGCGCTACCGCGTGACTGGGTTGGCGTCCGAGGCGGGTTTCTTCGCGCTGCTCTCGCTGCCGCCGCTGCTGCTGGGGCTGTTCGGGGGAGTGGGGTATGTCGGGCAGTGGCTCGGGGCGGACACGGTCGAGGCGATCACGGGCGGGATCCAGGCGTGGGCGAAGACGTTCCTGACCGGCGAGGTGATCTCCGACCTGCTCGTGCCGACTGTTGACGACGTGTTCAAGAGCGGGCGTTTCGACCTGATCTCGGTCGGCTTCCTGCTCTCGCTGTGGTCGGGGTCCCGCGCGCTCAACGTGTTCGTCGACACCATCTCGATCATGTACGGGCAGTCCGGGGTTCGGGGGATCGTGCGGACCCGGGCGCTGAGCTTCACCCTCTACCTGCTGTCCCTGCTGCTCGGCGTCGTGGTGATACCGCTGGTGCTCATCGGCCCCACCTGGCTGGGCCAGATCCTGCCCGCGCAGGTCGACTTCCTTCGCTGGCTGTACTGGCCGGTGGTGACGGTCCTCGCCGTGATGAGCCTCACCACGCTGTTCCACGTCTCCACACCCAGGCGCAGCCCGTGGCTCCGCGACCTGCCCGGCGCCGTTCTGACGCTGGTGATGTGGGCCCTGGCGTCGTTCTTCGTGCGGGTCACGATTGCCAAGTCGCTGAACGGCACGTCGATCTACGGCCCGCTGAGCGCACCGATCGTGCTGCTGATCTGGCTCTATGCCCTGGCGATCGCCGTGCTCGTCGGCGCCGCTCTGAACGCAGCGATCCGCAACCTGTGGCCCGCGGAGGAGTTCCACTTCCGTGCCATGCTGCGGGCCGCCGTGTTCGGCCGTCGCGAGGACCAGCCGCGCCCGCCCGCTCCCGTCAGCCCACCGGCATACGCCCGGGGAAAGCGCCCGCTGACGCCGCTTCCGGAGGAGCCCGCCGACGGAGTCAGGTCACAGCGATGGGGTGACGGTCCTGCGGGGGGTCGAAAGGTGAGGGGGGCGAGGGTGTCTTCCGAGGCTTCGGCCGAAGGGTCGGCCGACGGTTTGGCCGAGGGGTCGATCGATGAGGCCGCAGGGCGGGATGACGGCGCCGCGGGGCGGGGTGACAGCCCCGCCGGCCGGGGTGATAGAGCCGGCGACGGGGGTCGCCGAAGGGCCCGCCGGGGCGGGCGTCGACAGGGTGATGGGGCCGAGAAGCCGGCGGGGCTGGCCCCAGACGGCCGGTTTGGAGATGGGCGGAGGGATCGGCTAATGTCTCTCCGCACGCACAGCGGGGAATGACATCGCTGGAAGCAGCGCGGATGTAGCTCAGTTGGTAGAGCGCAACCTTGCCAAGGTTGAGGTCGCCGGTTCGAGACCGGTCATCCGCTCGGAGGGTTTGACCGCCTTCACGGTGGAGTGGCCGAGAGGCGAGGCAGCGGCCTGCAAAGCCGCGTACACGGGTTCAAATCCCGTCTCCACCTCGACTACAGCAAACCCCAAGGGCGATTGGCGCAGTGGTAGCGCGCTTCCTTGACACGGAAGAGGTCACTGGTTCAAACCCAGTATCGCCCACCAACGGATAAGGGCCCCTGAACTGCGGAAACGCAGAGCAGGGGCCTTCGTCATTCGGTCCGCGTGTCGGATACGTGTCGGATGTCTCAGCACACAGAAGCGGCCCCGGCCGGTGCGCGAACACCGAGCCAGGGCCTAGGGAGTCAGCTAGTGAGAGGCAGTCCCCGTGATGAATGAACTTACCCCCAGGCAGATGCGCCGTCGCCGGCGTGCGGCTTTCGCGCTGCGCCAGCGAGCGCATGACCGGCTCGACGACGCGAGCCGGCTGGACGGCCTGCCCGCGATGCCCATCCTGATGACCGACCTCAAGCGCATCGCCGAGACGGCCGGCTGCGACCCGGAGAAGCTGGCCGATGCGGCCCTGGCCCTCTACCCCCGGCACCGACGAGGGAGGCGAGCTGTGAAGCGCACCCGGCGCACCATCGCCCGCAGACTGATGCAGAATCGAAAGATGCGGGATTCGCATCAGCCCGCCGCACGTGACCCATTCGGCGCCCCACTCGCCGAGGCGTTCCGGATCCGGCCGGAGGGCAACGCAATGAGGCGCCTCGTCATCGTGGGTGCTGTGCTCCTCGCGCTCACCAGTTGCAGCAGCAACGCAGCCCCACCCACCCCGGTGCCAGCAACCTCCACCGCCACGGCAACCCTCAACCGCGAGGACGCCTACCTCGCAGCACTCCACGCCAGGCGTTCCCCCTCGCACGCAGACCCTCAAGCGCTGGACTTCGGCCGTGCTGTCTGCCACATGAAGGACACGGGACTCACCGACGAGGCGACGCTCCACGTCGTGGACTCGTGGCAGGAGGGGGATGGACACCCATCAAGCGGACAGATCATCAGCGCTCACCTGATGGCATCGCTCGCACTCGACAGGCTCTGCCCCGACTAACACGCTGGGCAAGCGAGAGGCCCCCAGGCAAGCGCGGACCGGGGGGCCCCTCTCTGTGTCCACTGTCAGCCCTCGCGCCTACCGTCGTGGTGTGTGGAAATACGACCGCAAGGACTGGCACTCGAGCTGCGGGCTGACCCTCGAGGAGTGGCGAGCCGGCCTGGCTGCCGAGGGATGGGAGCCTGAGCTTCCGGAGCTGGCCGAGGGTGCCGAGCTGGTGCACGGGGTCGCACAGTCAGGCGCCACGCGGTCCGGCACTGGGGGCCGGACCGCTCGGCGACGTCCAAGCCGACTGGCTAGGCGGTTCCGCGGGGACGCAAGGTACTAGTACTTTTGTCCGTTTTGCCCGTTCTTAGGGCCGCCTACTCTTCGGATGCGGCCATGGGTCGCGCCCGTCGCACGGGTGCTTGGGGCGTCGGCCTGAAAGCCGTCCCGCCATACCCCAGCAGGGAGGAACCCGCCATGAAGTCTCGCCTCGCCGCCGCGGCAGCTCTTGCCGCTGTCCTCAGCCTCGGCCTCGCCTCGGCAGCCTCGGCCGATGCCCCACCGCCCACGAATGGCGGCAACGGTGCCGGCCAGTCCGGGCAGTGCACTGGCAATCCGGACGACCGCCCCGCTTCCTGCGGGCCCTGACCGGACAGCCTGAGCAAACGGAGCCCCCTTGTGCAGGCCGCCTGGCCTGCACAAGGGGGCTCCGTGCTGTTCGACGTGTGCACTGCAGTGGCGATGTCGGCGCAGGCGGGGTTGACCGGCCGGGAGTCCTTCTAGCAGCGTGCGCTGTGCCGACGACATCACCGACCAAGAGCGTCATCCCGTCATCGTCGTCGTCTTCGTCTTCCAGCAGTTCCTCACAAAAGGCTGAGACGACGCCCGCCTACCACACTCCAACCAAGAAGGACTTCACGCTGAAGGTGAAGACTCT
>DASSJT010000176.1:0-20319 GCA_035691065.1 Dermatophilaceae bacterium
CACCCGGCCCTGGCAGACCCGGCGCCCCGACCGGGACAAGCGTCCCGGCCCCGGACAGCCGTCGGGCTGCCGTCACAGGCCGCGACACCACCTCTGATGAAGGGCCGCGGCGCGTACGTCGGTCAGAGACGCCACCTGGTCCAAGACCACCCGCAGCGCCGCCCCCTCCGAGTCCACCCGCAGCCAGTCCGCCCGAAACTCCGGGTCCAGACGAGACACGGCGTCGCTCAGATAGGCATCGACAAGATCAGCGAGCACGTCCCGCTGATGGGTCAGGAGCGCGACACGCTCGTCCACGAACATCACGAAGTGGGCGGCCACGCCCTTGAGCACGGCACACTCGGCCCGCGTCTCCTCCGGCACGACCAGCCCCGCGGCGTAGCGAGTCAGCGGCAGCCCGCCGTGACGCTCCCGGGTCGCCAGCTCCACGGCGTGGACGAACCGGCCGATCAAGCCACTGGTCATGTCCTTGAGCCGGGCCAGTCCAGCACGCGAACCGTCGTATGCCGTGGGCACCAGGCGCGTGTCCAGCAGCCGCTCCAAGGCGGCACCGAGCTGGTCGATGGTGAGGTCCACGGCATACGACCGGTGGGTGACCCTGAGCACCTCGGCAACCTCCACGGAGTCGCGGAGGCGACCCAGGTCAAGCCGTCCGGAAGCGACGGCGTCCTCGACGTCATGGACCGAGTAGGCCACGTCGTCGGACCAGTCCATGACCTGAGCCTCCAGGCACTGGATGCCGTCAGGAGCACCTTGGCGGAGCCACTCAAAGACCGGCCTGTCATCGTCATAGACACCGAACTTCGTTGTGGGGTAAGGGCTTTCGCCCCGGTGCCAGGGGTACTTCGTGGCGGCGTCCAGACTGGCCCGCGTGAGGTTCAGGCCGGCGGGTTGGCCGTCGGGGTGGACCCGCTTGGCTTCGAGACGAGTCAGCACCCGGAGCGTCTGGGCATTGCCTTCGAAGCCCCCGATCGCGGCCCCGATCTCGTCCAGCGCCCGCTCGCCGTTGTGGCCGAAGGGCGGATGCCCCAGGTCGTGGGCCAGGCACGCGGTGTCGACCACGTCGGCGCTGCACCCCAGCGCGGCGCCGAACTCACGCCCGATCTGGGCCACCTCCAGGGAGTGGGTGAGCCGGTTGCGGACGAAGTCGTCGCTGCCCGGCTGCACAACCTGGGTCTTGGCGGACAGGCGGCGCAGCGCGGCAGAGTGGACCAGCCGCGCCCGGTCGCGCGCGAAGTCGTCACGGTCGGCACGCTTGTGGATCGGGTCCTCGCGCACCCAGCGCTCCCGGTCGGCCGCGGTGTAGCCAAGGTCATCGGTCACGTCGGGACTCTATGCCGGTGGTCGGCGGCTCCGTGCCCCCGCGGGCCCACTCAGTCGGTGATGCCCAGCTCCTGGCGAAGCCGCGCCACCCAGGCCGGTGCAGTGCCATAGCGCTGCGTCGGGATCAGCCGCCCGTGCGCACTGTCGTCGATCAGCTGAGCCAGGCGCTTGCGGCGCGTGGCCTCCTGCTTGGCCGACATCACCCAGTTGACGCAGATCTTGCGGTAGGACGGTGTGGCCCGGCTGAAGAAGGCCGCTGCTCCCGGGTTGGCCGCCAGCTCTGCGTCGTACTCCGGCGCCAGGACGAGCTCGCCGTCCTGCTCGTAGGCGTAGATGCCCATGCGGTCGGCTCTGCGTCGTTCGTATGCCGCAAGGCCGGCCGGCGTCATGCGCCCCTGCGCCGTGAGTCGCTCCACAGCCTCCACGTTGATGTTGCTCCAGCTGCTGCCAGGCTTGCGAGGCGTCCACCGCTGGCGCACCGCGTCGTCGTCGAGCCGCTGGGCCTGGGAGTCGATCCACCCGAAGCAGAGCGCCTCCTCGACCGCCTGGGCCCATTCGAGCCCGCGGCCCTCGGTGACGTGCTTCTTGTAGAGGCCCATCCACAGCTCGGTGGCGGTGGCGTGGTGGGCCTCCAGCCAGCGGCGGAACTCCGCCGGCCCACTGAAGAACAGCGCCGGGCGCTCCGGCGTGCCGCCGGGTGTGCCGATCGGGTCTGAGGGTCGGTCAGCCATGGCCGGATCCTCTCAGCCGCCGGAGACAGTCAGCTCCGCCTCGGCAAGCCGGGCCTGCTGGGCGTCGTCGAGCTCCGGCGACTCCAGCCAGCCGTCGGGGAGGGCCACGATCCGGGGCGACCCCGACCGGCCCCGCTGCCCCTCGGCTGCGTCACCGGGCCACGGGGCCGTGGGGTCCAGCGTCTCGATGAGCTCGTCGAGCGCGGCGAGGCTGTCGACCAGCGCCAGCCGGTGGCGCACCGAGGAGCCCGCCGGGAATCCCTTGAGGTACCAGGCAATGTGCTTGCGGATGTCGCGGCAGGCCTTGTACTCGTCGCCATAGAACTCCACGAGGTACTGGGTGTGGCGTCGGAGCGTGACGGCCACCTCGCCCAGCGTCGGACGCACGCGGGCCGTTGTGCCCGCAAAGGCCGCGGCCAGATCGGTGAAGAGCCACGGGCGGCCCAGGCACCCGCGGCCCACGACCACACCGTCACAGTTCGTCTGGCGCACCATCTCGACCGCGTCCTCGGCCGACCAGATGTCGCCGTTCCCGAGGACCGGGATCGTGGTCACGGACTCTTTGAGGGCCCGGATGGCAGCCCAGTCCGCCTCCCCCGAGTAGGCCTGCGCTGCGGTGCGGCCGTGCAGCGCGACGGCGGCCACGCCTTCTGCCTCGGCGATGCGCCCCGCCTCGAGGTAGGTCAGGTGGTCGTCGTCGATGCCCTTGCGCATCTTGACCGTCACGGGCACATCGAAGGGCGAGGCCTCCCGGACGGCGGCGGACACGATGCCGCGGAACAGCTCGCGTTTCCAGGGCAGCGCCGCGCCCCCGCCTTTGCGGGTCACCTTGGGGACGGGGCACCCGAAGTTGAGGTCGATGTGGTCGGCCCGGTCCTCAGTCACCAGCAGCCGCACGGCGCGCGCCACGATGGCGGGGTCGACGCCGTACAGCTGGATGGATCGCAGGCTCTCGTCGGGGTCGTGCTCGATCAGCCGCATGGTCTCTGGAGAGCGCTCCACCAGAGCCCGGCTGGTGATCATCTCGCTCACGTACAGCGACGTCGCACCGCTCGCACCGCTCGCGCCCCCTGCACCGCTCGCGCCGCCGAGCTCCGTGCCGGCCGACCCGTACTCGCGGCACAGCCGGCGGAAGGCACGGTTGGTGATGCCGGCCATGGGTGCCAGGACCACCGGGGACTCGATGGTATGCCGACCGATTCGCAGCGGGGGCAGCACCGGCAGACGGCGGCTCGGGGTCGGATCACGGAGGGTGTCGATCGTCATGGTGTCGATCGTTGTGGTGGAGGACATGGCCGCGCCATTGTCCCATCCGCGTCCTTGTCCATCCGCGCCGTTGTCCTACCCGCATCTTGTTCCACCCGCGCCTTGTTCCACCCGCTTCGGGCCCCCTTGCGCGTCCTGCCCATCTGCTTGACTGCTGCCGTGAGCGTGCTGGTGACCCCTCAGGACCTGCAGGACCTGCGACGCGACCCGACCACGGTGGTCATCGACGTCCAATACACCCTCGGGGGCCGGCCAGGACGTGACGACTACGACCGCGCACACATCCCCGGGGCGCACTTCGTCGATCTCGAGGCGGAGCTGTCAGGGGCTCCTGGTCCGGGGGGACGCCACCCCCTGCCCACGGCCCACTCCGTGCAGGAGGCCCTTCGGCGCTGCGGCGTCGACGCCGGGAGCACGGTGGTGGCCTACGACGCCAAGACCTCGCTGGCGGCGGCGCGCGCCTGGTGGGTGTTCCGCTATTTCGGCCTGGCCGATGTGCGCGTGCTCGACGGCGGGCTCGAACGGTGGCGCGCCGAAGGGCTGCCCACGACCACCGAGTACCCGACGCCCGGACAGGGCACGTTCACGGCCCGTCCCGGCGGCCTTCCCATGCTCGATGCCGAGGAGGCAGCGGAGGTGGCGCACACCGGCATACTGCTGGACTCGCGGGCCCCGGAGCGGTTTCGGGGCGAGACCGAGCCCATCGACCGCGTGCCCGGCCACATCCCCGGCGCCGTGAACGCGCCCATGGCCGACTACCTGCGCCCCGACGGTCGGTTCCTTCCGGTCGGGCAGCTGCGCGACTACTTCGCCGGTAAGGGGGTGTTCGAGGCGTCATCGGTCGGCACCTCCTGCGGGTCGGGCGTGACCGCGGCGCACGAAGCACTTGCCCTGCACGAGATCGGCGTGCAGGCCTCGGTCTACGTCGGATCCTGGAGCGAGTGGATCACCGATCCCTCGCGGCCGATCGCCCTCGGGGAGGCATAGCCCTTCGAACCGGGAATCGACCGGCCGGGCTCAGGGCCGGATCGCCAACGCGAAGGGGGCGTAGTGGCCGGTGAACCAGCGGATCATCGAGCCCCGGCTGACCTCCCTCGTGTTGACGTTCCAGGACAGCACCCAGGAGATGTCGTCGTCGTCCCCCCGCGCGAGGTACAGGAGGTTCGGCCCGCTCCACCCCAGCACCTGGCAGCAGCCCTTCGACCGCGGCGGCTGTTCGCCGAACACCAGCATCCGGTGCCGCGAGGGCACGTCGGCGTTGACGGCGAGGAGTGCCTGGTAGGCGATTCCGACTCCGCTGTCGGCGAGCTGCTCCTGGAAGAGGTAGACCGACGCGCCAGCCCACCCCTCGAGGCTGGACACGGTGCGCTCGGCCTGGGTGACCGGTGCCGAGAAGGCGTCGTCCTCGGTCACCCGTCCGGCGGCGCTCCACGTCAGCAGGTGAACGCCGTTGCCGCGGGTGACCACCTGGTAGTGCTCCGATGCCACGAAACCGGTCGACAGCCGGGTCGCCGTCCGGCGTGCCGGGTCGATCGACCAGCTGGCGTCCTGGGATCGCGCGATGACGTGGGCATCGTCGAAGCTCCAGTCGGCGCTGGTGAGAACGGGATCGGACACTGGCACCACTGTCTTGACGCCGGTGTCGACGCGGAGGACGACAACCGCGCCCCGCTGGGGGAAGGCCACCCTGAGGCCGTCGGGCGACACGGCACCGCGCGAGAGCGGCGGCGCGGTGCCATGGGCGGGGTCCCCGACGCGCTGCAGGGTCACCCTGTCGGCCAGGACGCGAGGACCATAGGTCCCGAAGAGCACGGGCTGGTACCTCCCGACCCCCACCTCAGTGAGCATCACAGCGTTGACGAGGGCGGCCGACTCGCCGAAGAAGCCGTGGGCTGCGGAGAGCGTCAGGTCTGGCTTGCCGTCCGGAACGGCCTCGGGCAGAGGGCTGACGATGTGGGGCAGGGCGGCCTCTGCACCCAGCGGAGGTGCGATGGTGAACTCGGTGCCGTCGGCCGCGCGGAGGGTGGTGTCACGTGCCGAAGTGGTGGCCGGCGTGACGTGCGACTTCGACCCACCGTCTCCTGGGGACAGCGCACCACTGCCCACCGCGATGGCGGCTGCAGCCGCCAGCGCGCCCACGGCGACCGCCGCGCGCTGGCGTCGCCGGCGCGCGGCCACGGCGCCCGCCCAGGCGCGCTCGGCGAGGTCGACCTCGCCCACGTGGGCACTCGCGTGGTCCAGCATCGCGGTCAGGTCTCGAGAGGTCATCACGACTCCCATCCGTTGAGCGAGTCGGCGAACTCCGGCATGAGCGTGCGCAGGCGGGCCAGTGTGTCGTGGGTCTGGCTCTTGACGGTGCCGACGCTGACCCCGAGGGCCTCGGCCGCCTCACGCTCGGACCGGTCCTCGAAGAACCGCAGGACGATGACCGCTCGCTGACGCGGCGTCAGCTGGAGCAGGGCGGTCTCGATGTCGAGGCGCTGGTCGATGGCTGCGGTCGTCTCCGTGTCGGCGAACAGCTCGAAGGGGCCGCCGTCCAGCTGTTCGCGACGAGTCCGGCGCCAGGTCGACACGGCATCGCGGTAGAGGATGCGCCGGACGTAAGCCCCCGGCGCTCCGCTGCGCAGGCTCTCCCAGCGCAGGGCCACTTTCAGGAAGGCCTGTTGGAGGAGGTCTTCGGCCAGGTGGATGTCACCGCAGACGAGGTAGGCCGCGCGCAGGAGCTGGTGCTGCGTCGAGCGCACGAACTGTGCGAACTCCTCGTCCATCTCGGGCCGCATTCCGCCTCCTCAGTGCATTAACGCACAGAGCGCCCGCGAGGTTGGGGCCGAGGGGCCTCGGGAAGATACCTGGCCGGTCGGCGCGCTGGCTGCGCGGGCTCAGAGCCACCCGCTCTCGTCGGCGATCCGCACCGCGTCAGCGCGGTTGCGCGCCATGGTCTTGCCAATCGCGGCGGAGAGGTGGTTGCGCACTGTTCCCTCCGAGAGGTGCACGAACTTGGCGATGTCCGACACCGAGCCGCCACCCCGCGCCGCCCGGAGCACCTCCGTCTCGCGGGCCGTGAGGGGCGACTCCCCCGATGCCAGGGAGTCGGCCGCAAGCGCAGGGTCGACGACCCGCAGGCCGGCGTGCACCCGGCGTACCGCGTCGGCGAGCTGTCGAGCCGGCGTGTCCTTGACGACGAACCCGTTGGCGCCCGCCTGCATCGCCCGGCGCAGGAAGCCGGGACGGCCGAAGGTGGTCACGACGAGCACCTTCACCTCAGGCATGGCCGCCTTGAGCTCCGCCGTGGCGGCGATTCCGTCCAGCCCCGGCATCTCGACGTCGACCAGCGCGACATCGGGGGTGCTGGCCCGTGCCGCCGCGACGATCTCGTCACCACGGCCCACCTCTGCCACGACCTCCATGTCGGGTTCGAGCTCCAGCAGCGAGGCGAGGGCGCCGCGCACGAGCGCCTGGTCGTCGGCGAGCAGCAGCCGGATGCTCACGACTGCGCTTCCGAGGAGGTGACGTGGACGGACAGGCAGAACCCGTGGGGCTCGAGCGGCCCGGTCGCTACCGACGCTCCCATCGCTGCGGCGCGCTCGCGCAGACCCCTGAGGCCGTGGCCGCCGTTCGGATGCCCGGACGCCGGCCCGCGCCCGTCGTCGTTGACCGTGACCGCAGTGGGCTCGATCGTGACCGTGCACCGGCTGGCGCCACTGTGGCGAACCACGTTGGTCACTCCCTCGCGGACCGACCAGGCGAAGAGCTCCCGGAGGTCGGAGGGAACCGCATCGGTCGTGCGCGGCAGGTCGGGGGTGATGCCTGCAGCCTCCAGCGCGACCCGGGCGCGTGCCAGCTCACCGGGCAGGGTGATCTCGCGGTAGCCCTCGACCGTGCGCCTCACGTCGGCGAGCGCGTCACGGGAGAGCCGCTCGAGGTCTCCCAGCTCGGCCTTCGCCCGGTCTGCGTCGACGTCGACCAGGCGTCCGGCCAGCTCGGCCTTCACGGTGATCACGGTCAGCGAGTGGCCCAGGATGTCGTGGAGGTCTCGGGCGAGTCGGTTGCGCTCCTCCTGCACCTCCAGCCGCGCGTTCTCGGCACGGGCGAGGAGGAGGTCGAAGTTGCGGCGCACGAGCTGCACCACGCCGAACATCGCCGCCCCGGCCAGGCACACCGAGAGCGCGATCCCGTCGGCATGGGTCCATCCCGGGACCAGCCGTGCTGCCGTCTCGGAAGCGGCCGCCAGCACGATCACCGCCGCGATGCCGAACTGCAGGGGCAGGTAGATCATGCACGCGACCCCGATGAAGACGCTCATGGCGAGGGCGTGGTAGCCCACGCTGAGCAGTGCCGTCACCTCGAGGACCGCGAGCGCGGCGAGGACCGCGATGCCCGCCGGTCCGGGGGCATCACGGCCGAAGCTGCCGGGGTCGCGGTGGCGGCGGAGCGCGAAGGCCGCGACGTAGATGGTAGAGAAGGCCAGGACGGCGGCCAGACCCACCCAGCCCCGGCCGGTGTCGCGGTTGGACCACGCAGCCTGCACCACCGGGAACAGGAACAGGAGCCAGATGCCGGCGAAGACGGCACCGTAGCGTCGCTGTCCGAGAGCCGGTTGGCTCAGCACATCGCTCACGCGCACCACATTAGGACCAACCTCGTCAGCGGGATGAGGAGCTGCCTGGGATGCCGCGCGATGCGCCGGTCAGACGCGCGCCGTGTCCCTGCGGAACCGCCATGCGGCGCCCCCAGCGAAGACCGCGAACCAGGCGACGACGTTGGCGATCCACCACCACTGCACCGGGTCGCCGGTGAGCGGTGCGTGGGCCAGCCGGCCGATGCCGTACATCGGCGTGAAGCGCGCGACCACTTCGAGCGTGGACCCGTCCTGGAGCGGCATGAACAGTCCGCCGAGGAAGGCCAGCACGGCGAGCCCCGGGCCGATCAGCTGCATGACGTTCTCGCTCGGGAGGAGGTAACCCATGAAGAGCCCGAACGCCGCGAAGACGAGCGACCCCACCCAGGCGAGCAGTGCGCAGGCCGTCCAGCGCCAGACCTCGTCCATGTGGGCGCTGCCGAGGGCGCCGGCCGTGAACACTGCGGCGACGCTGATCGCCCCGAGCGACATCGCCAGCAGCACCTTCACCATCACGTATGCCGCAGGGGTGAGTGGCGTGAGCCGAAGCTGCCGGCTCCAGCCCAGCGCCCGCTCGGTGGCCACCGAGGCTCCCCCGCCGGTGCTCGCGATGAGCGCGCCGTAGGCCGCCATGCTGACCATCACGAAGGCCACCACGTTGCCATGGCCGGCGTTCTGCCGGACATAGCTGGCGTCCGTGCCGAACATCAGGAAGAACAGGACGGGCACCACCAGGGTGAACACGACGGTCCGCCGGTTGCGGAACACCCGCAGGGCCTCGATCCGCAGGAGGGTCGGGTTGAAGCCGCCCAGCCGGGGCGGGATCACCGCAGTGGTCCGGGGGCGGGAGGCGGTTGAGGTGGTCATCGGTGGTCGTGTCCTTCGGTGTCGGCTGCTCTGGCGTGGTCCGTGTCGGCGTCGTCGGTGGTGGTGTCATCGGCCAGATCTTCGGAGGTCAGCGCGATGAAGGCGTCCTCGATGCCCCTCGCCTCGATCTCCAGGTCGCGGGCCCGGGTATGGATGAGCAGGTGCCTGGCGACGGCATCGCTGTCGGTCGTGCGGACCAGCAGCGTGTCCCCCCGCAGCTCGACCCCGGTCACGCCCGGCAGGCGGGAGAGCGCCCCAGCGTCATCGGGACCGGCATCGACGAGGGTCGCCCGCACGGTGCGCCCGGAGGCCATCGCCTTGATCTCGGCCGCGGTGCCGTCGGCGACGATCCGGCCCTGGCTGACGAGGACCACCCGGTCGGCATACGCGTCGGCCTCCTCGAGGTAGTGCGTCGCGAACAGGATGGTCCGCCCACGGTCGGTGTCCTCGCGGATGGCTCGCCAGAAGTCGCGTCGGCCGGTGACGTCCATCCCCGTGGTGGGCTCGTCGAGGACCAGGAGGTCGGGATCGGGCAGCAGGGCCATCGCGAACCGCAGCCGCTGGTGCTCTCCCCCCGACAGCTTGCCCACCCGGGTCCGGCCGACCTCGGTCAGCCCGGCGCGCAACAGGACCTCGCCAACGGGTCGGGTCTCGGCGAACAGAGAAGCGGTGAGCTCGAGGGTCTCCCGCGCGCTGAGGTCCTTCAGCATGCCGCCGGTCTGCATGACGGCGGAAACCCGGCCCTGCGCTACCGCGGCTCGGGGCTCGAGCCCGAAGACCGAGGCGCTGCCGGACGTGGGATGGCCGAGGCCGAGCAGCAGGTCGATGGTGGTGGTCTTGCCGGCTCCGTTCGGGCCGAGGAACGCGACGATCTCCCCCGGCTGGATGGTCAGGTCGATCTCCCGCACGGCCTGGGTCTGGCCGAAGGACTTGGCCAGGCGCTCCAGCCGCACCGCCGCCGGCCCCCCGGCCAGCGTCTCGCCAGGGAGTGGTGAGTCCAGTGCTGTTGTCATGCTGGCCAGCCTGCCCGTCGAGACCGACGGGCCCACAGATCAGGCGTCACCACGTCGACGTGACGTTTGCGGCCGGCATACCCATGAGGTTTGTCAGGTGTGCCGGCCGGCTGGCTCTGGGCTCAGCAGCCCAGGAGGTGCTCCGCCAGGTAGCCCTCGATCTTGTCGAGCGAGATCCGCTCCTGGGTCATCGAGTCGCGCTCGCGGACGGTGACGGCCTGGTCCTCGAGGGTCTCGAAGTCGACGGTCACGCAGAACGGCGTGCCGATCTCGTCCTGGCGGCGGTAGCGACGGCCGATCGCGCCGGCGTCGTCGAAGTCGATGTTCCAGTGCAGGCGCAGGGACGTGGCGAGGTCGCGGGCCTTGGGCGAGAGGTCGGCGTTGCGCGAGAGCGGCAGCACGGCGGCCTTGACGGGCGCGAGCCGCTTGTCGAGCCGCAGCACCACGCGCTTGTCGACGCCCCCCTTGGTGTTGGGCGCCTCGTCCTCGGCGTAGGCGTCGACAAGGAAGGTCATCAGCGAGCGCGACAGGCCGGCCGCGGGCTCGATGACGTAGGGCGTGTAGCGCTCGCCGGTGGCCTGGTCGAAGTAGACGAGGTCGGTGCCGGAGTGCTTCGTGTGCGTCGTGAGGTCGAAGTCGGTGCGGTTGGCGATGCCCTCGAGCTCGCCCCACTCGTTGCCCGTGAAGTGGAACCGGTACTCGATGTCGACCGTGCGCTTCGAGTAGTGCGACAGCTTCTCGTAGGGGTGCTCGTAGTGGCGCAGGTTGTCGGGGTTGATGCCCAGGTCGACGTACCAGCGGGTGCGCTCGGCGATCCAGTACTCGTGCCACTCCTCGTCCTCGCCCGGCTTGACGAAGAACTCCATCTCCATCTGCTCGAACTCGCGGGTGCGGAAGATGAAGTTGCCGGGCGTGATCTCGTTGCGGAAGCTCTTGCCGGTCTGGGCGATGCCGAACGGCGGCTTCTTGCGCGAGGCGTTCATGACGTTGAGGAAGTTGATGAAGATGCCCTGCGCGGTCTCCGGCCGCAGGTAGTGCAGGCCGGACTCGTCCTCGATGACGCCGAGGTAGGTCTTGAGCATCATGTTGAACTCGCGCGGCTCGGTCCAGGCGCCCTTGGTGCCGCAGTTGGGGCAGTTGATCTCCGAGAGCGGGATCGACTCGGGGTCCTCGATGCCCTTCTTGGCGGCGACGCCCTCCTGGAGGTGGTCGGCGCGGAACCGCTTGTGGCACGACTGGCACTCGGTCAGCGGGTCGCTGAACTCGTTGACGTGGCCGGAGGCGACCCAGGTCTGCCGCGGCAGGATGATCGAGGAGTCGAGGCCCACGACGTCGTCGCGGCCGGTCACCATCGACTTCCACCACTGGCGGCGGATGTTCTCCTTGAGCTCGACTCCGAGCGGGCCGTAGTCCCAGGCCGAGCGCGTGCCACCGTAGATCTCACCGGAGGGGAAGACGAAGCCCCGGCGCTTGCAAAGGGAGACGACGGTGTCGACGGTCGACGTGGGTGCAGCCATGAGGGAAGGCTATCGGCCTGCGCACGCTCCGGGTGACGGGGTTTCACCGACAGCGGGCAGTATGCCGGGTGGCTGGCTGGGGACGAGTGCGCCAGGTCGGAGGACAGGCCGTAGGGTGCCTGCGTGCCATCCTTGCGCGAACGCCTCGAGACGGCGAGCCTGCCGTTCCTGACCCGCATCAGCGCCCTGCCGCGCTGGGCCCCGTTCCTCGTGGTGCTGGGCCTCTTGGTAGCCGGCATCTTCATCCCTGGGTGGGGCTGGGTCTTCACGGTCGTCGTGGCGCTGTTCCTGGCATGGCTCCTGGCCCTCTCGTGGCCTCGGCTCACTGCGGTGGAGCGACTGATGCGCTCCGCGGTGATTCTCCTGGCCGTGGTCGTGGCCGTGGTGCAGGCCAGTCCCCGCTCCTAGCTCGTTCCGCAGTGGCCGCTGGGCCGGCGCGTCCAGCACCGCGCCTCCGACAGGCTGCGTTCAGTGCCGTCCCGTCGAGCTTGACAATCGTTCTCAATCCACTTGAGAATGATTGTCATGCTCCCTGATGCCGCGCGCCCCCTGTCGGCGCTGGCCGCGGCCGGGCTGCTGTTGGCCCTCTCGGCGTGCGGCGCGGGCGCTGCCGGCTCGTCCGACGGCCGGCTGTCCGTGGTCGCCTCCTTCTATCCCCTGCAGTACGCGGCGGAGCAGGTCGGCGGCGACCTCGTGCGGGTGAGCTCCCTGACCAAGCCCGGCGCCGAGCCGCACGACCTGGAGCTGACGCCTCGAGACATCGTCCGCCTCACCAAGGCCGACCTCGTGGTGTACGAGAAGGGCTTCCAGCCGGCCGTGGACGACGCCGTCGCCCAGGCGGCCAAGGGCACCGCCCTCGACGTGAGCGCGCCGGCTCACCTGGACCTCTATTCGACCGAGACCGGTCACACCGACGAGTCCGCAGCGGAGCATGCCGCGCGCGGCAGCGCCGACCCGCACTTCTGGCTGGACCCGGTGAGGTATGCCGCTGTGGGCGAGGCCATTGCCGCCCAGCTAGAGCGGCTCGACCCCGCTCACACGTCCGACTACCGCATGCGGGCTGCCGGGCTCGCCGGTCGCCTGCATACCCTCGACGCAGCGTTCACCAAAGGTTTGGCGCATTGCACGAACCGCAGGATCGTGACCAGCCATGCTGCCTTCGGCTACCTGGCGAAGCGCTACGGGTTCGTCCAGGAGGCGATCGCCGGGGTCTCCCCGGACAGCGAGCCGACGGCGTCGACCATGCGCGACCTCGCGCGGCAAGTGCGCGAGTCAGGGGCGTCGACCGTGTACGCCGAAACCCTCGTGAGCCCCGTGATCGCCGAGACCGTGGCCCGGGAGGCGGGGGCGAAGGTCGCCATCCTCGACCCGGTCGAGGGGATCACGGACGCGTCCGCGGGCAGGGACTACTTTGAGGTCATGCGGGCCAACCTCGCGACCCTCAGGGCCGGGCAGGGGTGCTCATGACCACGCCAGGCGCTCCTGCGCCGGCCTCCAGTGCTCCCGTGGCGACGGCTGCGGTGTCGGCGCCGGTCATCGCCCTGACCAACGCGGCATTCGGGTACGGCGACCGCACGGTCGTCTCCGGCGTGAGCGCCAGCATCTACCCGGGCGAGGTCATCGCCCTCCTCGGGCCGAACGGCTCCGGCAAGAGCACCCTGGTGAAGGGGCTCCTCGGCCTGAGCGACCACATCGCGGGCCGCGTCGAGGTGTTCGGGACCCCTCTGGAGCAGTTCCGCGACCACACGAGGCTGGGCTACGTCCCCCAGCGGCACTCGCTGTCGGCGTCAGTACGCGCCACCGCCCAGGAGATCGTGGCGATCGGGCGGCTCCCCCACCGGCGCTGGTGGCAGTCGGCGGGGCGCGCCGACGCGGCGCTCGTGACCGAGGCCCTCGACCTCGTCGGCCTCGCCGACCGCTCCCACGCCGACGTCAGCACGCTCTCGGGCGGACAGCAGCGCCGGGTGCTCATCGCGAGGGCTCTCGCCGCCCAGCCGGAGGTGCTCCTCATGGACGAGCCGACTGCCGGAGTCGACGCCGCCAACCAGCTGGCGCTCGCGCGGGTTCTCGCGCGACTCGCCGAGCGCGGCACGACGATGGTGATCGTCACCCACGAGCTCGAGGCGCTTCGCCCAGTGGTCACCCGGATCCTGTGCACCAGCACCGGCAGGGTCGACTTCGACGGGTCCGTCGACGCCTACGAGGCCCGGCACCACCACCACGTCGACGCCGGAGCCGGCGCCCACCACCACGAAGACGAGGCCGGGCCAGACCCCGACGTGTCCGCCGTCCCAGGTGCCGGCCCGCTCGACCCCACCGCCCCGGAGGCCCGTCGTGGCTGACCTGCTGTCGCTGGAGTTCATGCGCCAGGCGCTCCTGGCCGCCTTCCTCGTGGGACTCACCGCCCCCATGGTCGGTGTCTTCCTGGTGCAGCGCCGCATGTCGCTCATCGGTGACGGGATGGGGCACGTGGCCCTCGCCGGCGTCGCGGTGGGCGTCCTGACCGGCACCGCGCCGGTCATGACCGCGCTGGTAGCGGCCGTGCTCGCCGCCGTCGCCATCGAGCTGGTCCGCGCGCGTGGCCGCACGAGTGGGGACATCGCCCTGGCCGTCCTCTTCTACGGGGGCATCGCCGCCGGCGTGGTGCTGATCTCCAGGTCGTCGTCCAGCACCCCCGCCAGCCTCACGGGTTACCTGTTCGGGGCCATCCTCACGACGAGCAGCACGGACCTCTGGGTCTTCGCCGGGCTGGCGGCGGTCGTCCTCGTGGTGACCTGGTTCCTCCGCCCGTGGCTGTTCGCGGTGGCCAACGACGAGGAGTACGCCCGAGCCTCGGGGATGCCGGTGACCGCGCTCAACCTCGCGCTCGCCGTGCTGACGGCAGTCACGGTCGTGGTCTCGATGCGCATTGTGGGCCTCCTGCTGATCAGCGCGCTCATGATCATCCCCAACGCCACGTCGCAGCTCATCGCCCGCAGCTTCCGGACGGCCACGGCCTGGGCGGTGCTGATCGGCGTCGCCTGCAGCGTCGGCGGCGTTGTGGGCTCGTACTTCGCGGGCACGCCGTCCGGCGGCTCCATCGTCCTCCTCGCCATCGCCATGTTCCTCGTCGTCGCCACCTCGGCTGAGCTGCACGCTCGTTACGTGCGGGTCCGCCACCGCCGCGCCGAGCGCCACAACCATGAGCACGGGCCTGGCTGCGGCCATGTCGCGGTGCCACACGGCGACCACGTCGACTACCTGCACAGCGGGCACCGCCACGCCCCCCACGAGGGTCACTACGACGACCACAGCGGGCCCACGGCATACGACACCGCTCCCGGCGACCGGGTGAGCCACCCGTGACGCCCTCCCCCGCACACGCAACGCAAACAGAGGTCGGCCGGCGTCCGACCCGCCAGCGCGCGGCGGTCGCCGCGGCCCTCGCCGAAAGCGAGGAGTTCAGGTCGGCACAGGAGCTCCACGCACTCCTGCGAGAGTCGGGCGAGAAGGTCGGCCTGGCCACGGTCTACCGGACGCTCCAGGCCATGGCCGCCGACGGTGAGATCGACATGCTCCGGACGGATGACGGCGAAGCCGTCTACCGCCGCTGCAGCACCGGTCACCACCACCACTTGGTATGCCGGTCGTGCGGCAGGACGGTCGAGGTAGAAGGCCCGGAGGTGGAGCGCTGGGCAGGCCGGGTCAGCGCCGCTAACGGCTTCACCGACATCGAGCACACCCTCGAGATCGTCGGGACCTGCGGCGACTGCGCCAGTTCCGGCTGACGACAGGCCCTTCGGCACCCGCGGCCTCCAGAAGTCGGGGCTCTTGGTCCTAGCGGAGGGTGGCCGCCAGCGACATGCTTGACCCCGCCGGGTCGCGCGTCGCGGCAGCCGGCCCGTCATCGGAGTCGATGCCATGGAGGGGAGCCGGATGCCCGTAAACCGCAGCCGGACCCGGTCGCTCCGCCTGCTGCCCGGGGTCGACCGGCTCCGCCACTACGACCGAGCGTGGCTGGGTGGCGACCTGCTCGCCGGGGCGACGGTGGCGGCATACCTCATCCCCCAGGTCATGGCCTATGCCCAGGTGGCCGGACTGCCGGCGGTGACCGGCCTGTGGGCCACCATCGGGGCCCTCCTGGTGTACGCAGTGCTCGGCTCGTCCCCCCAGCTGTCCGTGGGCCCGGAGTCGACGACCGCCCTGATGACCGCCGTGGCCCTGGGCGGGGTCGCAGCCGGAGATCCGGGGCGCTACGCCGCGCTTGCCGGTCTGCTGGCGATCCTGGTGGGCGCGACCTGCCTCGTCGCCTGGGTCGGCCGGCTGGGCTTCCTGGCCGAGCTGTTGTCACGGCCTGTGCTCGTCGGCTACATGCTCGGTGTCGCGGTGATCATGATCGTCGGACAGCTGGGCAGGCTGACCGGCATCCGCGTGCCCAGCGGCGGCCCCCTCAGCGAGCTCGCGGACACCGCGACTCACCTCGGAGCCGCTCACCTGCCCACGGTGTTCCTGGCGGGCGCCGTGCTGGTCTTCCTCTTCGCGGTGCAGGCGTGGCTGCCCCGGGTTCCGGGCCCCCTGGTCGGGATGCTCCTCGCGGCGGCTGCCGTGGCCCTCTTCGACCTCAAGAGCCGGGGGATCGCGGTGGTCGGCCACGTCGCCTCCGCCCTGCCACACGTCCAGGTGCCGCACATCGGCTCTGCCGACGTCGTGGCGCTGCTCCCGGCGGCCCTCGGGATCACCATGGTGGCGTACTCCGACAACGTGCTCACCGGCCGCGCGTTCGCCACCCGCGGCTCGGACGCCGTCGACAACAACCAGGAGCTGCTGGCCCTCGGCGCCGCCAACGTGGCCGCCGGCATGAGCCAGGGCTTCCCGGTCAGCAGCAGTGGCAGCCGCACCGCGATCGGCAATGCCGCAGGAAGCCACAGCCAGCTGTACTCGCTGGCCGCCCTTGCGGTGGTGCTCGTCGTGGTGACGGTGCTGGGCCCCGTGCTGGCGGCGTTCCCCAACGGGGCCCTGGGTGCCGTGGTCGTGTATGCCGCCACGCGTCTGGTGGATGTCTCGGAGCTGCGCCGGATGGCCGGGTTCCGCCGGACCGAGCTCTACCTCGCGGTGGGGACCACGGTCGGGGTTCTCATCCTCGGCGTGCTCCAGGGCGTGCTGTTCGCCATCGCACTGTCGGTGCTGGATCTGCTCCACCGGGTGGCCCGCCCCCACGACGGTGTCCTCGCGTTCGTCCCGGGCTTGGCGGGAATGCACGACGTCGACGACTACCCGCAGGCGCAGCAGGTCGCCGGGCTGGTGGTCTACCGCTATGACTCCCCGCTCTTCTTCGCGAACGCCCAGGACTTCCTCAGGCGAGCCCTCTTGTCCGCTGAGACCTCGCCCACTCCTCCCGAGTGGTTCTTGCTCAACGCCGAGGCGAACGTCTCCGTGGACATCACCGCTCTGGACGCGCTCCACGATCTGCAGGAGGAGCTCGGGCGTCGAGGCATCACGTTGGCCATGGCGCGCGTGAAGCAGGACCTGCGCGCCGACCTCGAGCGCGGCGGGTTCATCCAGTGCGTGGGCGAGGACCGGGTCTTCGCGACGCTGCCGACGGCGGTCCAGGCCTATGTCGAGTGGTACCGCGAGCGCCACGGCACGACACCTGCCGGGTACGGGGGCGCCTGAGCCGGGGACGGCCCGAGCGATGACCGAGGCGTCAAGCGAGGCCTCAGAGCGAGGCGTCAGAACGGCGCGCGAGAGCCAGGCATCGGAACATCGCGTCAGGGCGAGCTCGGCATGTCGACCGCGCCGCCATAGCGCCGGTCGCGGTCGACGTAGGTCTGAATCGCCTGCCACAGGTGCCGCCGGTCGTAGTCGGGCCACAGCGTGTCCTGGAACACCAGCTCGGCGTAGGCGCTCTGCCAGAGCAGGAAGTTGGACGTGCGCTGTTCCCCCGACGAGCGCAGGAAGAGGTCGACGTCGGGCATGTCCGGCTCGTCCAGGTAGCGGGCGATAGTGCGCTCGTCGACCCCGCCGGGCTTGAGCCGCCCGCGCTTGACGTCTTCGGCGATGCGCTGCACGGCGTCGGCGATCTCGGCGCGGCCGCCGTAGTTGACGCAGAAGTACAGGGTGAGCCCGGTGTTGTGCTGCGTGAGCTCCTGCGCCACCTCCAGCTCCTTGATCACCGACCCCCACAGGCGTGGCCGGCGACCCACCCAGCGCATGCGCACTCCCCACTCGTGGAGCTGGTCTCGCCGCCGCCGGATCACGTCGCGGTTGAAGCCCATCAGGAACCGGACCTCCTCGGGCGAGCGCCGCCAGTTCTCCGTCGAGAACGCGTAGGCCGACAGGTGGGTGATCCCCACCTCGATGGCGCCCGCGACCACGTCGAGGAGGGCGGCCTCCCCCGCCTCATGGCCCTTGGTGCGCGGCAGCCCCCTCTGGTTGGCCCACCGGCCGTTGCCGTCCATGACCACCGCCACGTGACGGGGCAGGCGGGCGAGGGGGATCTGTGGTGGCCGGACGCCGCTGGGGTGCTGGAACGGCGGTGCATAGGACGTGGCGGCAGGACCGTCAGGGGTCATCCGGTCACCCGGCCGGGGCGGCCGCGGCGACGCCGTCGGGCTTCGGCGGGTGGTGAGCGGTGCGGTCCACGAGACGCAAGGATCGCACGCCGCGCTCGAGGTGCCACTGGAGGAACGCCCCGGTCAGGCCACTCCCCTCGCGCCGGTGCCTCGGGTCGGAGCCGTCGGCAACCACCCAGTCGCCGGCCAGGAGGGCGGCGAGGAGGGCCAGCGTCTCCGGCGCTGGGGCAGCCGAGCCGGGCGGCCGGCATACCGGACAGACCGTGCCGCCAGCGGCGATGTTGAACGCCCCGTGGGGGCCTTGGGCCCCGCAGCGCGCGCAGTCGTGGAAGCTGGGCGCCCACCCGGCGACCGCCAGGGCCCGCAGCAGGTAGGCGTCGAGCACGAGCACCGGGTCGTGCTCGCCGTCGGCGAGCGAGCGCAGCGCACCCGAGAGCAGCAGGAACTGCTGGAGGGCCGGCTGGTGCTCCTCGGTCAGGCGGTCGGCCGTCTCGAGAACAGCGTTGGCCGCGGTGTATGCCGTGTAGTCCCGGGCGATGGCATCGCCCCACGGGGCGATGGTCTCCACCTGCGTGACCGTGTCGAGCGACCGGCCCTCGTAGCACTGGACGTCGATCATCATGGCCGGCTCGAGCCGCGAGCCGAACCGGCTCTTGGTGCGGCGCACGCCCTTGCCCACGACCCTGACCTTGCCGAGCCTGCGGGTCAGGAGGGTGACGATGCGGTCGGCCTCGCCCAGCTTCTGGGTGCGAAGGACGATGGCCTCGTCGCGGTAGAGCGGCACGCCGACATTGTCCTACGGCACAGGGACAGGACGGTCAAGGCTCGCAGGTTCGAACGTCTGTTCGAGACTTTGCGGTAGACTGGCCCGCATGGCTGCGGCAATGCAGGGCTCCCTGCTGGACTTCGCCGACGAGCTCGCGATGCGCCCGCTCGACCACGGGCTCGAGCGGGTGACGCTGGCCCGGGGAGCGTGGGTGGACCACCGGCCCGGTTGGCTGGCCGGCGCCGACCAGCTCTTCGACGCCCTCGCCCGTGAGGTGCCCTGGCACGCCGAGCGGCGCGAGATGTACGAGCGCATCGTCGACGTGCCGAGGCTCCTGAAGTTCTACGGCGAGGGAGAAGCGCTCCCCCACCCCCTCCTGACGGAGGCTCGCGAGATCCTGAGCGACCACTACGAGCGCGAGCTCGGCGAGCGCTTCGTCACGTCCGGCCTCTGCCTCTACCGCGATGGGCGCGACTCGGTGGCCTGGCACGGTGACCGCATCGGACGCGCCCGCAACCTCGACACGATGGTGGCCATCCTCTCGGTCGGCTCGGCACGAGCGCTCATGCTGCGCCCGCGGGGCGGGGGCCAGTCGAGGAAGTTCTCGCTCGGCCATGGAGACCTCGTCGTCATGGGTGGCTCCTGCCAGCGCACCTGGGACCACTGTGTGCCGAAGACGACGAAGGCAGTCGGTCCTCGCATCTCGATCCAGTTCCGCCCGAGGGGCGTGCGCTGAGCGGCTGGCCCCGGCTGCCATCGGGCTGACAGCGAAAGGCCGGCCCGACGTGTCGGGCCGGCCTCCGGTGGCCAGGGTTCAGCCGTCGATCACGGGAAGGTCCCTGGGATGTTGAGGGTGATGTTGTTGGTCGTGTCGGTAAGACTGATGTCGGTCCACGACACGGTCATGGGCGGGGAGCAGTCCGGCTGGAAGGTCGCCGTCAGCGTGAGGCTGAAGTCGGCCTTGCCGTTCTGCACCGGGAAGTCGCCCTCACTCGAGAACGACCCCTTGTTGACCGCCTTGGGGTGGTTGCCCCCGCCGTTGATGCAGAGGGCAGTGGCCGTCAGCACCACGTGCACCTGCAACTCGTCGCCGAGACCAGCCTCCTTGCCGGACACGGTGAGCGTGTCGCCCGATGCCGAGATCACGGTGGCGGACTTGATGAAGTGTGGGCTACCAGCGAAGGCAGCCGTCGGCGCGCCGATGAGCGCCACGACGGCGATGACCAGCGCATAGAACGCACGACGCATGGTGACTCCGAACGTTGTGGGATGTCGAAGTAGGCCGGGTGGGCCTGAATGCCCTGCTGCCCCTCCGCAGGCAGGACGACGCGAGCGACGCACGGCCGCGCCCGAGAGAGACCGACCGTGAGACTTGTCTATCACTGCCCGGTTTGGGGCGAATCGCACGAATGTCCTAGTCCAAGTGACACTGGGCATATCGCCCCCTCATGCCGGTGCGGCTCTTCTCGGCTCAGGAGCCGGCTGGCCAGCCCGTATAGGCCTCGGCCAAGTAGGTCGACCCGGCCCGGGAGCGCACGACGGACGTGAGCTCGCCGATCTGCCGCCGCTGGTCGAAGTCGGTCGCCCCGGGCACCTGGTGGAGCATCGTGGTCATCCAGTAGGAGAAGTGCTGTGCCTTCCACACCCGCTCGAGGGCGCGGGGGCTG
>DASSJT010000177.1:0-34872 GCA_035691065.1 Dermatophilaceae bacterium
GGCGGAGCGGGCGACGATGTCGATGCTGCTCCCGCCCCAGATGCTCAACACCATGGTCACCGGCGGCGGCACCGCCGAGGCGATTCCGGCCGCCGGCGAGGAGTTCACCCAGGCGTTCTACGCCGACCCCGTGCGACGCTACATGCTCCCCGTCTTCTCCGACCGTCGCACCGACTGGCCGTCCCACCCGTTCTCCGCGCGCGACAGCCTCCACGAGCACGACATGTGGGTGGCCGAGGGTCTGACCCACCGCTACCCGACGAAGGTGCTCGCCGAGCTGCTGTCCACGTGCCCGCAGTACTGCGGCCACTGCACCCGCATGGACCTCGTCGGCAACTCGACCCCGCAGGTCCCCAAGCTGAAGCTGCTCGGCAAGCCGGTCGACCGCCACGCCGCAATGCTGGCCTACCTGCAGGCGACGCCGGCAGTGCGCGATGTCGTCGTCTCCGGTGGCGACGTGGCCAACATGCCATGGAAGAACCTCGAGGGCTTCCTCGACAAGCTGCTCGACATCGACAACATCAGGGACATCCGGCTGGCCACCAAGGCCCTCATGGGCCTGCCGCAGCACTGGCTCCAGGACGACGTGGTGGAGGGCGTCGGGCGGGTCGCGGCGAAGGCGCGGTCCCGCGGGGTGTCGCTCGCCATCCACACGCACATCAACAACGCCGCGTCGGTCACGCCGCTGGTGGCCAAGGCGGCCAAGACCATGCTCGAGGCGGGAGTCCGCGACGTGCGCAACCAGGGCGTGCTGATGCGAGGCGTCAACGACAGCACCGACCAGCTGCTCGACCTGTGCTTTGCGCTGCAGGACGAGGCCTCGATCACGCCCTACTACTTCTACATGTGCGACATGATCCCGTTCAGCGAGCACTGGCGGCTGTCCCTTGCCGAGGCCCAGCACCTCCAGCACGGCATCATGGGCTACCTGCCCGGCTTCGCGACGCCGCGCATCGTGTGTGACGTCCCGTTCGTCGGCAAGCGCTGGGTCCACCAGGTCGACAGCTACGACACCGAGAAGGGAATGTCGTTCTGGCGCAAGAACTACCGCACTTCGATCGAGGGCGAAGGTGACCTGACGTTGGAGCAGGCGCTCTCCCGCCAGTACGTCTACTACGACCCGATCTACACGCTGCCGGAGTCCGGTCAGAAGTGGTGGCGCGAGCAGGGTGACCACGCCGCCACCCACGAGCGGGCGACCGAAGCCGCCGCGGCGAGCCGGGCGGCCTCGGCGCGCGACGCCGCCCTCGTCTGAGGTCGACGCACTACTGGACCCACCACAAGACAGGGGTATGCCGCGGCCCGGCACCCGCGGCATACCTTGTCTGCCATGGCCCGCAAGTCCGAGACCCGAGGCACACCCGCGACCACGGCGCTCACCCGGGCGGGTGTCGCCTTCACGGTGCATGCCTACGAGCACGACCCCCGATCGCAGTCGTACGGGCTCGAGGCGGCCGAGGCGCTCGGCACCCCACCGGCGCAGGTGTTCAAAACCCTTCTCGTGTATACCGATCGGGGCCTTGGTGTCGGCATCGTGCCGGTCGACCGAAGCCTCGACCTGAAGGCGGTGGCCGCCGCGCTGAAGAGCAAGCGGGCCACGATGGCCGACCCGAGAGCGGCCGAGCGGGCCACCGGATACGTCCTGGGCGGCATCTCGCCGGTCGGCCAGCGGACCGCGCTCCCGACCGTGCTCGACGCGAGCGCCGAAGCGTACGAGCGGATCTACGTGTCCGGTGGGAAACGTGGTCTGGACATCGCGCTGACCCCCCGGGACCTGCTCGAGGTCACCGGGGGCTCCGTCGCGCCAATCAGCCGCTAGGCGGCGCCAATGAACCGCTAGGCGTCGTCGATCAGCAGCTCGGGCGGCGCCGATCGGGCGCTTGGCCGCGTCCGCGCGGTCGGGGCAGTGACGAGCGGCAGCGGCGGCTACTCCCAGGGTGTGGAGAGGACCACCGTGGTGCGCGAGGCGACATTGGCGACCGTCCGGATCCGCGCCAGCAGGTCCTCGAGCTCACCCGGAGTGGCGACACGCACCTTCAGGATGTAGTTCTCGTCCCCGGCCACGGAGTGGCACGCCTCGATCTCGGTGATCGGGCGCAGCCGCTCCGGGATGTCGTCGGGCGCAGCCGGATCGAGCGGGGTCACCGAGATGAACGCGGTCAGCGGCAGGCCGAGCGAGTCGTAGTTGACGACGGCCGCGTAGCTGCGGATGACCCCGCGTTCCTCGAGGCGGCGGACCCGCTGGTGGACTGCTGACGTGGACAGCCCCATGGCCTTGCCCAGATCGGTGTAGCTCATGCGACCGTCGTGGCGCAGCAGCTCGACGATTCGGCGGTCCAGGTCTTCCACGAGAACACCCTACTGAGGCTGGGGGCCAAGGGTGGCAGCATGATCGCATGACGACCGGACGGCTGATGCTGCTCGACTCCGCCTCCCTGTACTTCCGCGCCTTCTTCGGCGTCCCCGACCAGCGCACCAGCCCGGCCGAGCACCCGACCAACGCGGTCCGCGGGTTCCTCGACATGATCGCCTCGCTGGTGACGGCGTTCGAGCCGACCCACCTGGTGGCCTGCTGGGACAACGACTGGCGCCCCCAGTTCCGCGTCGACGCGATCCCGACCTACAAGACCCACCGGCTCGTCGACGGGAGCCTGACGGAGGAGGAGACGCCCGACGACCTCGCGGTCCAGGTCCCCCTCATCCGCGACGCGCTGGCCGCACTCGGCATCGCCCGGCTCGGAGCCGACGGGTACGAGGCCGACGACGTGATCGGCACGCTCGCCCACCGCGCGGGTGGGCGCATGCCGGTGGACGTCGTGACCGGAGACCGCGACCTCTTCCAGCTGGTCGACGACGCCGCTGGCGTGCGCGTGATCTACACCGCACGCGGCGGGGTGCGCGCGCCCGACCTCGTCGACCAGGCCTTCTTGGCGGAGCGGTATGCCGTTCCCACCGGAGGTGCCTACGTCGACCTCGCGGTCCTTCGCGGCGACGCCAGTGACGGGCTCCCCGGCGTTGCCGGGATCGGCGAGAAGACCGCCGCGCGGCTGCTCGCGGAGTTCGGCGACCTGGCTGGGCTCCGCGCAGCCTTGGCCGCCGGCCACCCCGGCCTCAAGGGCGCCCAGCGGGCTCGCCTCGAGGCGAGCGCGGACTACCTCGACGTCGCGCCGCTCGTGGTCCGGGTCGCGCACGATGCCCCTGTCCCCGACGCCGACGCCTCGATCCCGGGGTCGGTCGCCGACCCGGCGCTGATGAGCCGGCTCGCCTCGGAGTACGGCCTGACCGGTCCGTTCAACCGGGTGCTGTCGGCGCTGTCCCTCGGCTGACCGCACCGCGGGCGTCAACCGGACCCAACGGCGCGCCAACCCACCGCGCCCAGGCCAGTGGTCCTTCTCCGGCCGCGGAAACTCCGACCACAGCGGCGTCTTCGCCGGCGAAGGCGGCCACTCCCGCGGAAGACCCAACCGTGGCGGCGTTTTCGCCGGCCAAGGCGGCCACCCCCGCGGAAGACCCAACCGTGGCGGCATTTTCGCCGACGGCAGCCGGGTCCGTGGTCGCGGCGAACTCAGTCGAGCCGGTCCGCGGCGACGACTCCTCGGAGGACCGCGTCGATGGCCTTGCGGGCGGTCCGGCGCAGCTCGGCATCGGGTGCCGCGTCGGCGATCTGGCCGAGCAGGTCGACGACCTGCTTGCAGCGCCGAACGAAGTCGCCGGCCGCGATGTCCTGGCCCCGGAGCACCGCGTCAAGCCGCTGGCCACTGGCCCAGCGGTGCATCATCCAGGCCACTCCGGCATCGGGACTCCCGGTGAGCGGCAGTCCGGCCTCGCGCTCGCGGTCCTCGATCGCGCTCCAGAGCCGCACCATCTGGGCGACGGCCTCGGCGACCTCGTCCGTCGGCATCCGCGGCGAGACCTCGGTCTCCTCGCCGCGGGGCTCGTGGACCAGAGCCGACACGCACGCGGCAAGCGACGGTGGGTCCAGCCGGCGCCACGTGCCGGTGCGCAGGCACTCAGCCGCCAGCAGGTCTTTCTCGGTGTAGAGGCGCCGCAGCTTCTGGCCACGATCGGTGACCCGCGCGCCGTCCTCGTCGAGGTAGCCCAGGTCGACGAGCAGGGCGCAGATGCGGTCGAACGTCTTGGCCACCGAGTTCGTGCGCCCCTCGACCCTGCGCTGGAGGGTGACAGTCTCGCGCTTGAGGCGCCACCACCGCTCGGCCCACCGCGCATGCTGCTCGCGCTCGGGGCACTGGTGGCACGGGTGCGCCTTCAGGCGTCGGCGCAGGTCCTCCGCCCGCCCTCCCGTGCCTGCGGCTGCGTCGATACCACGGACCCGCGGTGGTGGCTGGTGCGGCACGGCCGTGCGCAGGGAGGCAGCGAGGTCCCGGCGGGACTTCGGCGACTTGGGGTTGAAGCTCCCCGGGACCTTGACGCGGGTGAGGGCTTCGACCGGCTCAGGGACGTCGACCAGCGTCAGGCGCCGCAGCTGGCGGTCCTCGGTGACCACGGTCGGAGAAGCGGTCTCGCCCTTGTGGCTGCGCCCCGGCTGGACCACCACGGCGTAGCCGGCTCGACGGCCCGCGGGGATCCTGATGACGTCGCCCACCCGCAGGGTCTCGAGGCTGATGGCCGCCGCCGCCCGCCGGCTCGCCGAGCGCTTCTTGGCGCTCTCCTTCTCCAGCTGGACCAGGTCGTTGCGCAGGGCGGCGTACTCCCGAAAGTCGCCCAGATGGCACTCCATCGCCTCGGCGTAGCCCTGGAGAGCGTCCTCGTTCTTGCGCACGGCCGTGGCCAGACCCACGACCGCGCGGTCGGCCTGGAACTGGGCGAACGACGTCTCGAGGATCTCGCGGGCGACCTCGCGGCCCACCTGGGCCACGAGGTTGACCGCCATGTTGTAGGTCGGCCGGAAGCTCGACCGCAGGGGGTAGGTGCGGGTGGAGGCGAGCCCGGCGACCGCCAGCGGGTCCAGTCCGCGGTTCCACTGCACCAGGGCGTGGCCCTCGATGTCGATGCCCCGGCGCCCGGCCCGCCCGGTGAGCTGGGTGTACTCGGCCGGCGTGATGTCGGCAAGCGTCTCGCCGTTGAACTTCACCAGCTTCTCCAGCACCACGGTGCGAGCCGGCATGTTTATGCCGAGGGCCAGCGTCTCCGTGGCGAACACGGCCCTGATCCGCGCCCCGGCGAACAGCTCCTCGACGACCTCCCGGAAGAGCGGGAGCATGCCCGCGTGGTGGGCCGCGAAGCCGCGGCTCAGCCCGTCGACGAAATCCCAGTACCCGAGCACGGAGAGGTCCTCGTCGGCCAGGGGTGCGATGCGCTCCTCGACGAGGCGGCGGATGCGGTCTCCCTCGCGCTCGGGGATGAGCCGTATGCCGGTCGCCAGGAGCTGCGCGACCGCCGCCTCACAGCCCACCCGGCTGAAGATGAACGTGATCGCCGGCAGCAGTCCCTCCCGGTCGAGCTCGCGCACGACCTCGGCCCGGCTGGCGCCGCCGCCCGGACGTCCCCCCCGCGCCAGACCTCGGCCGCCCGGCCCGCCACCGGGCCCCCGGGGCGGGCCGCCCCGGCGTCCCCCGCGCCCACGGGCGCCCGAGTAGCCGGCCTCCCCCGGGCCGCCGCGCTCGGCCTTGCGGATGGCCTCGAGCAGCTCCGGGTTGAGGCGTGACGCCGTCACGACGCCCTCCCCCGCCGCCTGGTCGCCGAAGAGGTCGTACATCGACTGGCCCACCAGCATGTGCTGCCAGAGTGGCACTGGCCGGTGCTCGGTCACGATCACGGCGTGGTTTCCCCGCACCTCGGCCAGCCAGGCGCCGAACTCCTCGGCATTCGACACGGTGGCCGACAGGGACACGACCTGGACGTCCTGGGGCAGGTGGATGATGACCTCTTCCCACACCGCGCCGCGGAACCGGTCAGCCAGGTAGTGGACCTCGTCCATGACCACGTAGCCGAGCCCGCGCAGCGTCGCCGAGCCGGCATACATCATGTTCCGCAGCACCTCGGTGGTCATGACGACCACGGGCGCCTCGCCGTTGATCGACGAGTCGCCGGTCAGGAGCCCGACGCGGGATGTGCCGTAGCGCCGCACCAGGTCGGTGTACTTCTGGTTGGACAGTGCCTTGATCGGCGTGGTGTAGAAGGCTTTTCGGCCCGTCGCAAGGGCCAGGTGGACCGCGAACTCGCCGACGACCGTCTTGCCGGCGCCGGTCGGCGCCGCCACGAGCACGCCCTTGCCCTCCTCCACCGCCTCGCACGCCTCGACCTGGAAGTCATCGAGCGGGAAGTCCAGCTGCCGGGCGAAGGTGCCGAGCTCGGAGGCCTCGAAAGCCGCGCGGCGCGCCGCGGCCGCGAACCGCTCGGCGGCAGAGGACATGCCCACAGGCTACGTCAGGACGGTCAGCGCGCCAGGGACCACTTCGAGCTCCAGGGGCAGCGGGGCGAACCGCTCGCCGTCGGCGTAGGCGACGATGCCGGCCGCCTCGAGGCGGACTCGCCGGCCCCGGAGGATCTCGACCGCTGGGTGGGTGACGTGGGCACCCGAGTAGACCTTGGGGAAGACGCGCAGGAAGGCCGGCACCGAGATCCGGTGGAGGATCAGCACGTCGGCGAGCCCGTCGTCGAGCTCGGCGTCGGGCGTGACCTTCATGCCGCCGCCGTAGGACGTCCCGTTGCCGACGGCCACGAGCATGGCCTCGGTCTCATGACGGACGCCGTCGACCTCCACGGCATACGGGATCGGTTTGAAGACCGGCAGCTCCCGCAGCATGGCGAGGTTGTAGCGCATCTGCCCCTTGGGCCACGTCCACCGGTTGGCCCGCTCGTTGACCAGGGCGTCGAATCCGGCCCCCATCACCCCGGCGAACCATTGGGCGCCCCCGGTCGGGGTCACGCTGCGCACGGCGTCCACGTTGCGTGTGATTCCCCGGCTGATGATGTCGACGGCGCTGGCCGGGTCCTGGATCGGGAGCCCAAGCGCCTCGGCGAAGTCGTTGCCGGTGCCCGCAGCGACGATGGCCAGCGGCACCTTCGTGCCGGCGCACAGGTTGACACCCAGGTGGACCATCCCGTCACCCCCCGTCACCGCGAGGACGTCGATGCCCTCCCCGATCGCGATCCGCGCCTTCTCCGCCGCGCTGGCCGCGCTCAGGCCGGACAGGTCAAGCACCTCGTGGCCGGCCATCGAGAGCCGCGCCGCCACTTCAGCACCGACGACGGCGCCCCGGTTCTTGCCGGACGTCGGGTTGACCACGAGTCCCACACGGCTGCCCATGGGCGGAACCTACAGCGCCGAGGCCTGGTCGTCGGGCAGGTCGACCCACTCCGGCCGGTCCTGGGCCCGGCGCCGGTCGATCACCGTGCCGATGGCGACGGCCGCGAAGTAGAGCAGGGTGAGCGGCGTCGCCAGCAGGAACATGGTGAAGGGGTCCGGTGTGGGCGTCGCGACGGCCGCGAAGACGAAGATGATGATGACCGCCGGGCGCCAGCCCCGCCGCATGACGTGCGCGGGCAGCACGTGGGCGACGTTGAGGGCGACCAGGAAGACCGGCAGCAGGAACGCCACGCCGAACACGAGGATGAAGCGGGTGACGAAGGAGAAGTAGAGCGCAGCCTCGGGCAGGTTGGCCGCTCCCTCCGGGGTGAAGCCGAGCAGGATCTGGACGGCCTTGGGGAGGGTCTCGTAGCCGAAGTAGCAACCGCCGAGGAAGAGCGGGATGGTGGCGCCGATGAAGGCCAGCGAGACCCGTTTCTCCTTCCTGGTCAGACCGGGCACCACGAACGCCCACACCTGGTAGAGCCACACCGGGCTGGACAGGATGCAGCCCACGAAGATGGCAATCGTCAGCCGCTGCGAGAACGCGGCCGTGAGCCCGGCGTAGTTGAGGTCGATCAGGCTGCCCTCGCCCCGCTGTTTGGCGATGTTGGCCAGCGGCTGGGTGAGGTGCTGGTAGACCGGGTCGAAGAGCAGCCACCCGGCGACGGCGCCGACGAGCAGCGCCACCGCGGCAATCAGGACGCGCCGGCGGAGCTCGCGCAGGTGGTCACCAAGGGACATGCGCCCTTCGGGATCACGCTTGCGCCGTCGAAGGGCGGGCATGGGTGTGGCAGGACCTCAGCGATCAGGTGTCAGGAAACGGGGCCGGACTGGTTGTCGGTCTTGGGCGCGTTCTCCTGGACGGGGCTGTCCTTGACCGCCTCGCCCGGCACGGTTTCACCCTTGATGGTGTCTCCCGACTTGGCTTCGTTCTTCATCTCCTGCATCTCGGACTTGAAGACGCGGGCCGAGCGACCGATGCTCCGGGCGGCGTCAGGCAACCGCTTGAAACCGAAGATGACGATGAGCAGCACCGCCAGGATGAGGATCTCTGGGGCACCGATGTTCCGGAACATGTGTGGCGTTGCCTTTCGCAGGATGGTCGAAGTTCAGTCTACGCTGCGCGCCCAGCGGGGATACCGGGCAGCACGGGCGGCACGCCGCCTCTGCGCCAACGCCCGACGGGTGGCCTCGCGTTCCCGGGCCAGCCGGGCGGGGTCGTCGAAGATCGCCAGCACCGTGACCTCCACACCGGCGGCGCCGCGAGCCTCCCGCAGCCGCTCGGACTCGCCCTCGAGGGCCTCGACCGCCTCGGCAGCCCGCTGCGCCTCTTCTCCGAGCGCCCGCACCTTGCGCCAGAGGCTTCGGAGCGCAAGGAAGAGGTAGCCGGCGGAAGCCGCCACAAGGCCGAGCCACACCAAGAGCCACAGCCACCCGGAGATCACAGGCTCACCGGCCAGCGGTGGCGTATGCCGCCAGGGCGGCGCGGGCGCCCTCGGCGACCTCTTCCGCCACCCAGGCCGGGTCGGTGACCACCGCGCGGCCGCCGAGGCGCCACACCAGCCGACGGAGCCAGGCCGTGTCGGGAGTGCGGAGGGTGACGGTCACGCTGCCGTCCTGCTCGCTGCGCTGGCTCTCGACCGGGTAGTAGTCACTCACCCAGAGGGCGCCGGGCCGCAGCCGCAGGGTGACCAGGAAGTCGTCCGGTCCGGCGGCGAACGTGCCGGCCGTCAGGTCGCGCAGCTGCGCATCCGGTGGCGGTGTGCCGTCCTCGTCCAGAAGCGTGATCTCCTCGATGCGGTCCAGGCGGAAGAGCCGGGTGTCCTGAGCCCGGTGGCACCAGCCCTCCAGGTACCAGCGGCCGTCGATGCTGGCCACCCGCATGGGGTCGACATCGCGCTCGGTCGTCTCGTCGCGCGCCGGCACCAGGTAGCGCAGGTGCAGCCGCCGGTGACGCTCCAGTGCCTCGCGCGCAGTGGCCAGGGTCTGGGCGGCGACGCCCTCCTCGATGGACACCTCCACCCGCCGGGACGCATCAGCCGAGGCGCCGGTAGCCTCCTCCAGCTTGGCCATGGCGCGGTCCACGGCGCCCCTGTCGGCCAGGCCGGGGACCGCGCCGAGCGCGCGGAGGCCGACCATGAGCGTCAGGGCCTCGTCCCGCCCGAGGCGCAGCGGCCGGGAGATCGTGTCGGCGTTACGGATGAAGATCTGGCCGCCTTCGCGGTCGACCTCGATGAGCTCGTCGGGCATCGTGCCGTAGCCGCACATGAACAGCAGGTTCAGGTCGGACTCCAGCTGCTCCTCGCTCACCCCGAGCTCGGCAGCCGCCTCCGCAACATCGATCCCCGGCCGGTTGACCAGCCACGGCACCATGGTCAGGAGGCGCGCCAGGCGCACGGTCGCCGTCTCGGGGGTGGGCCTCCCCGGCCTCGCCGCGCTCGGTGGTCGCGCCGGTTTCGTCGGGCTCATGGGGCCGCCCCCTCCCGGGAAACGGCGTGTTCGCGCAGGACGCCCTCGAACCGGCGGATGACCAGCTCGGCGAGGTGCGGGGGCTGCTCGACGACGACATCGGGGCCGTAGCCGGCGAGCTCGTCGGCGAAGGCGTCGGCGTCGGCGTAGTCGACGTCCAGGAGCGACCAGGTGTCGTCGACCTGGCCGACAGTGCGGGCCCGACGGCGCAGCACGTGGCCCGCGCCCCGCCGCACCCGGATCACAGCCGGCCGAGCCTCGCCGCCCGGGGCCTCGGTGCGGATCATGTCACGTGCGTTGTGGCCCGCCGGGATGTCGTACGACCCCGGCGGGCCGTCACGCTCCACCCGCCCGTCGATACGGGAGAGCCGGAACACGCGAGGGGCCCGGCGGTCCAGGTCATATGCCGTGAGGTACCAGCGACCGTGCCAGGCCGCCAAGCCCCAGGGCTGGACGTGCCGCTCCGCGCTCTCGGCAGAACCTCCCGTGCGGTACGGGAACCGGATGGGCACCCGGTCCAGGACAGCGTTCTTCGTGGCCTCGAAGGCAGGCTCCACCGTGCCCAGACGGGGCTCGATGCCGATGAGCGAGTCGGTGTCGCGCTCGATGCCCGAGGCGCGCAGCTTCCGCAGGGCCTCGGCCGCCGGGCCGGCCAGCGACGCCTGAGCCCAGGTCCGGCTCGCCAGGCCGAGGACGGCCAGCTCGTCGGGCTCGAAGTGGAGGTCGGGCAGGGCGTACTCGCGGCGGTCGATCCGGTAGCCGGGCTCGTCGTCGAAGATCGAGTTGAGGTCCTCGGTGACCAGCGGGATGCCGAGCTCGCGCAGCTCGTCCTTGTCGCGCTCGAACATCCGGTCGAACGCCTCGTCGGAGGCCGCCCGCTGGTAGGCCTCGACCATCTGGCGGATCCGCGACTTGGGGAGCGGCCGGCGGGTGTAGAGCAGGCAGAGCACGAGGTTCATCAGCCGCTCGGTCTTGGCGGCGGGTCCCGTGGGGCCGCTCATGCTGGCTCGCTCCTGCAGCGTGGATGGGAGGGGTGTTCCGTGGCTGGGGACGAGTCGCCCGCACAGCACCCCTGGCGTACCCGGCGACGCTACCCGATCCGACACCCCTCCGTGCAGCCGGTTGGACACAAGTCCGGCAGGCCTTCCGCCCGGGTAGCCTGCGCGGGTGATGCAGTGGCGCGAGGGAATGGTCGAGGCCGAGACGGGCCGGTGGCCCGGGGCGGTGGAGTATGCCGTCCAGCTGGCTCCCACGGCCGACCTCACCTCGCCGCCGGCCTCCTGCCGGGCGCTGGCCTACACCGCGCTGGTAGGTGAGCCCCGCCCCGGCGACCGGGTGCTGCTCAACGCCTCGGCGCTGCTGCGCGGCCTGGGCACCGGCGGGCTGGCGTTCGTGGTCGCGATGCCTGACCGGCTGCCGCCGGACACCGCCGCTCGGCCGGGTCACATCGTCAAGGCCCGCTACACGCCGCAGCAGCAGATGCTCCTTGCGGTCGACGAGCAGGAGAGCCCGCACCACGAGGCGCTCCGGGAGGCCGACGACCTCGCCGCGATGCCGGTCGTGGCGGCCGACCTGCACTCGGCCCTCCCGGCCATCGTGGCCGGGCTACGGGCGGACTCTCCGGACGTGCGGGTCGCCTACGTGATGACCGACGGCGGGGCGCTGCCGGCAGCGTTCAGCCGCACTGTCGCCGGGCTGAGGTCGGCCGGCTGGCTCGCCGCGACGCTCACCGTCGGCCAGTCCTTCGGCGGCGACCACGAGGCCGTCTCGGTCCACACCGGGCTGCTCGCGGCCCGCCTCGTCGTCGGTGCCGACGTGGCCGTGGTCGTCCAGGGTCCGGGCAACGTGGGCACCGGCACCCGATGGGGCTTCTCGGGTGTCGGCGCCGGCGAGGCACTCAACGCCGCACACACCCTCCACGGGCGGCCCGTGGCCGCCCTGCGCGTCTCGGAGGGCGACCAGCGCGCCAGGCACCGCGGCGTCTCGCACCACAGCCTCACGGCATACGGACGGGTGTTCTTGGGGCAGGCGGACCTGCCCGTGCCCGCGCTCCCCGGGCCGCTCGGCCGGCTTGTCGCGGATCAGGCCCGCGACCTGCGCGACAGTGCTCGGGGCACACTGAACCTGGTCGAGGTCGCCACCGAGGGCCTCGACGAGGCCCTGGCCGGCTGCCCCGTGCCCTTGTCGACCATGGGCCGCGGGCTGGAACAGGACCGTGCGGCCTTCGTCGCGGCGGCCGCGGCCGGGCGCCACGCCGCGCACCTGTTGCTCAACCCTTGACCACGCCGACCGGGGTCAGGCGGGCGACCTTTCGGGCCAGGCCGGCCTGTTGGCTGATCTCGGCAACGATGTCGATGTCCTTGTAGGCCTCAGGCTTCTCCTCCGCGAGGCCGCGCCATGAGCTTCCGCGAACGAGGATTCCCCTGGCTTCCAGCTGGCTCCTCAGCGCCCTTCCGTTGGTGTGGCGCGCGGCCGCGTGGCGGCTCTGGACCCGGCCAGCGCCGTGGGCCGTGGAGTTGAAGGCGGGGTTGCCGGCGACACCGACGAGCACGTACGACGCGGTCCCCATGGTGCCGGGAATCAGCACCGGCTGGCCGATGTCCGCGAGGTCGTCGGGGAGTTCGGGGTGGTGCGGGGGCAGCGACCGGGTCGCGCCCTTGCGGTGGACGCACAGGCGGCGGCGGTCGCCGTTGAGGTCGTGCACCTCTACCTTCGCCAGGTTGTGGGAGATGTCGTAGACGAGGTCCAGCCGGCTCCCGGTCTCGTCGGCCAGGACCCGACGGGCCGCCTCGGTGAGCAGCTGGCGGTTGGCCCGTCCGTAGTTCGCGGCTGCGGTCATCGCGGCAAGGTAGGCCTCCCCTTCCGGCGAGCCGACGGGGGCACACGCGAGCTGACGGTCAGGCACGTGGATGCTGTAACGACGCATTGCCTGCTGCATGACGCGGACGTGGTCGCCGCAGATCTGGTGCCCGAGGCCGCGCGAGCCGCAGTGGATCATCACGCACACCGATCCCAGCCTGAGGCCCAGTCGCACGGCGGTATCCGCGTCGAACAGCCGGTCGACGGTCTGGACCTCCAAGAAGTGGTTGCCGGAGCCGAGGCTGCCGACCTGGTCGAGCCCGCGCTCAAGTGCCCGGTCGCTGACAGTGGTCCAGTCAGCGCCCTCGAGGGCCCCGCGGTCCTCGCACCGTTCGAGGTCTCGCGGAACGCCGTGGCCCTGTTCCAGCGCGTAGCGGGCGCCACCCTCGAGAACCCGGCGCAGGGTGGCCCGGTCCCGCAACCGCCACAGGCCCTTCCGGCCCATGCCACGGGGAATCGCGTGGTCGAGCCGTTCCATGACCGCCGGCAGCCGCGGCAGGAGCTCTTCGCGGTCGAGGTGCTCAGCGACCAGCAGTCGCACTCCGCAGGAGATGTCGAAGCCGACGCCACCCGGCGAGATCACACCGCCGGCGTCGAGGTCAGTTGCCGCGACCCCCCCGATCGGAAAGCCGTAGCCCCAATGGATGTCGGGCATGGCGTACGAAGCGCGCACGATCCCCGGGAGAGTGGCCACGTTCGCCAGCTGTTCCAGGGCCTTGTCCCCGGGCTCGCTGGGCAGCAGTGTCCTGGAGACGAACAGGATGCCAGGAACCCGCATCGCGCCTTCCCGCTCAATGCGGAACCGATAAGGAGCCTCCTCGACGATCTTCATGGCTCCCTGAGACCAGTCTCGGCACCCACCAGCGGAGCGCCCTGGCGGTCGCAAGGAGTGAAGGCCGTCAGGGGTGGATGCCATGCCCGGAACGGGACAACCTTGCCCATGGCCTCCCCCCGCATTGACGGCGTGCGCGGAAGCGCGCGTTGGACTGCCGGTTCCACACTGACTCATCGACACTGACTCATCGACGCACGGTCCGCGGCAAGGGACGAAAGTCCCAGGGCAGTTGAGCCGGACGCGCTGTTGTCAGCCGTCAGGCCTGTGGGGCCCGAAGCAGGGCCCAAAGCCCTGGATGTGGCCGGGCAGGACGTGATCTGCTTGGGCGGGCCAGGAGGGAGCCAGCCAGTGAACGAGGACGACTACGGGCACCGGACCGTGCCCCACACGGCAGACCTCCGGATCGAGGCATGGGCTCCGACGCGCGAAGGATGCATCGCACAAGCGGTGCTGGGAGCGGTCGAGAGCTTCCTCGACACCTCTTCGGTGCATCCTGATCGGATCCACCGATGCAGGCTCGACGCGCACAGCGACGAAGACCTCCTGGTCGCCGTGCTCGATGAGGTGATCTACCTCGTGGATACGACCGGCGAAGCCCCGGTTGACGTCGAGCTGGTGGCCGACGAGGAGGGCGTGGACGTCGAGTTCGCCATGGCCGACGCGGCGGACCTGCCGCAGATCGGTGCTGTCCCCAAGGCGGTCTCGCTGCATGAGGTGTCCTGCGCCTCCGGACCGGGCGGCTGGCGCTGCTCGGTGATCCTGGACGTCTGAGTGCCGGCCTGAACAGCGCCGGAGGACCACCGCATTGGACGCGCAGCACGGGGACGCGCACTTACGGGGCGACCGGTGGCGACGGCATACCGATCCGGGAACGACGGCATACACCGGGGATGACGGCATACGAAGAGACCTGCGAGGCGAATTCCCTTCGCCGGTATTGTCCGGATCAGGTAATGGGGGTCGCCGTCTAGTCTTTCAACCTTCTGGCCTCTCAGCCTTCCGGCTCCCTCGCCCGTCTCGCAGGCCATCTCGTATTCTGCCCGCCCTGCGCAGCGGCCACTAGGGACCAAGGTCCCGCGTGTAGCTCGGTCCTGGACGCGGTCGCGCCTGTGGGCGCTGGGGGGACCTGCTCCTAGCGGACGTCGACCAGGTCGACCACGAAGATGAGGGTCTCCCCCGGCTTGATGACCCGACCAGCGCCCCGCTCGCCGTACGCGAGGTGCGGCGGGATCACCAGCTTGCGGCGTCCCCCGACCCGCATCCCGGCGATGCCGTCGTCCCATCCCCGAATCACCTGTCCCACGCCGAGCCGGAAGTCCAGGGGGGCTCCGCGGTTCCACGAGGCGTCGAACTCCTCACCGGTGGAGTGCGCGACGCCCACGTAGTGGGCGGTGACGGTGCTGCCCGGGGTCGCCTCGGCTCCATCGCCGACGGCGAGGTCCTCGGTGACCAGCTCGGCCGGCGGGGCGGCGTCAGGAAAGTCGATCTCGGGCTTGGAGGTTCTGGGGTCGTAGGGCATGTGCGTCCTCTCGTGGGTCCCGGGTGCTGCCTCGGAGAGGCCGAGTGGCCAGCAGACGAGGCGCCCGGAGATGGGGCTCGGGATGGGGCTCGGAGATGGGTCTCGGAGGTGGGGCTCGGAGATGGGGCTTGGGAATGGGCTCAGTACGTCGCCAGGATGTCGATGACGAACACCAGCGTGTCGCTGCCGGTGATGCCCGCCGAGGGCTGGCCGGCGGCACCGTAGCCGTCGGCCGGCGGCACGACCAGCAGGACCCGGCTACCGACCTTCTGGCCCACCAGCTTGGCGTCCCAAGCATTGATGACCTGTTTCTGGCCGATCACCGTCTCGAAGTACTTCTCCGGGTGCTGGGCGCTGGAGTCGAAGACCTTGCCGTTCTTCCACAGGGCACCCGTGTAGCTCACCCGGATCGTGCTGCCCGACTTGACCTCCGGGCCGGTGCCCTCCACCAGGAGCTGGGCCACGGTCTTCTTGGGGGCCGGCTTCTTCGGCATGGTGATCACTGCGGGCTGGCCCTCGACCATCTTCACCGTGGGCAGGCCGGCGACGGGTTTGACCGGCGTGCCCTGGGCGCTCGCCAGCGGCTTGGTGGCGCTGACGAGGTCCATCACGAACAGCAGGGTGTCGGTGCCGCCCACCTTGAGCTGGGGGTTGCCGTTGGTGCCGAAGGCGTCCTTCGGGGGGATGCCGAGGAGGATCTGGGACCCGATCCGCTGCTTCGCGAGGCCCTTCTTCAGCCCGGGGAGCAGGCCCTGGTTGGCGAGGTTCAGCCCCCCGCTGCTGCCCTTGCCGTAGGTGCTCTCGATCTGTGACCCGTCCTTGCCGTTGAGGAGGACGAAGTTGAGGCTCACGATCTCGTCACCCTTGAGCTCCGCCCCAGAGCCCGGACGGATCACCCTCGTGGCCGTCTCCTTGACCGAGAGCGGGGTGGTCTTGACCGCCACCTTCGGTGCGGTCTTGGCGTCGCCGCCGGTGACCGTGACGCCGGCCAGGGGGTCCTTGGAGCCGTCGGCTCCGCTGCCTCCGCAGGCCGACAGGGCGCTCGCACCGACGAGCAGGGCGGCGGCGAGCAGTGGAAGCCGTCGCGAGTGCAGACGCTTGGGGGGTCGGATGGGCACGAAATACCTCAGATCGGGATCGGAATCCGGACCACCTTAGCCGCTGGTCCTGTCGCTGCGTCCCTCGCCCCGGTCGGCCTCCAGCGGCGTCGTCACGCGTCGGGCCGGTGCGGGTCGCACCTGCGGGAGGGTGGCTCTCAGCCGCGCATGCCCTCGATGAGGCGGTCGACACGGGCGTCCACGGCGGCGAACGGGTCCTTGCACAGCACCGTGCGCTGGGCCTGGTCGTTGAGCTTCAGGTGGACCCAGTCCACCGTGAAGTCACGGCGGTGTTGCTGAGCTGCCCTGATGAAGTCGCCCCGCAGCCGGGCCCGGGTGGTCTGCGGCGGCACCGTCTTGGCCTCGAACACCTCGACGTCGGTGCAGACCCGGGCCGCACGACCGTGCCGCTGGAGGAGGTAGAAGAGGCCCCGCCGGCGGTTGATGTCGTGGTAGGCGAGGTCCAGCTGTGCGATGCGGGGGTGCTCCAGGGACAGCCCATGCTTCGAGGCGTAGCGCTCGATGAGCCGGTACTTGATCACCCAGTCGATCTCGGTCTCGACGAGCGAGAGGTTCTGGGTCTCGACGGCCTCCAGGGTGCGCTGCCACAGGTCGAGAACCTGCTTGTGCTGCGGCTCGGTCAGGCCGTTGCTGTCGGCGAAGGCGAGGGCTCGCTCGAGGTACTCGGACTGGATCTGGAGGGCGGACAGCTCGCGGCCGTTGCCGAGCCGCACGGTGCGGCGACCGGTCATGTCGTGGCTCATCTCGCGGATGGCCCGGATGGGGTTCTCGAGGCTGAGGTCGCGCATGACCACGCCTTCCTCGATCATCCGCAGCACGATGTCGGCCGAGCCCACCTTGAGCATGGTGGTCGTCTCGCTCATGTTCGAGTCACCCACGATGACGTGCAGCCGGCGGTAGCGCTCCGCGTCGGCGTGGGGCTCGTCGCGGGTGTTGATGATCGGCCGGGATCGGGTGGTGGCCGAGGACACGCCCTCCCAGATGTGGTCGGCGCGCTGGCTCACGCAGTAGGTGGCTCCCTTGGAGGAGGTCACGACCTTCCCCGCCCCGCAGGTGATCTGGCGGCTCACCAGGAAGGGCAGCAGGACGTCGGAGATCTTCTGGAACTCCCCGGCCCGCCCCACGAGGTAGTTCTCGTGGCACCCGTAGGAGTTGCCGGCCGAGTCGGTGTTGTTCTTGAAGACGTAGATCTCGCCCGAGACGCCCTCCTCGGCCAGCCGGTCCTGGGCGTCGGCCACGAGGCCCTCGACGATCCGCTCTCCCGCCTTGTCGTGGATGACCAGGGAGCGGACGTCGTCGCACTCCGGAGTGGCGTACTCGGGGTGTGAGCCGACGTCGAGGTAGAGCCGCGAGCCGTTGGAGAGGAAGACGTTGCTGGAGCGACCCCAGGAGACCACCTTGCGGAAGAGATACCGCGCGACCTCGTCGGGCGTCAGGCTGCGCTGCCCATCGGACGTGCACGTGATGCCGTACTCGTTCTCGATCCCGAAGATCCGGCGCTCCATGACGTAACTCTAGGTGCACATTGCCACAAGGTCACGACTGGCCGATCGGGGTTCAGGGCGAGGCCATTTGTCTGCGATCATGTCCACGTGGATTGGGATGCGGCTCAGGCGGGTTCCGAGCCGCCGGCCCAGAACCCACACCAGGGCGGCGGCTCTCCTCCCGTGCGCCCGCAAGGCACGCCCCCTTCGACCAACACCGGCACTCCGCCTGGGCCCGTGCACGGGGCCGCCCCCGGCCCCCGCCACGGAGCGCCCGGAGCACCACCGGCAGGCGCTCCTCCCGGGTCCCAGCACGGCGCTCCTCCCGGGTCCCAGCACGGCGCTCCTCCCCCACCGCAGCCCGGCGGGCCGCCGCCCGGCCAGGCCCTGCACAGCCACGCGCTCCTCGAGCGAGCCCAGGCCTATGCCCAGCAGATCCGCAGCGAGGCGGAGCGCGAGGTGGCCCAGGCCCGCACGTCCGCCGAGCGGGAGATCCGACGGGCCCGCGCCGAGGCCGCCCACCTCCGTGACCAGGGTCAGGCGCAGTTCGACCTGATCACCCAGCGGCTGGAAGACGCCAAGGAGGTGCACGCCCAGGCGGAGCGCAGGCTCGAGGAGGCCCACAGGGAGGCCCAGGCGATGCTCGCGGCTGCCGCTGACCAGGCCTCGGTGATCGCCCAGACTGCAACCCGGGCCGGTGAGGAGGCCGTGGCGCGGGCTCGCGCCGAGGCAGCCGAGCTGCTCGCTCAGGCCGATGCCGACGCCGAGGCGATCCGCGCCGCAGCGCACCGTGACTACGAGGCCTCGCTGGCTGGCGCCTCCGCCCACCGAGACCAGGCCGAGGCGGCTCTTGCCGACCGCGCGGCGCAGCTCGCTGCCGCCCACGACGCCAAGGCCATGGAGCTGGCGCACTTCCAGGCGGAGATCGAGGAGCAGGCCCGGCTCTCGGCGCTGCAGATCCGCCGCGACGCCGAAGCCGAGGTCGCCCGCATCCTCGCCGACGCTGCTGCCGTGCGCGATCGGGCACTGGCTGACCGCCAGGAGATCCGCAACGAGGCGAGTGAGCAGGCCGCGAAGCTCCTGGAACGCTCCCTTCAAGAGGCCAACGACGCGGTTGCCGCCGCGGAGACCCGCAAGCGCGCAGTCGATGAGGGGCTCAAGGGGATCCTCGAGCAGGCCGAGGCCGAAACCCGTGCCCTGCGCGCGGAGGCGGAGGCCGACGCCCGGGCGATTCGCGAGCGGGCGCAGGAGGAAGCCGAGGCAGAGACCAGGCGGACCCAGGAGCGGCTCGAGACGACGTTCGACAGTGCCGCCCAGGAAGCCCGGCGCATCGTCGAGGAGGCCAGGGTCGAGGCCGAGCGCCAACGGCAGCTCGGCGCCGACGACCTCATGGCGGCGGAGGAGGATGCGAGGCGGGTCCGCGCCCAGGCTCAGCAGGAGGCCGACGGCATCGTGACGGCCGCGCGCGAGGCGGAGCACTCGGCTGCCGACCGCGCGCAGCGCCTGGTCCAAGAGGCCGAGAACGGCGCCAAGCTCGTGCGCGAGCGCATGATGGCCGATGTCGAGCGGCTCCAGGCCGAAGCTCACGAAGCCCACCGGGCGGAGCGCGCCGAGCTCGCGAAGGCGACCAAAGAAGCCCGGGCCGAAGCCGACAAGGTGCGCGAGCAGGCCCGTACCATGCTGGAGCGGGCCCGGACGGAAGTCTCGGCACTTGCCGCGCGACGCGCTGAGATCACCCGACAGCTCGGCGCGCTCAGCGGCGTGCTCGACTCCTTCATGCTCGACGACGTCGCCACCCCTGACCCACCCCTGCCAGCCGACCAGTCCCCTGCTCCCTCCCCTGCTTCCTCCCCTGCTTCATCGGCTGACAGATCCCCTGCATAGCACTGCCCCAATCCCCGCACAGACAGGTTCACCGTGAGCACCATGACCGACAGCAACGCCTTCCGCACCGTGATCCGCGGGTACGACCCCGCACAGGTCGACCAGCGGCACGCCGAGCTCTCCCAGGAGGCCCAGGCGGCCCGCCAGGAGGCCGCCGACCGCACCGCGGAGGTCAACAAGCTCCAGACGGCCCTCAACAAGGCCCAGTCGGAGCTCGACAAGCAGTCCAAGACGCTCAAGGGGCTGCAGGAGTCCGAGCGCGTCTCCGCCGCCCCGACCTTCGCCGACCTCGGCCAGCACATCGGCAACATCCTCACCCTGGTCGAGGAGGAGGCGGGCCAGATCCGCGAGAACGCCGTCGCCGAGGGCGACGCGATCCGCGAGCAGGCCAAGCGCGAGAGCGACAAGACCCGGGTCAACGCCGAGCGTTACGCCGAGGACGTCCGAACCAAGGCCGACGCCGAGGGCTCCCGGATCATCGAGGATGCCCGCAAGCGGGCTGATGTGGTCCTCGAGGACGCCGAGCGCGAGGCTGCCGCGCGCCGCGAGGAGGGCGAGGCCCTCTACGAGCAGCAGCGGGCCAAGTCGGCGGCTGCAGCGGCCGACTTCGAGGCTTCCCTCGGTGCTCGTCGCGATCAGGCCCAGGTGGAGTTCGCCGCGCAGATGGCAGCCCATGAGCAGGCCCTCGCCGAGGTCCAGGAGCGCGTGGAGACGCTGGAGCACGAGGCCCGCACCACGCGCGACCACGCGGTCCGCGAATCCGAGGCCATGGTCTCCGCAGCACGGATCGAGTCCGACACGATGCTCACCTCTGCCCGCGAGCAGGCGGAGAAGATCCGCCGCGACTCCGAGCGCGAGCTGGCGGCAGCGACGGCGCGGCGCGACAGCATCACTGCCCAGCTCAGCAACGTCCGTCAGATGCTGTCCACGCTGGGCGGCACCTCGCTCGGCGAGGTGCTGAGCCAGGAGCCGGTTGCGGAGGCGGCACCGGCCGCGGACGACGGCGGTCCGTTCGACCAGGACGCCGCGGGCGAGCCTGCAGCCGAGGCCAAAGCCAAGTCCTGATCCCGCTCCCCATCGCGGGAGAGCCTGTCCATCATTCGGTCCGGCTCTCCCGCGATGTGGTCCTCTCAGCAGAATGGGCCTTCAGGACGTTATGGGATGCCTAACGTCCTGTTACCAATCTGAGTGAGAGGACTCCCGGTTATGGGCACCCTGCGCCTGGGCGACAGCGCCCCCGACTTCACCGCCGAGACGACCGAGGGAGAGATCTCCTTCCTGGACTGGAAGGGCGACAGCTGGGCCGTGCTCTTCAGCCACCCGGCCGACTTCACGCCGGTCTGCACCACCGAGCTCGGCCGCGTCGCCCAGCTGAAGGAGGAGTGGGCTCGCCGCAACACGAAAGTCCTCGCAGTGTCCGTCGACCCGATCGAGGACCACGAGGCCTGGAAGTCCGACATCGAGGACATCAACGGCGGAGTGCCGGTCAGCTACCCGCTCATCGCCGACCAGGACCGCAGGGTCGCCGAGCTGTACGACATGATCCACCCCGGTGAGGGCGACACCTCCTCGGTGCGGTCGGTGTTCGTGATCGACCCAGCCGGCAAGGTTCGCCTCACCCTGACCTACCCCAAGAGCGCCGGGCGCAACTTCGACGAGGTCCTCCGGGCCATCGACAGCCTCCAGCTGACCGACTCCGGTCCGTTCTCCACACCAGCAGACTGGCGCCAGGGCGAGCGCGCCATCGTCGCGCCCACCCTCTCCACCGAGGACGCCAGGGCCCGCTTCGGCGACGTCGAGGAGGTCAAGCCCTACCTCCGCTTCACCCAGCCGCCCGCCGGCGGCTGACCTCCGCCCCGGAGCCGTCCAACGCCGGCAGGGCGCAACCGGCGTGATCCAGGCCGTATGCCGTGGTGCCGGTCCGCTGCCGATCCATGCGGACCGGCACCACGGCATAAGGCACCTTGGCTACTTCGCCGCCGGGCCTGCTGAGCCCGGGTCCCGGCGCTGGGTCTGCGGGTTGGTCGACTCCTCTCGGGGAGTCTGGGGCTGCTCCTGCTGCTCCGAGGTCTCGCCGGTGAGCACATCGTGGTGGCCGGGCATCCGGTCGTCGATGGCGGGAGCGTCGACGGTGGGGTTCTCCTTGCTCAGCAGGTCCTCGAGGAGCTGGCCGGCGATGCGCCGGAACCTGCGCCGGGGCCGTTGCCGGTCGAGCACCGCCACCTCCAGCTGGGTGGGGGTGAGGGTGCGGTCGGCGCCGCCGCCCGTGGGGTCCTTGCCCAGCACGGCAACGGCGAGGGCCAGGGCCGCGGCAAGGCTCATGCCCTCCGACCAGCGTTCGTGCAGTGCGGTCTCGATGACATCGGCGGCGCCGCCCATCGCGACGAAGCCGTGCTCGTCGGCCACCGAGCCGTCGTAGGTGAGGCGGTAGATCTGGTCGTCGGCTGCCGACTCGCCGACCTCGGCGACCACGATCTCGACCTCGTAGGGCTTGCTCTCCTGCGTGAACACCGTGCCCAGGGTCTGGGCGTAGGCGTTGGCCAGGCCGCGCGCCGTGACGTCGGAGCGGTCGTAGGAGTAGCCCCGCAGGTCGGCGTAGCGGACTCCGGCGACCCGGAGGTTCTCGAACTCGTTGTACTTGCCGACCGCAGCGAAGGCGATGCGGTCGTAGATCTCGGAGACCTTGTGCAGGGCTCGCGAGGGGTTCTCCGCCACGAACAGGATGCCGCGGTCGTAGCCGAGGACGACGACGGAGCGACCGCGGGCGATGCCCTTGCGCGCGTAGTCGGCCCGGTCCTTCATGAGCTGCTCGGGCGATACGTAGAACGGCATGCTGGTCATCGCGCACCCCCCGGGTTGCCTTCGCGGGCGGTGAGGATCTGGTCGACGACACCGGACAGCTGGTCGTCGGAGAGGAACCGCGCACCCTCGGTGTCGACCACGGCGACCGTGGGCCAGATGCGGCGGCCCACGTCGGGGCCGCCGGTCGCCGAGTCGTCGTCGGCCGCGTCGTAGAGCGCCTCGACGACGACGGCCGTCGCCGTGTCGGCGTCGAGTCCCGGCCGCCACAGCTTCTTGAGCGCACCCCGGGCGAAGAGCGACCCCGAACCGATGCTGTGGTGGTCGTGCTCCTCGTAGCAGCCACCCGTGACGTCGTAGGAGAAGATCCGCCCCCGGTCGTTGTCGAGGTCGAAGCCGGCGAACAGCGGCACCACGGACAGGCCCTGCATGGCCATGCCGAGGTTGGCGCGGATCATGGACGCGAGCCGGTTGGCCTTGCCCTCGAGGGACATCAGGGTGCCCTCGATCTTCTCGTAGTGCTCCAGCTCCACCTGGAACAGCTTCACGAGCTCGATCGCGATGCCAGCTGTGCCTGCGGTCCCGACCACGGAGTACTCGTCGGACGCGAAGACCTTCTCCATGTCGCGGTTGGCAATGATGTTCCCCATCGTGGCCCGCCGGTCACCGGCCATGACGACGCCGCCCTCGAAGGCGGCCGCGACGATCGTGGTGCCGTGCGGTGCCTCCAGGGCCCCGCCTGGCGGCAGGGCCCGACGGGACGGCAGCAACGACGGCGCGTGGGCGCCGAGGAACTCGGTGAAGGACGACGAGCCGGGGGCGAGGTATGCCGCGGGCAGCCGCCCTGCCTCAGCTCCGGCGGTCACTGGCCGCCCTTCTGGACGAAGCCGCGGACGAACTCCTCCGCGTTGGACTCCAGCACGCCGTCGATCTCGTCGAGGACGCTGTCGATGTCACTGTCGAGGCTCTCCTTGCGCGCGCTGGCCTCGGGCGCTGCCGGGGTGGGCTCCGGCGCGTCGTCGGGGACGTCGTCGCGACGCTGGGGGCGAGTCTGCTCCTGGCCTGGCATGGGCTGACCTCCGTGCGCTCAGGTGGTTCAAATGTGTGGCTGTCCTGACCCTAACCCCACGACGGCCTACTGCGCCGCGGAGGCGAGCTCCTCGAGCAGCGTTCGGGCGTCGCGGCTGCGCAGGAACAACGGCTCGACGGTGTCGCGGGTGCCGCGCAGGGGCTCCAGCATCGGCACGCGCTGCAGGCTGGCCTGACCGGGGATGTCGAAGATGACCGAGTCCCAGGACGCAGCCGCCACCTCGGTCGGGTAGCGGGCGAGGCACTGCCCGCGAAAGTAGGCACGGGTGTCCTCGGGCGGCTGGTGCACCGCCCGCAGGACGTCGTCGCCATCGACCAGCCGGTCGTAGCGCCCGGCGGCCTCCAGCCGGTGGAACACCCCCTTCTCGGCCCGGACGTCCGACCACTGGATGTCGACCGCCCGCAGGCGTGGGTCGGACCACTCGAGGCCGTCGCGGTCGCGGTAGCCCTGGAGGACGGCGAGCTTGGCCGCCCAGTCGACGTGGCGGACCGCATCGAGCGCACCGCGGCCCAGCTCGTCGAGCACCGTCTCCCACCAGTGCATGACCTCGGCCGTGTCGTCGTCGAGCTCCCCCGCGTAGCGGCGCTCGAGGTATTCCGAGGCCATCTCGTGGTAGCGCCACAGCAGGTCGACCGCGGTGAGCTTGGTGCCGTCGGCGAGCTCGATGAGGTGGCCCAGATCGGGGTCGTGGGACACCGCCTGGAGGGTGGCGACGGGCCGCACCACGGCGAGGTCCGCCGACATGGCGCGGTCCTCGATCATGGCGAGGACCAGGGAGGTGGTGCCCAGCTTGAGCAGGTTGGCGACGTCGCAGTGGTTGGCATCGCCGATGATGACGTGCAGGCGGCGGTAGAGGTCAGCCACCGCGTGGGGCTCGTCGCGGGTGTTGATGATCGGCCGCTTCAGCGTGGTCTCCAAGCCGACCTCGACCTCGAAGAAGTCGCTGCGCTGGCTGATCTGGAACCCCGCCCGGGCACTGTCCTGCCCGATGCCCACGCGTCCGGAGCCGCACATCACCTGGCGGGCGACGAAGAACGGGATCAGGTGGCGGGCGATGTCGGCGAACGGCGTCTCCCGGCTCATGAGGTAGTTCTCGTGCGTGCCGTACGACGCGCCCTTGCCGTCGGTGTTGTTCTTGTAGAGGTTGACCCCGGGCGGGACCACGGAGAGCCTCCGCACGGCCTCCCGCATGATGACCTCACCCGCCCGGTCCCAGACCACCGCCGCACGCGGGCTGGTCACCTCCGGCGAGCTGTACTCCGGGTGCGCGTGGTCGACGTAGAGCCGGGCGCCGTTGGTGAGGACGACGTTGGCCAGGGTCGGGTCCTCCTCGTCGGTGAGCTGGCTGGGGTCGGCGTAGGCGCGGCCCATCTCGAAGCCCCTGGCGTCCCGCAGGGGAGCCTCGTCGGCGTAGTCCCAGGATGCGCGCGCGGCCCGGATGCCTTGGGCCGACGCGTAGGCGTTGACCACATGGCCCGAGAGCAGCATGGGGTTGGCGGTGGGGTCGCCAGGCACCGAGATGCCGTACTCGGTCTCGATCCCCATCACTCGGCGCACCGTCATGCCGTCAGCCTAGGTGAGCGCCCTGCCGTCGCCCGTCGCCGGTCCCGGACGGATACCCGAGCACTGGCGCGCCCGGAGACGCCCGCTAGGCTCGGAGTGCGAGCTCCTGCCCGGTCGGGAACACCCATGGGAACCAGCTAGCGAAGGGGTGCCGGATGCGCGACATCGTGATCTTCACAGGCAGTGCCCACCCCGAGCTCGCGGCGCGCATCTGCGGCGCCATCGGGGTACCCCTCTCGGCGAGCAAGACCACCCGGTTCAGCAACGACTGCCTGCAGGCGCAGCTGTTGGCGAACTGTCGGCAGCGCGACGTCTACCTGATCCAGCCGCTGGTGCCCCCCACCCAGGAGTCGCTCATGGAGCTGCTGCTCATGATCGACGCCGCCAAGGGGGCCTCGGCAGCCCAGATCACTGCGGTCATCCCCCACTACGCCTATGCCCGCAGCGACAAGAAGGATGCCAGCCGGATCAGCCTCGGCGGCCGCCTGGTCGCCGACATGCTGGTCGCCGCCGGCGCAAACCGGGTGCTGACCATGACGCTGCACGCACCCCAGGTCCACGGCTTCTTCTCCGTGCCCGTCGACCACCTCACGGCGATCGGCGTGCTGGCCGACCACTTCCGCGGCACCGACCTGGCCAACTCCATCGTCGTCTCCCCCGACCTCGGCAACGCGAAGACGGCCACGCAGTTCGCCCGCCTCCTCGGGCTCCCGGTGGCTGCCGGCAGCAAGCGGCGGCTCGGCGACGACCGGGTCGTCATCGACTCGATCGTGGGCGACGTCGACGGGCGCCGGGCCATCGTGCTCGACGACGAGATCGCCACCGGCGGATCCATCGTCGAGCTGCTCGACCGGCTCAAGGAGATGGGCTGCACCGAGGCGGCAGTCGCCTGCACCCACGGGCTCTTCACCGGCCGCGCAGTCGAGCGGCTGAGGGACCACCCCATGGTGACGCAGGTCGTGACGACCGACACCGTGCCCGCGCCCACCGGCTGGCCGGCGCTGCAGGTCCGCTCGGTTGCCGGCCTGTTCGCCGAGGCGATCAAGCGCATCCACGCGGGCGAGTCGGTGTCGATCCTGTTCGACGGAGTCGACCCGACTCACGCCCCACCACAGGGATCCCTCTTCGACGGGGCCCACTGAATGGGCGAGCACCCCTCGCGCCTCGCGGCACGCGACCCGGCCACACCAGGGCCCAATCCGCCCTCCTCCAGGGCTGTGGCCCGCGCTGCAGCCCTGGACGTCGCTGCAGTGCTGGTATTCGCCGGCGTCGGGCGGGCGAGCCACGCCGAAGGGGTCTCGCCACTGGGCATCGCCCTCACCGCGTGGCCCTTCGTCGCGGGAGCGGCCCTCGGGTGGGGCGCCGCCTGGTCCCGCTACCGCACGCCACCACTGAGCCCGCTCCACGGCATACCCGTATGGCTCGGCGCGGTCGGTCTGGGCATGGTCCTTCGTGCCCTCACCGGGCAGGGCACGGCGCCGGCCTTCGTGCTCGTGGCCTCCGCGGTGCTCGGCCTGCTGCTGCTCGGCTGGCGCGCCGCTGCGACGGGGATGGGCGCCAGTGGCTAGCGCCAAGAGCGCCCCGGCGGTCGAGCTGGACGTCGGGGACCACACCATCCGCCTCTCCAACCCGGACCGGGTGTACTTCTCCGAGCGCGGCGAGAGCAAGCTCGACCTCGCCAACTACTACCTCTCGGTGGGGGACGGCATCGTCCGTGCGCTGCGCGAGCGGCCCTGCATGCTGCACCGGTTCCCCAAGGGGGTCGACGGCCAGAAGGTGCACCAGAAGCGCCTCCCGGCCGGGGCTCCCCCGTGGGTCGAGACGGTGCGCCTCCACTTCCCGCGGTACGGCCTGCACGCCGACGAGCTGTGCGTGACCGAGCTCGCCAGCGTGATCTGGGCGGTCCAGATGTCGACCGTCGAGTTCCACCCCTGGAACTCCCGCCGCGCCGACACCGAGAAGCCGGACGAGTGGCGCATCGACCTCGACCCCATGCCGAAGTGCCCCTTCGACACGGTGCGACGCGCGGCGGAGGTGTCGCACGAGATCCTGGACGAGCTGGGCGCAGTGGGCTGGCCGAAGACGTCCGGTGGCCGCGGGATGCACGTCTACGTGCGGATCCGGCCCGAGCACGGGTTCAAGGTCGTGCGCCGGGCCGCCCTGGCCTTTGCCCGGGAGGTGGAGCGGCGCCTCCCCGACGAGGTGACCACGACGTGGTGGCGCCGGGACCGCGCGCCGACGGACCTGTTCGTCGACTACAACCAGAACGCCCGCGACCACACCATCGCGGCCGCCTACAGCGTCCGTGGCAACCCACGGGGCACCGTCTCGGCACCGATCACGTGGCAGGAGGTGCCCGACGCCGATCCCGAGGACTTCACCATCGCCACCATGCCCGAGCGGTTCACGCGGCTCGGGGACCTGCACGCCGGCATCGATGACGCCGTGTTCGACATCGCTCCCCTGCTCGAGTGGGCCGACCGCGACGAGCGGGAGGGATCGGAGACCCCGCCGGAGCCGGACAACGGCGACGACGCCTGACCTCAGCGACACCAAGGGGTATGCCGGTCGCTCGGGTGAGCGCGCGGCATACCCCTTGCTTGGTGTGCGGCTGGTCGGCTACAGGTACTGGCCGGTGTTGGCGACGTTGTCGATCGACCGTCCCGGCTCCGAGCCCGACTTGCCGGAGATCAGCGTGCGGATGTAGACGATCCGCTCGCCCTTCTTGCCCGAGATGCGGGCCCAGTCGTCGGGGTTGGTGGTGTTGGGAAGGTCCTCGTTCTCCTTGAACTCGTCGACACAGCTGCGCAGCAGGTGCTCGACCCGGATGCCGTGCTGGCCGGTGGTCAGGAACTCCTTGATCGCGGTCTTCTTGGCCCGGTCGACGATGTTCTGGATCATCGCGCCGGAGTTGAAGTCCTTGAAGTACAGGATCTCCTTGTCGCCGTTGGCGTAGGTGACCTCCAGGAACCGGTTGTCCTCGATCTCGGAGTACATGCGCTCGACCACCGCCTGGATCATGTCCTCGACGGTCTCCTCGATCGACCCACCATGCTCGGCGACGTCGTCGGCGTGCAGGGGCAGGTCTGGAGTGAGGTACTTGCTGAAGATGTCACGCGATGCCTCGGCGTCCGGCCGCTCGATCTTGATCTTCACGTCGAGGCGGCCGGGCCGCAGGATGGCCGGGTCGATCATGTCCTCACGGTTGGACGCGCCGATCACGATGACGTTCTCCAGCCGCTCCACGCCGTCGATCTCGGACAGCAGCTGGGGCACGATCGTGGTCTCGACGTCGGACGACACGCCCGAGCCGCGGGTGCGGAACAGGCTGTCCATCTCGTCGAAGAAGACCACCACCGGCGTGCCCCCGGAGGCCTTCTCGCGCGCACGCTGGAAGATCAGCCGGATGTGCCGCTCGGTCTCGCCGACGTACTTGTTGAGCAGCTCGGGGCCCTTGATGTTCAGGAAGAACGACTTCCCGAGCGGTTTGCCCTCCTTCTCGGCGACCTTGCGTGCGAGCGAGGCGGCGACCGCCTTGGCGATCATCGTCTTGCCACAGCCGGGCGGCCCGTAGAGCAGGACACCCTTCGGCGGCTTGAGCTTGTGCTCGGTGAACAGGTCGGGGTGCAGGTAGGGCAGCTCCACGGCGTCGCGGATCGCCTCGATCTGGCCGGCGAGGCCGCCGATGTCCTCGTAGGAGATGTCGGGCACCTCCTCGAGGACGAGCTCGGCCACCTCGGCCTTCGGGATCCGCTCGTAGACGAAGCTGGTGCGCGACTCCAGCAGGAGCGCGTCACCGACCCGGATGGGCTCGCCCTCCAGGGACTCAGCCAGCCGGCATACCCGCTCCTCGTCGGCATGGGCGACCACGAGCACCCGGTCGGGCTCGAGCAGCTCCTTGACCATCACCACCTCGCCGGTGCGCTCGAACCCGTGGGCACTCACGACGTTCATTGCCTCGTTGAGCATGACCTCCCGACCGACCGACAGGTCGGAGGGGTCGACGGAGGGGCTGACCGCGACGTGCATCTTCCGGCCGCCGGTGAGGATGTCGACCGTGGCGTCGTCGTAGGACTCCAGGACCACGCCGTAGGCCGCGGGAGGCTGGGCGAGCCGGTCGACCTCCGACTTGAGGGTGACGATCTGCTCCCTGGCCTCCTTGAGCGTACGGACGAGGCGCTCGTTCTGGGCGGAGACGGTCGAGAGGTTGGACTGGAGCTGGAGGATGCGGGTCTCCAGGTCCCGGGACCGCGCGGGGGCCTGGTGGAGGCGCTCGCGGAGCGCTGCCACTTCCTGCTCGAGCAGCTCCCGCTGGCGGGACTCGTCGGCGTGATCGTCTGCGGGGCGATGTTGGTCGGTCATCTCGGCTCCTTGCGTCGAAGGGACCGTCCGCGTGCGCGGCCGTAATCGACCCTAACCCGCTATTACGCAGAGTTCACGGCGGTTTCGGTCACACTCCGCTTGACACGCCTGACTTTCTTGTCAGATGGGATGCGCTCGCCGATGTCCTCGGGGGTGAAGTCGGCATCCTGCCCGAAACTGGTGATGGCTGAAGGGTCGGATCCAGCGCCGCCGTCCTCCTCACCGTAGGCGCCCTTGGCCGGCCGGCGCTTGCGCAGCGGGGGCGTCACGCCCGGGGCAAGCCGGCGCGTGGTGATGAGAAAGCCCGTGTGGCCGTGCATGCGGTGCTCCGGGCGGACCGCAAGGCCCTCCAGGTGCCAGCCGCGCACGAGCGACTCCCAGGCCGTGGGCTCGGTGAAGCCGCCGTGGTCGCGCATGGCCTCGGCCAGCCGGGAGAGCTGGGTGGCGGTCGCGACGTAGCAGATCAGGACGCCGCCAGGGGCAAGGGCGTCGGCGACGACGCCGAGGCACTCCCACGGGGCGAGCATGTCCAGCACGACCCGGTCGACCGAGCCCGGCTGGACCTCGCGGGGCAGGGCCTCGGCCAGGTCACCCACGGTGACCGTCCACGCCGGGTGGTCCGCGCCGAAGAAGGCTCGTGCGTTGCCCTTCGCGATGTCGGCGAAGTCGGACCGGCGCTCGAAGGAGTGGAGGCTCCCGTGCTCGCCGACGGCCCGCAGGAGGGACATGGAAAGGGCCCCCGAGCCCACGCCGGCCTCCACCACGTGGGCCCCGGGGAAGATGTCCGCCATCGCGACGATCTGCCCGGCGTCCTTGGGGTAGACGACGGCTGCGCCCCGGGGCATGGACATCACGTAGTCGGACAGCAGCGGGCGCAGGGCGAGGTACTCGACCCCGGCGGTGTTGGTGATCGTGGAGCCGTCAGGGGCGCCGATCAGCGCGTCGTGCTCGAGGTATCCGCGGTGGGTGTGGAACTGGCGCCCGGGCTGGAGTGTGATCGTGTGCAGGCGGCCCTTGGGGTCGGTGAGCTGGACCCGCTCACCGGCGCGGAAGGGGCCCCGGCGCAGCTCGGCACCAGTGGCAGTCATGGGGCGGGAGTGTAGTTCGTGCCGGGGCACGCGGTGTTTCGGGCTCGTGTCTCCGGCTCGTGTCTCCGGCTCGTGGTGTCTCCGGCTCGTGGTGTCTCGGGTTCCTGGTGTCTCGGGCTCGTGGGCCGCCGGCTAGTGGTGTTCCACCGCCGCGTTGACGTCCGCCGCGGTCACCACACCGGCCAGGCGCCCCTGGTGGGTCACCGCCACGACACCGACGTCGAGCCGCTGGAGGGCTGCGATGATCGGCAGGATGCTGCCCGAGGGGTCGGCCTCGACAACCCACCCGTCGGGCTGGGCGCGGTAGACGCTTCCGACCGTGGCCTGGGCTCGGTCGGGCACGGGCACCCGGTCGACGTCTGCCGGGGCCAGGACCCCGGCCGGGATCCCCCTCTCGTCGAGCACCACTGGCGGGAACGGCTGCGCCAGGGCGTCGGCCACCGTGGCGCTGGGCGGCATGGCCACTGCGGGCCGCAGCACGTCGGCGATGCGCACGGAACCGATCACCTGCATCGCCCGGCCGTGCCGGATCGCGGACGTGGCGCCGGCCCACAGGAAGGACGCGATGAAGAAGGCCCATGCGAGGTCGACCAGGGTCACCTGGTCACCCTGCGCGAGAGGGCGCAGGATGAACCACCCGATGACCAGCAGCGTCACGGCGCGACCGCACCAGCCGGCGGCGACGCGGCCCTTCCCCCGGCTTCCCGTGGCCTTCCAGACCCCCGCCTCGACCAGCTGGCCGCCGTCCAGCGGGAGCCCGGGCAGCAGGTTGAACAGCGCCAAGGCGGCGTTGAGCAGGACAAAGGCGCCCGCGAGGCTGTTCGGCACGCCGGTGGGGAATGCGGGGAGCAGGAGCCGGCCCAGCCCGGCGAGAGCCAGGTTGGCCAGCGGCCCGACCACGGCGACGACGGCGGACGTCTTCGGCGTGGACCGTGCGGCGTCGAAGGCGGTGTGGCCGCCCCAGAGGTCGGCGACCACGCGGTGGACCGGCATCCCGAAGGCGCGCGCCGCGCCGGCGTGGGCGGCCTCGTGCACGAGGACGGCCACCAGGAGCAGGAGGGCGTAGAGGGCGGCGACGCCGTAGGCAAGGATGCCCAGGTCGGGGCGGTCCTGGGCGAGCCCTGGGCCGATGAGGCCGATGATCAGGAGGGCCAGCACCGCCCAGCTGCCACCCACGTAGACGGGTACTCCGGAGATCGTGGCAACACGAAGTCCGGGCGCGCGTTCGGGCGCTTGGATTGCGGGGGGCATGCGGTGACCTTAATGGAGTCGGGAGAAGAACCGGCCCGCGGGTGCCCGTGATGTTCGCGCGGGGCGGTGTGGCAAGGGGCCACGTTGTCGGCTGACCCTTCTATTGTCAGACCATGCCACCTGCCCTGTCGCCCAGCCGGGCCGCCGACTTCAAGCAGTGCCCGCTGCTCTACCGGTTCCGGGCGGTCGACCGGCTGACGGCCCCGCCGAGCCCCGCAGCGGCGCGCGGCACCCTGGTGCACGCCGTGCTGGAGCACCTGTTCGAGCTGCCGGCCGCCGAGCGCACGCCCGACGCGGCGATGGCTCTGCTGCGGCCGCGGTGGGCGGCCCTGGTCGAGGCCGAGCCGGGGCTGGCCGCGATGATCGATGACGCCGAGCACCTCTCGGAGGAGGTCTGGTACGCCGAGGCCAGGGCGCTGCTGGAGACCTGGTTCACCCTCGAGGACCCCACCCGCCTGGAGCCGGCGGAGCGGGAGCTCTATGTCGAGACCGACCTCGAGGGGCTCGTGCTCCGCGGATACGTCGACCGCCTCGACATCGCCCCCAACGGCGCCATCCGGGTCGTCGACTACAAGACGGGCCGGTCGCCGGCGGAGTCCTTCGAGGGCAAGGCCCTGTTCCAGATGAAGTTCTACGCGCTGGTCCTCTGGCGCACCCGTGGGGTCGTCCCGGCCATGCTCCAGCTGGTCTACCTCGGCAATGGCGAGGTGGTGCGCTACTCCCCCGACGAGGCCGACCTGATGGGCCTCGAGCGCAATCTCAAGGCGGTCTGGCAGGCCATCGAGCGGGCGGCCACCACCGGCGACTGGCGCCCCCGCACGTCGAGGCTCTGCGACTGGTGCGACTTCCGCCACCTGTGCCCCGCTTGGGGCGGAACGCCTCCCCCACTTCCGGAGGGCGCCGCCGCGCTGGCCCTCGACCCGCGTCGGTCCGGCGAGGCCGAGCCGGCCGACGACTAGGGCCTGTTACGAAAGTCGTCGGAGCCAGTGGTCGATGACGGTGCCCGACTCCGGTTGAGGGTTGACACTGTGGCTCCAGTTGATGCTTGACAGTCGGTTCGTGGGCTGGGCTCCGTAGCGAGAGGACTCGCGGGGAGGAGCTCGGCTGTGTTGCTGGAGTTGAGCGTCGTGGAGCAGCGGTATCACGCGGTGTTGGAGGTGCTGGGGTCGCTGGTGCCGGTGGCCGAGGTCGCCGAGCGGTACGGGGTGTCCCGGCAGTCGGTGCACACCTGGGTGCGCCGGTATCAGCAGGGCGGCTTGGCCGGGTTGGCGGACCGGTCGCACCGGCCGAGGTCGCACCCGTTCCAGCTGGATCCTGCGGTGGCGGCGGTGATCTGCCAGTTGCGGCGGGATCATCCGCGGTGGGGTCCGCGGCGGTTGCTGTTCGAGCTTGGTGAGCGGGGGGTTACCCCGGTGCCGTCCCGTTCCACGGTGTACCGGGTGCTGGTGCGGGAGCACCTGGTGGACGGACGGCCTCGGCGTCGGCCGCGGTCCTCGTTCGTGCCGTGGCAGCGGGATGCGCCGATGGAGCTGTGGCAGCTGGACATCACCGGGAAGGTGTGGCTGGCGGACGGCCGTGAGCTGAAGCTGGTCACCGGCATCGATGACCACTCCCGGTTCGTGGTGCTGGCGGCCGTGGTGCCACGGGCGACCGGGCGGGCGGTGTGCGCCGCGTTCGTGGCCGCGTTGGCGGCCTACGGCTGCCCGGAGCAGGTGCTCACGGATAACGGGAAGCAGTTCACCGGAAAGTTCAACCGGCCCCGTCCGGCGGAGGTGCTGTTCGACCGGATCTGTCGCAAGAACGGGATAGAGCATCTGCTCACCGCGTTCCGGCACCCGACCACGACCGGGAAGATCGAGCGGTGGCACCAGACGCTGCAGCGGGAATGGCTGGAGGACCAGGATCCCTGCGAGGACCTGGCCGCGGCCCAGGCGATGGTCGACGCGTTCCGGTTGGAGTACAACACCCGGCGGCCGCACCAGGCGCTGGACATGGCCACACCGGCCTCGAGATTCGCCCCGGTGCCCCCGCAGCGGCGGACGCTGTTGCCGCTGTGGCTGCCCGCGGTGCTGCAACCAGAGCCGGCCCAGGCACCCGAACCGGGTGGTTCGTCCGTGACGGCCATAGCTGAGGGGCTGGCTCCCGCCAGTGCAGTGTCCGGGAGTCCTGGTCGGGGTCAAGGTCGTTCGTCCGCGGGGCGCTCCACCTTGACCCCTCCGGCGGACTCCCAACCCCAGCCCGCAGCGGCAGCCAGCCCCGACCCGGGCGCCCTCCCGGCGAGTGTGGACCCTGCCAGCGTGAGGCTGGTCAGTGGGGATGCGGTGGAGGTCGACCGTGTGGTCCCGGACTGCGGCAACCTGATGGTGCGCCCGCAGCAGTTCTGGTTCGGGCCGGCGCTGGCCGGGCGGAGCGTCACGTTGTGGATCGACACCACCACCGTGCACGTCAGCATGGACGGGCAGCGGATCAAGACCCTGCCGTCCCGGTTCACCGTGCTGGACCTGGCCCGGCTCCGTCAGGGTGACGCCCGCCCCGCGGGCCCGCCTCCGGCGCCGCCCTCGCCGGGCATGCTCGCTGCCGGGGCCGCGGTCGAGCTGGAACGGTGTGTCACCTCGATTGGATGCGTCGGCCTAGCCGGGCGGCTGATCCCGATCGGTTCCCCCCTTGCCGGACGTAGGGTCACCCTCCGGCTGGAGGAGCACCTGATCCACGTCGTCGTCGACGGGCAGCTCTGGCGCACCCTGCCCTCCCCGATCCCGCCCCAGAGCCGGGGCCGGCTCCGGGGCGCCCGCGTGGCCGGACCACCACCGATCGTCCCGAACGGGCCGGTCCGGGTCCAACGCCGGGTGTCGCTCACCGGCGCCTGCCAGGTCTGCCGGCAACGGATCCAGGTCGGCATCCAGCACGCCCGGCAGACCGTCACCATCGAGGTCGAGCAGACCCTCTTCCGGGTGCTGGACGACCGCGAGACGATTCTCAAAGTCGTCCCCCGTACCAACACACAGGAGGTGAGGCGCTTCAAGGCCTACGGCCACACCGGCCGCAGCGCCTAGAAAGTGTCAAGCCTCATCTGAAGCCGATCCGTCAGCCATCACCTGAGCCTAGGCAGGCGGGTGCTCGACGGTGTCCTGTGCCACCTGATGTGCGACACCGGTACGCAAGCTGATGTGCGACTGGGGGGCGCGGTTCGTGCGGTCTGAGCCAACGCCGCCGTGGGGCGTTCGGGCGCAGGGAGGCCG
>DASSJT010000178.1:0-4554 GCA_035691065.1 Dermatophilaceae bacterium
GTCGATCGTGAAGCCCTGCTTCTCGATGGTGTCGGCGAAGTCGATCGTCGCGCCCTCGAGGTACGGAGCGCTCATGCGGTCGACCACGACCTCGACGCCGCCGAAGTCGCGCACCAGGTCACCGTCGAGGCTGCGCTCGTCAAAATAGAGCTGGTAGATGAGTCCGGAGCAGCCGCCGGGCTGCACGCCGACGCGCAGGCGGAGGTCGTCGCGGCCCTCCTGCTCGAGCAGGGACTTGACCTTCCCGGCGGCGACGTCCGTGAGGATGACGCCGTGGGCGGCTTCGACCGCGGTCTCGGCCTGCGGGGCGGCCTGCGTCTCGTCCTGAACACTCATGTGATGCGTTCCTTTGCTGAGGGTCGTGCACGGTGTGCGGGCCTTGCCAGCACCGGATCGACCAGCGCCCGCTGGTCTCTTCGGCCAACCGATGCCGGTCGGCGTTTGTTCCCGGCTGGGGTGGCTGGGGTGCCCGCCGTCCTCAGGATACGTCGTGATCAGCGCGAGGGTGACCAGGTGGCCGCCACCCGGGCCGCGCGCGCCGTGAGCGTGCCGACCGGGTCGGCGTGGGCGGCCTGCACCTCGGCAGCGCCGTCGGCGACTGCGTAGGTGCCGCTCAGCCCGAGCGCCATGGCCTCGCGCCGGCCGACCGTGACCTGCCCCGCGATGAGCACCGTGGGGGTGGCCGTCTCCAGCGCCACCTCAGCCACCCCGACCACGACCGTGCCGTGCAGGCTCTGCCAGTCGAAGCACCCCTCGCCGGTCACCACCAGGTCAGCCGCAGCAACAAGGCCTCGGAGTCCGACGGTCTTCAGCACCTCGCCGACACCGGAGACCCGGTGGCCGCCGAGGAGAAGAAGTCCGTAGCCGAGGCCGCCGGCCGCGCCGGCCCCCGGCTCCCGGTCCAGGCGGCGGATGTCCCCAGTCAGGAGGTCGGCCCCCTGCGGCAGCGTGCGCCGCGCCACCTCGGCAAACCGGCCCAGGGCCTTCTCGAGGTCCTGCGCCAGCTCCGGCGAGGCTCCCTTCTGCGGCGAGTCGGCGGCGCTGGCACCCTGGAGCCCCAGCAACGGGGTGTCGACATCGGTGGCGAGCACGATCTCGGTGCCCGCCAGCCGCTCCCGCACCGCCGGCAGACCGCTCAACGCGTCGTCCGACACCTCGCCCAGGGCCAGGCCTCCGCGGGCCAGGTCCTCCGTCGAGCCGGCGCCCAGGGCGGCCAGCATGCCCGCGCCCGCGTCGTTGGTGCCGGAGCCGCCCAGGCCCACGACGATGCGGTCGGCCCTCTCCGCGAGGGCCGCACGCAGCAGCTGGCCCACGCCATAGGTGCTGGTCACGCCGGGATTGCGCTCGTCGGCCCCCAGCAGGTGCAGGCCCGCGGCCTGGGCGGACTCGACGTATGCCGTGCGCCGGCCCCCGTCCGTGCGCACGAGGATGGCAGCAGGCACCTCCCTGCCCAGGGGATCGGCCACGGTGAGCATCACGGTCTCCACCTGGTCGGCGGGCAGCGCCCAGCTGAGCACGTCCAGGAAGCCCGGGCCCCCGTCCGACAGCGGCAGGAGGGTCACGAGGTCATGGGGTGCCGTCTGGCGCCAGCCCGCCGCGATGGCCTCCGCGGCCTGCGCCGCGGTCAGGGTGCCCGTGAAGCTGTCGGGTGCGATGACGACGTGCACTCGCACATGGTGGCACCTCGGGACCGGTGCGCGGCCGAGCTTTCATACGGTCAGGCCCGGAAGCCCGGCAGGCTGGCCGCAAGCCAGCGCAGCGCCGTGGGCAGCTCGGTGGCCCACAGCGACTCACGGTGTCCGCCGGTCTTGATGATCAGGGTCGTGACCGACAGCGGGCGCCGTACCGCCCGCAGGAACGCAGCCGTCGAGGGGTAGGAAAGCCCGTCCTGATGGCTGGTCTGGATCCACAGGGCCAGTGCAGGCGGACGGTGGCCAGCGACCCAGATCAGGTTGTCCCGCAGGGGGAGGGTGCGGGCGGTGTACGGCTGGTAGTCGAGGGAGAAGATCGGCCGGAAGTACCCGCCGAGCGCGAGTGCGGCGCCGAAGACGCCGGGATGGTGCATCCCGACCAGCGCCGCACAGTAGGCACCCTCGGAGAACCCTGCCGCTGCCCAGGAGCCCCGGTCGAGCCTGACCCGGAAGTGGGTGGCGACGAACCGGGGGATGTCGGTCGCGAGCCAGGTCTCGGTCTGTGGCGTTCCGGGCGGCCCGTCGATGCACTCGCTGTCGAGGCCGTACGGGATGTTCACCTGGGGCAGCACCACGATCGACGGCGCGAGCTGCCGGGCTGTGACCAGGCCGTCGAAGGCCGCCTGAGCGTGCATGCCGCTCAGCCACGAGTTCACCGTGCCCGGGACGCCGTGGAACGCCTCGACCACCGGGTAGCGTCGCGCGCTGCGCGGGTCGTAGCCCTGAGGCAGCAGCACGGCCACCTGGCCGGTGAGATGACTCCTGGGGCCGACAACGGTGTACGTCTGCACGCGCTGACCGGGCGAGGGCAGGGGCGGAAGCGTGCCCGCCCCCAGGATTGCCGCCAAGCCGCCGCCCACCTTGGTCGAGGCGGCCGCCGTGGCGCTGGCCCCGTGCCTGGAGACCGTGGACGGCGCGCGGGCTCCGAACAGGTCGGCCCAGCTCACGTAGAAGGAGTACTGGTCGTTCAGCAGGGCGCCGGCCACGGCGAGCACCAGCACGTTGAGGAGGACCAGGCCGCCGGTTCGCTGGATGGCGAGTAGCAGGGTGGGACGGCCACGCCGGGACCGGTTGCGCGGCCAGCCGGTGGCCAGGGCGGCGAACACGATCGCCGCCGCGATACCCAGGATGATGACCAGGCCGGGCCCGGTCAGTGACATTGCCGTCCCGTTCGCACGCGTCGAGTCTGGAGCCACTGGCTGGGGATTGGCTGCACGCCGGCTGCGTGCCGGCTGCAGATGAGCGGCGCGGCAGAGGACGCGGAGACGAGCAGTCCGCCCACGTGTGCGCCTTGCTGGACGGCGCTGGTGGGCTGGCGCGGTGGTGCCTCCCGCCAGGGGGCCACCGGTCACCGGACCCGCACCACACGGCATACGATCATGGAGTGAGCACTGCGCCGCCGCTCCCCCTGCTGGTCCTCGGTCACGGACGCGACCTCGCGACCGAGCGTGGCGTCGAGTGCCCCGGCGACCTCCCCGCGCCCTCCGATCCTGGCCTCGTGGAGCGGGCCCGCGCGGCGAAGGCGGCGCTGGGCGGCTCGGTGTTCGTGCTCGGACACCACTACCAGCGTGATGAGGTCATCGAGTTCGCCGACGTCACGGGCGACTCGTTCAAGCTGGCGAAGGAGGCGGCGGCCCGGCCCGAGGCGCCGTACATCGTGTTCTGCGGCGTGCACTTCATGGCCGAGTCCGCCGAGATCCTGACCTCCGACGAGCAGACGGTCATCCTGCCCGACCTGGCGGCGGGGTGTTCGATGGCAGACATGGCGGCGATCTCGCAGGTCGAGGACGCGTGGGACGACCTGGCCGACGCCGGCATCGGCGACGTCGTCCCCGTCACCTACATGAACTCCTCGGCGGCGATCAAGGCATTCACGGGCCGGCACGGCGGGACGGTCTGCACGTCCTCCAACGCCAGGACGGCGCTGCGCTGGGCGCTCGAGCAGCACGGCGGGGGCACCAAGGTGCTCTTCCTCCCCGACCAGCACCTCGGCCGCAACACCTACGTTCGCGACCTCGGCGGCTCCCTGGACGACTGCGTGGTCTACGACCCGCACCTCCCCCTGGGCGGGCTCACCCCGCGGCAGCTGCGCGATGCGCGGATGATCCTGTGGCGGGGGCACTGCTCGGTCCACGGCCGGTTCACCCTCGACGCGGTCGAGCAGGCCCGGCGCGAGATCCCCGGTGTCAGGGTGATCGTCCACCCCGAGTGCCGCCATGAGGTCGTGGAGGCGGCCGATGACGTCGGCTCGACCGAGAAGATCATCAAGACGATCGCCGCGGCGCCCGACGGCACCTCCTGGGTGGTGGGCACCGAGCTCAACCTCGTGCGCCGCCTGGGCGAGCAGTTCCCCCGGCAGCGGATCGCCTTCCTGGAGAAGAACGTCTGCTACTGCTCGACGATGAACCGCATCGACCTGCCACACCTGGTCTGGGCGCTGGAGTCACTGGTCGAGGGGCGGGTCGTCAACCCGATCCGGGTCGACCCAGACGTGGCGCACTGGGCGCGGGTCGCGCTCGACCAGATGCTCGCGCTGCCCGGCGAGACCAGCAGGGACTGACCGGCGCCGGCGGCCATGGCGACCGTCGACGACGTCCGCCCCCTCGCGCTCGGGCTGGAGCGCTCCTACGAGGTCTTCGTCCGCGGCCGGAGGAAGTTCCGCGTGGGCCGCATCGTCTACGTCGCCTTCTCCCGCGACGAGTCCGTCATGGGCTTCGCCTTTCCCAAGGTCGAGCGGGAGGCGCTCGTGGCCAGCGACCCGGGCACGTTCTCGCTGCCCGACGCGGCGGACCTGAGGTACAACTGGGTCCACGCCCGCCTGGCGGCGCTGGACCCCGCCGAGGCCCGCGAACTGGTCGTGGAC
>DASSJT010000179.1:0-11168 GCA_035691065.1 Dermatophilaceae bacterium
CGCCTTGGATGCCCCGCCGGAGGAGCTCGTGCTCGTGTGGGGCGAGGCGACCCGACTGTGCCAGCCGGACGGCATACGTCTGACCGGTCACTCGGTCGCGGTGGTGCGGATCGCGCAGGGGCCGGTCGGTGCGGCCTGACAAGGCATCCCTTCCTCCGGGGTGCCCGATGGGCGGCGCATCAGCACAGGTTATGCCTGCCCTCCTCCAGAGGGCGAAGGCGCTGCCAGCCGTCGGCCTGGTGAAGTCCTGCCTGGCTGGCTCGGATCGAGCCGGCCTGAGGAATGCCGTCGTGTCCATCTCACTGCACCGCCCTGACCTCGCGGCCACGCTGCCCCGGATCGGCGCCCCGACGCTGTTCATCACCGGTGACGGGCACAAGGGCTGGACTCGACAGCAGGCGAGAGCGGCGAGCCTGCTGCTGCCCCATGGAACCTGCGCCGTCATGTCCGATGCCGCTTACCTGGCGCCTCTGGAGTCACCTCGGGAAACGGCTCGGCTGGTTCGGCAGTTCTGGGCCGCCCACGTCCCCCGCCCGCAGCCGATCTGAGGGGCGACTCAGCCGTCGGCAGGCTCCTTGATGCGAAGCATGCCCTCCTGGGCGACGGTGGCCACCAGCGTGCCGTCGTGGGCGAACATCCGGCCGACACTGAGCCCTCGCCCACCGGAGGCTGACGGCGAGTTCTGGGTGTAGAGGATCCAGTCGTCGACCTTGACGGTCCGGTGGAACCACATGGCGTGGTCGAGGCTGGCCACCCGGAGCCGTGGGTCGCTCCAGGCCAGGCCGTGCTGGCGGATCACCGGCTCGAGCAGGGTGTAGTCGGAGGCATACGCGAGCACCGCGGCATGGATCAGCGGGTCGTCAGGGAGGGTTCCCACGGCCCGCAGCCACACGCTCTGCTCGGCCACGCGATGCGAGGCCGGACCCAGGAACAGGTGCCCCTCGACGTGGCGGTGCTCGATCGGGCGGCGCGCGACGTGCTGGGCGCGGGGGTGGTCGATCCGGCTCATCACGTCGGTGAGCGAGGCGAGGCTGCTCGGCTCGGGCACGTCCGGCATGGGCTCCTGGTGGTCGAGCCCGCCCGCGGGCTGCTGGAAGGAGGTGATCATCGACAGGATCGGCAGGCCGTTCTGGATGGCGTGGACCCGTCGGGTGGAGAAGGAGCGGCCGTCGCGCATGCGCTCGACCGCGAACCGGATCGGCTGGCTGTCGTCGCCGGGCCGCATGAAGTAGCCGTGCAGGGAGTGGATCAGACGGGGGGCGTCCGAAGCGCCCACCGCCTGGACGGTGCGGCCGGCCGCGATCACGCACTGCGCCAGGACCTGTCCACCGAAGACACGGCCGTGGGGCATTCGCTGGCTGGCACCGAGGAAGACGGTGGCGGCAGACTCGCTGATGGAAGCGGCCTCTGGGCCGGTCAGGCCGTCGACGCTGATCCGGGCGCTGCCCAGCTCCTCGAGGGCCAGGACACGGAGCAGGTCGCTGAGCGGGTCGGGCTGCGGGTCGCTCAGCGGGTCGGGCTGCGGGTCGCTCAGCGGGTCGGGCAGCGGGTCGCTCGGCGGGTCGGGCTGCGGGTCGGGCTGGGGGGTGCTCGACTGGTCGGACGTCACGGGGAGACCCTAGCCAGTGCTGCTCCAGAACCCCCGCAGCTGTGGCACGATCACGAGATGAAGGCTTCGGGGGAGGCCGACGACCGCGAGGTCGGCCCGCTCGGCTGGGCAGGTTACCCGGGCAGGCGGGTCGCCCCGCCGGGCAGGGTGCGCCGTCACTTCCCGGTCCGCGACCTGGAGGGTGCCGACCGGTTCGAGCTGTTCGTCGTCTGCGCGGTGGTCTCGATCACCGGCACCCGGCTCTTCCTGACGCTGACCGGGTACCCGCAGCTCGGTGGCGGTGGACTGCACTTCGCCCACCTGCTGTGGGGCGGCCTGCTCATGCTCGTGGCCCAGCTGGTCTTCATGATGTTCCTCAGCCGCAAAGCGAAGGAGGTCGCCACCATCCTGGCCGGCGTGGGCTTCGGCCTGTTCATCGACGAGGTCGGCAAGTTCGTGACCGGCAACAACGACTACTTCTTCGCACCGGTCGCCGCGATCATCTACGCCACCTTCGTGGTCATGTACCTTCTCGTCGCCTTCGCCGTGCAGCGCCAGCCGCTGTCCGACAAGGAGCTGGTCGTCAACGCCGTCGAGATGCTCAAGGAGTCGGCCGCCCACGACCTCGACGAGGACGAGCGCCGCCGGGCAGTCGCTCTGGCGGCGGCAGCAGACCCCGCCGAGCCGCTTGCCGGACCGCTGCTGGACACCCTCGTGCGGCTGCCTGCGCAGCCGATCGCGCGGTCGTGGGTGTCCCGGCTCTACGCCTGGCTGCGTGCCAAGATCTTGGCCCTGCCGAGCACCGCACTCGTGCAGCGCTGGGGAGCCTTCGTCCTCGTCGGCTTCGTGCTCTGGGCCATGATCGGCCCAGCAGTGACCGTGGTCCGGGAGCCGGCTGGCCGCCAGGTGGCCTACCTCGTGTCCGCCCTCGTCGCCGCCCTGGTCAGCGGACTGGGGCTCGGCCAGTGGCACCGTGGCGCCCGGCTGAGTGCCTTGCAGCTGATCGAGGCCGCGCTGCTCCTCGAGCTGCTGGTCGTGCAGTTCTTCCGGTTGCTCGAGAGCCAGTTCGCCGGCTACCTCAGCGTCTTCGTCAACCTGGCCCTGCTCGGGTTGTGTCGCGCCCTGGTGTTCCAGTACAAGCACCCTCATCGGCGCCCGGCCGACCCGGCGCTTCCGGTCGGCGGCGAGCCGCCACCCGGCAAGGCCTCTTGACCTCCCACCCGGGGCTCGGACAAGACCTCAGGCGATCAGGGGAGCCAGGGATCGCCGACGCCCACTGAACCCCGTGCCCAGCTCGCGTGTGGCGAGCTCCAGACGGCTGACGGCATCTCGCAGGACCTCGGGGGAACCGGTGTACGGCAACCGGATCCAGCGCTCGAGCCCGCCCTCGACCGCGAACTGCGGCCCGGGTGCGAGGAGGACGTCGTGCCGCTCGGCTGCGATCGTCAGGGCGGTCGACATCGGCTCCGGCAGCTGCACCCAGAGGCTGAGGCCGCCAGCGGGCATGCTGAACCGCCAGGAGGGCAGCAGCGTGCCAAGGGCGTCGGCGAGGGCGTCCCGCGACGTTGCGAGATGGTTGCGGCGCTCCCGCAGGATCGACTCCTGGTCCTCCAGCAGCCGGACGAGCACCAGCTGCTCGAGGATCGGCGCGCCCAGGTCCAGGGTCAGCCGGGCCTCGGTCAGGACGGGCATGACGTCGAGCGGCGCGCGCAGCCAGCCGACCCGCAGACCGCCCCAGAACGCCTTGCTGGTGCTCCCCAGCGTGATGGCGCCCGGCGCCGTGGCGGCAAGGGGCCGCGGAGGCGGGAGCGGTGCGTCTGGCCCGGGAAGGTCGACGAGGGTCTCATCGATGATGGTGATGGTGTGCGAGCGGCCCAGGGCGGCGCCGACCCGCTGGCGCTGGTCGTCGGGCATGAGGGCGCCGGTCGGGTTCTGGAAGTCCGGCATGAGGTAGGCGGCGCGCGGCGAGGTCTGGCGCAAGGCGGCCTCGAGGGTGCCGGTCGCCCAACCTGAAGGGTCGACCGGCAGCGCGACCGGCCGGGCGCCCGAGCTGCGCACGGCCGCGATGGCATTCGGATAGGTCGGGCTCTCCATGAGAACGCGGTCGCCGGGCGCCAGCAGCGCCCGCAGCGTCGCGGCGAGCGCCCCGAGCGCGCCGGCCGTCACCATCACCTGGTCTGGCGTCGTCGGCAGCCCTCGAGCCGAGTAGCGATCGGCGATGCGCTCGCGCAGCTCCTCCAGGCCCAGGGCGTGGTAGCCGGTGCCGTCCAGGTAGGCCGGGAGCGCCGCCGCGGCCGCTTCGTAGGCGAGCGCCGTGCCGTGGGGGGCAGCGAGGGCCGCGCACGTGAGGTTGATCGAGCCGTCGGCGTCTCGGTGGGTGGGCAGCAGCGGGGTCCCGTGCCGGCGACCCGAGGCCGAAGGCAGGGTCGCCACCGTGCCGGATCCCTGCCGCGCACCGGCATACCCGGACTCCCGCAGCGTTGCGTAGGCGCGGGTGACCGTCGTCCGGCTGACCCCCAGGGCGGCAGTCAGCTCGCGCTCGCTGGGCAGCCGGGTTCCCGCGGGTACCTGCCCGTCGGCGATGAGGAGCCGCAGCCCGTCGGCGATGCCCCGGTATGCCGGGCCTGCCGAGGTGGACGAGCCGAGCAGCTCCACGAGCCGCGCAGCGGAGATCGATCTCGACGTCATAAGGCCACTTTGCCACGATTGGCTATTGGAAAACAGTCCACCTGACGTTGATGATGGGCGACATGTCTCGCTCGGAGCTCGTTCCCATGACGTCGATGGAGCAGTGGTATGCCGGTCGCCGGCCCAGGCGGCTCGTGCAGCTGCTCGTGGGGCTCACGCTCTACGGCGCATCCATGGCCATGATGCTCCGTTCGGGGCTGGGACTCGACCCGTGGGACGTCTTCCACGCCGGCATCGTGGAGCACACCGGGCTGTCGTTCGGCACCATCGTGATCATCGTGGGGGCCATCGTGCTGCTGCTGTGGGTGCCGCTGCGGCAGTGGCCAGGGCTGGGCACCCTGCTCAACGTGGTGGTCATCGGCCTCGCGACGGATGCCACCCTGGCCATCCTGGAGGCGCCGTCGGCACCCCTCGCCCGGTGGGCCTTGTTGCTCGGCGGCATCGTCGGCAATGGTCTGGCCGGGGCGATGTACATCGGAAGCCAGTTCGGACCGGGGCCGCGGGACGGGCTGATGACCGGGCTCGTGCGGCGCACCGGTCGCAGCGTGCGGCTGGTGCGGACCAGCCTCGAGCTGACTGTCCTGGTCGTGGGGTGGCTGCTGGGCGGCACGGTCGGCATCGGGACGCTGCTCTACGCGCTGATGATCGGGCCGGTGGTGCAGTTCTTCCTTCCCATCCTCACGGTGGCGCTGCCGCACCCGACCTCAGCCGTCGATCGCGAGGGCGAACGGCAGGACGGCGTCAGCGCCCGCGCGACGAAGCGCCTGGCCCGCGACGGTCATCGTCCAGCGACTGCTCACCCGGTCGTCGACGAGCAGGACGGGGCCGCCGTCACGGCCTAGGGTCTTGGCGAGGGCGTCGCCGGCCTCGATCCGGCCCCAGACTCCGGCCAGTCGGAAGGCGCTGTTGCCGCCCGGCTCCCCGACCGGGCCACCATCGACCAGGTCGAGCCATCCCAGAAACGGCAGCCGCCCGATCTCGGCCAGCCCCTGGGCCACCGAGCTCACCAGCTGCGGGTGTCGCCGGGACGGGATCGCCACCACGCCGGTCGGGCGGTCGGCCCAGCCCCACTGGGCGAGCACGCCAACGCAGGCGCGCAGCACCTCCGGGGCAGCCGGAGCATCGTCGCGGAGCAGCCTCCGGAGGGCCTGGCCCCAGCCCAGGTCGCTGAGCCGCGCGAGGGCGCGCCCGGGCAGCAGCGCGGCGTCGGCCGGAATCTTTCCTCGCACCGGCACGCCAAGCCGCTCCATGCCGGTGGGCCACTGGACCCGCGGCTCGACGTCACTGCCGGCCCGCTCCAGTCGGCCCCGGGCGGTGGTGACCGCAGCTGCGGGGATGTCGGTGGGGAACCAGGGACCAGCACACGCGTCGCACCGACCGCACGGCGCTGCGGTTGGGTCGTCGAGAGACTCCTGGAGGAACGCCATGCGGCAGGTGTCGCCGGTCTCGTAGCGGAGCATCAGCGACTGCTCGTGCGCCCGAGCGGCGGACACCCGCGCGTAGCGCTCGGCATCGTAGGTCCACGGCACGCCGGTCGCCGTCCATCCGCCGCTGACGCGGGCCACCGCGCCGTCGACGTCGAGGACCTTCAGCAGGAGCTCCAGCCGGGTGCGGCGGATGTCGACGATGGACTCCAGCGCCGGGGTCGAAAGCGGACGGGACGAGCCCGCGAGCGCGGTCAGCACCGCATCGGCCTGCTCCTGCCGCGGCATCGAGGCCGAGGCGAAGTAGGCCCAGATGTCGCGGTCCTCCGGGCCGGGAAGCAGCAGGACGTCGGCTCGCTCGGTGGCCCGCCCGGCACGACCCACCTGCTGGTAGTAGGCAACCGGTGAGGATGGTGCACCGAGGTGGAGAACGAAGCCGAGGTCGGGCTTGTCGAACCCCATGCCGAGCGCACTCGTGGCAACCAACGCCTTGACCTGGTTGTCGCGCAGTGACCGCTCGAGCTCCTCGCGCTCGGCAGGGTCGGTGCGCCCCGTGTAGGGACGGACGTCGTGCCCGGCTTCCTGCAACGCGGCGGCGACGTCCTCGGCGCCGGAGACGGTGAGGGTGTAGATGATCCCGCTCCCGCTGAGACCGCCCAGGTGGGCCACCAGCCAGGCCAGCCGCTGCTCCGGTGAGGTCAGGGGGAGCACCCCCAGCCGCAGGGAGTCGCGCGCCAGCCCGCCCCTGAGCGTGCTCACCTCGTGTCCGCCGACGCCCAGCTGCTCGACGACGTCAGAGACGACGCGGGCGTTGGCCGTGGCAGTGGTCGCGAGCACCGGCGTGCCCTGCGGCAACGCGGTCAGCAGGTCGCGGATGCGCCTGTAGTCGGGACGGAAGTCGTGCCCCCAGTCGCTGATGCAATGGGCCTCGTCGATGACCAGCAGCCCGCATCGACGGGCGAGGTCGGGCAGCTGCTCGTCACGGAAGCGCGGGTTGTTGAGCCGCTCCGGGCTGACCAGGAGCACGTCGACCTGGTCACGAGCCAGGGCAGCGCTCACCTCGCCCCACTCCTCGGCGTTGGCCGAGTTCATGGTCACGGCTCGGATGCCGGCCCGCCGTGCCGCAGCGATCTGGTCGCGCATGAGCGCCAGCAGCGGCGAGATGATGACCGTGGGCCCGGCTCCCTGGGCCCGGCGCAGCGTCGTGGCCACGAAGTAGACGGCCGACTTGCCCCAGCCCGTGCGCTGCACCACCAGGACCCGCTGCCGCGCCTCGACAAGTGCCTCGACAGCCTCCCACTGGCCATCGCGGAAGCGGGCCTCGGGGTGACCCACGAGGCGGCGCAGGGCGGCGGCCGCAGCCTCTGCAACGTCGTCTGCCCGGACCACGTCGCCTGCCGCGAGGGGAGAGCTCATGCCCGACACGGTATGCCGGGCCGCGGACACCGCTGCCAAGATGTCCACATGCCCTCCGCCGACGTCTCCCCTGACTCGATGCCCACCGGGGCCCACTACCGCGTCGACGTGCCCTTGCGCTGGAGTGACATGGACGCCTATGGGCACGTCAACAACGTGCAGTTCCTCCGGCTGCTCGAGGACGCTCGCGTCATCGGGTTCAGGGAGTGGTTCGGGCAGGACCGCGCCCTGGTTGACGAGGGCGTGCTCGTGGTCCGTCACGAGATCGAGTACCTCGCCCCGCTCACGTTCCGCCACGCGCCGATCAGCGTCGACATGTGGGCCACCCGGATCAGCGGGGCCACCTTCGACCTCGCCTACGAGGTGCGGGACCCCGACTCAGTGGGCAGCACCGTCTACGCGCGAGCCGAGACCACCCTGGTCCTGTACAGCTTCGGCTCGGAGGCGCCGCGGCGCATGGCTCCCGACGAGCGCGACGTCCTGAAACGGCACGAGGGCGACCCCGTCGGGTTCCGGTGGCGCCGGCGATGAACGAGCAGACCGAGATGAACGAGCTGCTCTTCCCCGACCACCGGGAGCTGGTCGACCTCGGCAGGTATGCCGTGCGGGCCAAGTCCGTGGACGAGTCCGGCGCCATGCGGCTCCAGTCCGCCGGGACCGCCTTGGCGGCCTACGTCTGCGTCCTGCCCGGATCTGGCCTGATGGGGGAGGGAACCGTGCTCGGCCTGCGGGTGGTGGCGCTCGCGGAGCCGGCCACCGTCGACGTGACGGTTCCGCTGGGTGCCATCACCGACCGGGTGGCGCGGGATGCCGCTGCCCGCGCCCTGCCGGTGCCACCCACCCGCGTGCGGGTTCCTTGGGCGGCACTGTCGCCGCCGCGCTCGGGATGGGAGCGTGTGGGGGTCGTCTCCAGCGAGGACGTGGCAGCCGCAGCCCGGGAAGGCATCGCCGCCGTCGCCGAGGGAGCGCCGCAAGGGTCGGGCGGGCATGCGGTGACCGCCCTGCGGGCGCTCACCTGGCGATCGCTGACCACGACGGCACCCGCCTTCGCCTCGGGCGGCGCGTTCGCGGCATACGCCCTGGGTTTCCTCGTGCCCGGCAGCGAGGTGACGGTCTTTGAACACGGCCGGTGGACCCGGCTCACGACGGCGGCCGGGCACGTGCTGATCCGCTGAGTCAGGCCGCCGGTCGCTCGAGGGGCCGGCCGCGCTCGGCGAGCACATCGCGGAGGGTGTCGATCCTGTCGGTCACGATGCCGTCGACCCCCAGGTCGAAGAGCCGGCGCATCTCGTCGGCGTCGTCGATCGTCCAGACATGCACGTGCTTGCCCAGGCGGTGGGCGCGCTCGACCAGCCGCTCGGTGACCAGGGGCACGTCACGCGGACCGACGCGGTGGCTCGCGGGGACCTGCAGCACTGGCGCCGGCGTCGCCATGAGCCGGTGCAGCAGCCAGGGGCCGAACCGCATCGCCGCGACGCCGACGCTTCCGGCCGCGGTGGCCACGCCTGGCCCCAGCAGGCGGCGAACCCGGCGCAGCCGCCGCTCCGAGAACGACGCCAGGCAGACCCGGTCAGCCGCGTCGTGCTCCCAGATCGTGCGAACCAGGGGCTCGATCGCGCCCGAGGACTTCACGTCGATGTTGATGCGGGCCTGGGGGAACTCCTCGAAGAGCTGCGAGAGCAGCGGTATCGCCTCGATGCCGTTGATGCGGGCCTCACGGACGGTGGCCAGCGGCTGCTCGGCGATCAGCCCGGTGCCATCGCTGACCCGGTCCAGCCGCGAGTCGTGGAACGCCAGGACGTGCCCGTCGGCAGTGGCGTGGACATCGGTCTCGAGGTACCGGTAGCCCATGGCGACGGCGTTGCGGAAGGCGGGCAGGGAGTTCTCCAGCCCGCGGTTGGGCGGGTACCCCGCCCCACCCCGGTGGGCCAGCCCGACCGGGGTGGTGGCGTCGAGGTAGGCGAAGTCCGCGGCCCGCACAGGACCACGCTACGACGCCGGCTCAGTCGACGTGAGCCCAGACCGTGGTGTCAGTGGGAATCAGGCCTTCGTCGGTGAGCGGACCCGAGGCGACCAGAACCCTGGCGCCGGCCGGCAACGGCACTGGCTCCGACCCGAGGTTGGCAACCACCACGGTCGCCGTCTCGTCGGCCGATCCGAGCGGTCCCGCGTTGCGGAAGGCCACGACGTCGCCGGGGTACTCCTTGAGCCAGTCGAGGTCGCCAAGGCCCAGGCCCAGCGCCCGGCGCGAGGACAGGAGGCTGCGGTACAGCTCCAGGGTGGAGCCCTCCACACCTTCCTGCTGGTCGACGGCATACTCGCCGTAGATGGCCGGCTGGGGCAGCCAGGTCTCGGCGCTCGGGCCGAACCCGAACGCCGGGGCGTCCTTCTTCCAGGGGAACGGGATTCGACAGCCGTCGCGGCCGAGCTCGGTGCCCGAGGTGCGGTGGAAGGTCGGGTCCTGGCGGTAGTGGTGGGGCACCTCCGTGGAGTCGGGCAGCCCGAGCTCTTCGCCCTGGTAGAGGTAGGCGCTGCCCGGGAGGGCCAGCATCAGCGCCGTGGCGGCTCGGGCCCGCTTCAGCCCGAGCTCGCGGTCCGGCTGGGGGTCGTCGACCCCGATGCCGTTGGGCCGTCGGTCGCCGACGGGCAGGCCCAGGCGGGAGGCGTGGCGGACCACGTCGTGGTTGGACAGCACCCAGGTGCTGGGCGCGCCGACGCCGTCCGCAGAGCGCAACGACGCCTCGATCACCTCGCGCAGGCGCTCCGCCTCCCACGGGCAGTCGAGGAAGTCAAAGTTGAACGCCTGGTTGAACTCGTCCTCGCGCACGTAGCGGACGAGGCGCTCGGTCGGCTTGACCCACGCCTCGGCGCACATCATGCGATCGGGCTTGCCATAGGAGTCCAGCACCGCACGCCACTCGCGGTAGATGTCGTGCACGCCGTCCTGGTCCCACATCGGCGCAGCGCCGGTGGGCCGCTCGGGGATCAGCTCCTGCTCCTTGGACCAGTCCGGGAGCCCGTCGCGCTTGACGAGGCCGTGTGCGACGTCGACGCGGAAGCCGTCGACTCCCCGGTCGAGCCAGAAGCGCAGGACCGAGAGGAACTCCTCGCGCACCTGCGGGTTGGACCAGTTGAAGTCCGGCTGCTTGGAGTCGAACAGGTGGAGGTACCACTGGCCGGGGGATCCGTCGGCCTCGGTGACGCGGGTCCACGCGGTGCCGCCGAACACCGAGCGCCAGTCGTTCGGGGGCTCGCTGCCGTCGGCACCGCGGCCGTCGCGGAACAGGTACCGCTCCCGCTCGGGGCTGCCCGGTCCGGCGGCGAGGGCGGCCTGGAACCACGGGTGTTCATCGGAGGAGTGGTTGGGCACGAGGTCCACGACCACCTTGAGCCCCAGCTGGTGGGCCCGCTCGACCATGCGGTCGGCAGCCGCGAGGTCGCCGAACAGCGGGTCGATGTCGCGGTAGTCGGCGACGTCGTAGCCGGCATCTGCCTGCGGGGAGGTGAAGAACGGGGAGAACCAGATCGCGTCGACGCCGAGGGCCTTCAGGTAGCCGAGGCGCTCGGTGACCGCGGGAAGGTCGCCGATGCCATCACCGTTGCTGTCCGCCCAGGACCGGGGGTAGATCTGGTAGATCACCGCCTGGCGCCACCATTCGGCGCCGGGTCCGTGGGCCGGGTGGACAAGGGAAGTCTGGAGAACGTCAGTCACGGGCATCCATGCTCTCTCGTGCGGGTGGTCGGGTCCAAGCCATTCTGCAAAATCTTGCTATGCGAGCAAAGAATTGCAGGGTATGCCGGGAGGCCGTCAGCGCGCGGCAGTCGCCACGGCCGCCGAGGGTGGTCGACCGGGTCAGCGGTCGCCGCAGCCGGCGAGGGTGGTCGATCCGCTCAGTCGTCGAACTGGTTGACCAGGGAGTGTGCAGCCCGCTCGAGATAGTCGCGCAGGACGAGGTCGTGGGCCGGGGGCAGACCCAGGGTGTCGACCGCCGCCATCATGTGCGTGAGCCAGCGGTCGCGCTGGGCGGGGGTCACGGCGAACCGGTGGTGCC
>DASSJT010000180.1:0-2734 GCA_035691065.1 Dermatophilaceae bacterium
CCCCCGCCGCACGAGGTGAGCGCGGCGAGCACGGCGGTCGTGAGCGCTGCGCCTGCGATGGTGCGACGTCGGGATCGAGTGAACATGAGGCCTCCAGGGCAGAAATCCACTTTTGTCTGAATCTCGACCTTTAACGTAAAGATGTCAACCATTAGTGGTGTGTTCGTTATGCTCAAGCCCGTCGGCGGGCGTACCTCGGGCAGTGCCCAGGGAGGAAGGAGCAGGTGCCGTGCCTTCTGGACCCGGCGACGTCCTCGACCTGATCCGCCACGGACGGGCCACCACGCGGGGCGACGTGCTCGAGGCGACCGGGCTGTCCCGCGTGACCATCAGCCAGCGCCTCGACGCGCTGCTCGCGGAGGGAATGATCGTCGAGGGCGAGACCAGTGAGTCCACCGGTGGTCGGCGCCGCCGCAGCCTGGCCTTCAACACCTCCCAGTCCCACGTGCTCGTGGTCGCCATCGACACCACGCACACCCGGATCGCCGTGACCGACCTGGGCGGAGCGGTCCTGGTCGAGGACTCGATCGACGTGCCCGTCAGCGCCGGCCCCTCCGAGGTGCTCGACCAGATCGTCGTCGCGATGGGCGCCGTCCTCGGCAAGCGGGACCTCGAACCGGACGACCTGTGCGGGCTGGGCCTGAGCCTCCCGGCCCCGGTGGACCCGGTCTCGGGCCGGCCCAGCCAGCCGCCGATGCTCCCCGGCTGGGATGCCTACCCGGTGGCCGAGCACCTGCAGCCCGCGCTTCCCGGCGTCCCGGTGCTGACGGCGAACGACGCGGACGCCGCCGCCATGGGCGAGTACGCCGCCGGGAACACCCACGTGGCGTCGTTGTGCCTGGTCAAGGTCTCGACGGGCATCGGTACCGGCATCGTGATCGGCGGACGCTCCTACACCGGCGTGGACGGCGGCGCCGGCGACATCGGGCACGTGCGGGTGTCGCCCCGCTCCGAGGCGCTGTGCGAGTGCGGCATGCAGGGCTGCCTGGCGGCCGTGGCCAGCGGCCGCGCGGTTGCCGCGGAGCTGCGGTCGCTCGGCTTCGAGGCTGCCTCGGGACGCGACGTACGCGCGCTGCTGCAGGCCGGCGAGCCCGACGCCGCGCGCCTGACCCGGGCGGCCGGCAAGCGCATCGGGGAGGTGCTGGCCACCGTGGTGTGCCTGTTGAACCCCGAGGTGGTGCTGGTGGGCGGGGCACTGGCCTCGGCCCCGCTGCTCGCCGGCATGCGCGAGACCCTCTACCGCATCGCGCTCCCGCGGGCGACGAGACACATGGCCCTGCATCTGGGCAGCCTCGGCGAGGACGCCGCTGTGGCCGGGTTGACGCGTCTGGTCGTGGACCGGGAGTTCTCCCCCGACACCGTCAACGCGCGGCTTCGCGCCTAGGGCGTCAGAAGACGCCGCCCTCGGCCCAGCCCTCGGGGCACGGCGCGTCCAGCGGGATGCACCGCGAGGTGGTCATCCCCGGCCCGGTCCGCTTCGACACCCAGCGGCTGGTGCACGTCGGAGCGGCCACGTCCTCGTGCACCCGCTGCGCGAGCTCCGAGGCCCCCTCCGGGCTCGCCGCGTCCTCCAGCGGCGGGTCCGGGTGGCCCAAGCGGCCCCCGCAGCCCGGGCAGGTCTCGTCGATGGTGGTCATCCGGGGAATCTCCTTCTCGGGGTGCGCTGCTGTGACGATGGAGCAGGGGTGGTCCGTGATCCGGTAGGGATGCCGCGGCCACTCACATGCCCAGCCCCTCCCGCAGGCCGTCGCGGTACCCGCGCATCTCGGGGGTGAGCTCGGCGTCCGACAGGTCCTTGACCGCCTCGAGCCACCGCATCGCGAGCCTGATGTGCTCCCCGTCCGCCAGCCCGCGGAGGCGGGCGCCCTCGTAGTCGTCGTCCGACGCCATCTGCAGGCCACCTTCTGCGACGGGACTCGGTAGCTTCGTCCGGTCCTTGTTGACAAAATGCTAACAGACTTGTTGACGGAGTGCCAAAACCGTAGGGTGGCGGCATGAGCACACCGCCGAAGTACAAGCGCCTGAACGCCGACGAGCGGCGCGACCAGCTCCTCGACGTCGCCAACGCGTTGCTCGCCGAGCGCGGGTACGAGGAGGTCACGGTCGAGCACATCGCGAAGTCCGCCGGTGTCGCGCGCGGGCTCGTGCACCACTACTTCGGGGGGCGCAAGGAGGTCTACCTGGCGTTGCTGGAGCGGGTCGCTGCCGGCCGCGAGGACGACCTGAGGGCGCCCCTGGGACGCAGCGCCCGGGCACGCGTGGCCGACTCGGTGTCACGATGGCTGGACTGGACCGAGGCGAACGCGACGCTCTATCTGGGCACGATCGCACCCGGTGAGGACATCGCCGACCCCGACGTACGGCGCGTGGTCGCCGATCTGGTGCGCCGAGCCGTCGTGCAGATCGCGGCCTTCCACGCCGACATCGCCGAGGACTCCCCCCGTCTGCGCCACGCGCTGACGTGTTGGACCGGTCTCAACCGGGCCGCGACGCGACGCTGGCTGCGCGGCGAGGCGACCCGGGAGGCGACACACGAGCTGCTCGCCTCGACGCTCGAACACGTCCTCAAGACCTTCGGCGCGCCGCACCGAACAGGCACAGCGGTCCCGTGAGGTTCTCTGTCGCTCAGTCGGTGACCAGCACCTCGGAGGCGGCGTCACCGGACACGACCGATGAGGGGCCGACCCCCGGCACGTTCAGCGGCAGGTCGAGCGGAGCCGCGAGACGCACGACC
>DASSJT010000181.1:0-3468 GCA_035691065.1 Dermatophilaceae bacterium
GAGGTCCTGCCCGCGCTCGGGCTTCCCGACGACGCGCTCGTCGAGGTCGGGGAGGGCGACTGGCTGCCCTCGCGGCTCCCGGTCGGCGAGCTGGCGGTGGGGTCCGTCGCCGCCGCGGCGCTCGCCGGACTGGCGGTATGCCGGGGAGCCCGCTCCCGGGTCTCCGCGCGCCAGGTGGCGGTCGCCTTCAGCAGCGAGCGGTACACCACGATCGACGGACGCCGGCCGGAGGCGTTTGCGCCCCTGTCGGGGTTCTTCCAGACCGCTGACGGTTGGGTGCGCACCCACGGCAACTATCCCCACCATCGTGCGGCTCTGGAGGGCGTGCTGCGGTTGTCCGACGACGCCACCAGGGAGGTTGCTGCGGCTGCGCTCCGGGAGAGGACGGCCCAGGAGGTCGAGGACCTCGTCACCGAGGCCGGCGGTCTGGCGGTCCGGGTTCGGACCTCCGCAGAGTGGTTCGCGGGCGGGCCGGCAGCGGCGGTCGACACCCACCCGCTGCTCGCCTGCGAGGCGACAGGCGAGGAGGCTGGCGAGGGGACGAGCGAGGGGACGAGCGAGGCGCCCGGGCGCCCGCTGCCCGAGCGCCCGCGAGTGCTCGACCTGACCCGGGTCATCGCCGGGCCCGTGGCATCGCGCACCCTTGCGCACCTCGGCTGCGATGTGCTGCGGGTCGACTCACCGCGCCTCCCCGAGATCCCGTGGCAGCACATCGACACCAGCGGGCCCAAGCGGTCCACGCTGCTCGACCTCACCGCGGCAGTGGACCGCGGGCGGTTCGAGGAGCTGCTGTCCCGGGCCGACGTCCTCCTCAGCGGCTACCGCCCGGGTGCGCTGACGGCATTCGGACTCGATCCTGACGCGCTCGCCGAGCGCCATCCGCACCTGGTTCAGGCGAGCCTGAGCGCATGGACGCCGTCGGGGCCCTGGGGCGGGCGCCGCGGCTTCGACAGCATCGTCCAGGCTGCCACGGGCATCTCGATGGTCGAGTCGGCCGACGGGGAGCGGCCGGGCGCGCTACCGGCACAGGCACTCGACCACGCCACCGGCTACCTGGTGGCGGCAGGCATCTGCGCCGCCCTGCGGCAGCGGGCGCAGCTGGGCGGCACCTGGCGCGTCTCGGCGCACCTGGCCCGCACCGCGCACTGGCTGCTGCGAGCCAGCCGGAAGGGTGAGGGCCGGCCGGTGGGCGCAGCAGACGACCTGCTCCAGACCTCCCAGACGCCCTCAGGGCAGGTCACGCACCCGCGACCAGCGTTCCGGATCGACGACCGGCCGGCCGAGTTCGTGAGGTTCGGCGGACCGTTGGGAGGAGACGAGCCCCGCTGGCTCTAGATGTCGGTGGCGCGCCGCCGTCCGAGTTCCAGCGGCGGCCTCCGGCGAGCGGCCCTCAGCGGGTCACGACGACAGGTGGAGCAAGACCGCCCTGACCCGGCGGTGGTAGTCGTTCTCCTCGGTGAGTCCCAGCTTGGCGAAGATCGCGTTGATGTGGCGCTCGACCGCGCGCACCGTGACCACGAGCCGGTCGGCGATCGCCTGGTTGTTCGCGCCGGTGGCCATGAGCGCGAGCACCTCCCGCTCGCGGGGTGTCAGCAGGTCCAGCGGTCCCTTGCGGCGGGTCGAGCCGATCATGACCTCGACCACGCGCGGGTCGATCACCGAGCCGCCCTCCGCGACCGCCCGAACAGCGGCGACCAGCTGCCCGGGCTCGCCGACGCGGTCCTTCAGCAGGTAGGCGCGTCCGGCGACCCCCTCATCGAGCAGCCCCGTGGCGAAGGCGGGGTCGTCGTACTGGCTGAGGACCACGACCCCGGTGCGCGGATGCGAGGAGCGAAACGCCCGGGCCGCCCGGATGCCCTCGTCGGTGCGCGTGGGCGGCATGCACACATCGGTCACCACGACCTCGGGGTCGTGCTCGTCGACGGCCGCCAGGAGCGAGTCGTAGTCGGAGGCGGCAGCGACCACCTCGAAGTCCGGCTCGTCGGACAGCAGGGCGCGCACTCCCTCACGCACCACGAGGGTGTCGTCGGCAACCACGAGACGAAGCGCTCGCACAGCCCGTAATCTAGGCCAACGGCGGCCGCTGCGCGGCGGTTGCCGGATGGCCTGACGGGGGGCGATCGTGAGCCGTACACCGGTCGACGCAGCCCTGCTGCTCCGCCTCGAGCACGCGGTGGACGACCTCCTGGCCCGCGAGCCCGACCCGGTCATGGCCATGCCGGGGATCCTCGCCGCCATCGGCACCGCTCTCGGCTGGCCCCTGGCGTCGGTCTGGACCTGGACGGGCGGCGGCCTGCGCCAGGCCGCGAGCTGGCACCTCGAGGGCGCACCGGGCTCCGACCACTACCGCGACTTCGCGACGTGGAGCCGACAGTTCACGTTCGGCCCCGGCGAGGGACTCCCCGGGAAGGTGTGGGTTGCCGGCCGTGCCCTGTGGATCCACGACGTCGACGACGCGGAGCAGTTCCCACGGGCGCCGTTCGCGCAGACCATCGGCCTGCGTTCGGCGCTGGCCTTCCCGGTTGTGGGCGACACCACGGGGCGGCTCGACGGGGTGATCGAGCTGTTCATCGACCGCTTACTCGACCCCGACCCCACGCTGCTGGCCACCCTGGCCTCCTTGGGCCACCGCCTGGGATCGCACATGTCACGGGCCCGTGAGGAGCTGCGTGCGCGATCCGGCGAGGCCCTGCTCCGCGCCACGGTGGACTCGGCGCTGGACGCGGTCGTCGTTGCCGGGGCCGATGGCAGGATCCTCGAGTTCAACCCCGCGGCGACGGCAATGTTCGGCTGGACGCAGGCCGAGGCGGTCGGCCGGGACTTCGCTGACCTGATCATCCCGGCCCACCTGCGCGACCGGCACCGCGCGGCTTGGCGCAACCACCTGGAGACGGGTCAGACCTCCATCCTCGGGACCCGGGTCGAGCTCGCGGGCCTGCGCCGCGACGGCATGGAGCTCCCGGTAGAGCTCACGATCACCGAGGCGGTCGTCGACGGCCGGCCCACGTTCGCTGGCCACATCCGCGACCTGACCGAGCGCCGCCGTGCGGAACGGGACCTGATGGCATCTCGCAGGCGTGTGGTGAGCGCCGGGGACGGGGCCCGCCGACGACTCGAGCGGAATCTCCACGACGGGGTTCAGCAGCGTCTGGTCAGCCTGGCCCTGCTGCTCGGTCGCGCCCGGTCGGCCCTGCCGTCCGATCCCGACCACGCGGCGGCCCTCCTCGACACCGCGGTCGCGGAGCTGTCGGAGAGCGCCGACGAGCTGCGGCGGCTGGCCCGGGGCATCCACCCAGCCGGGCTCTCCCGTCACGGCTTGGGGGCAGCCCTGGCCGACCTCGCCCGGCGGAGCGGGCCGCTGGTCACCGTCGGTGCGCTGCCGCAGGGTCGGTACGACGAGACGGTCGAGGTCACCGCCTTCTACGTCGCGGCCGAGTCGGTCACGAACGCGCTGCGCCACGCCCCGGG
>DASSJT010000182.1:0-15884 GCA_035691065.1 Dermatophilaceae bacterium
CGAGGGGTTCCGGGTGCCGGCGGGGCAGGCGTATGTGGCGGTGGAGTCGGCCAAGGGGGAGCTGGGCTGCCATGTGGTCTCCGACGGTGGGACCCGCCCCTACCGGGCCCATTTCCGGGACCCCTCCTTCAACAACCTCCAAGCCCTGAGCGCCATGTGCGAAGGAGCGCCTTTGGCCGATGTCATCGTCGCCATCGGCTCGCTCGACCCCGTCATGGGAGGTGCGGACCGGTAGCTCGCACCGCGGCCCCTGAACGGTGGCCCCTGAACAGCTGGCCCTGAACAGCTGGCCCCTGAACAGGTCAGGACGGGTTCGCTGGCGGCCACTCGCCGACCCGCCCGTCAAGGGACTCCCGGATCAGGTCGGCATGCCCGTTGTGCCGGGCGTACTCCTCGATGAGGTGGACCAGAACCCATCGCAGTGTGTAGACCCGCCCGTCCCGGGTGCCGGCGTCGTCGAGCTGGCGCCGGGCGATGACCTCGTCGCAGGCGCGGACCTCCGACTCCCAGGCCCGGCGGGTGTCGGCCCAAATGACGTCATGGAGCTCGGTGAACTGACGGTCCCAGTCGGAGGTGTCGGAGTAGTAGATCCGTGGTGCGTCCTCGCCGGCCAGGGTGCGCCGCACCCAGGAGCGCTCCACGTCGGTCAGGTGACGGACGATGCCCATCAGGCTCAGGCTCGAGGCCGCGACCGAGTCGGTGCGCAGGGCGGCGTCGCTCAGCTCCGAGCACTTCCAGGCGAGGGTTTCCCGCTGTCGTCGGAGGAACCCCATGAGCAGGTCTCGCTCTTCGTCAGGACGCCGCTCGTCGTCCCGACCCGGCTCTTGGCTCGCATGCGGCTCCTCGTCCGGGATCCCTTGGGCGAGTCGGTGATGGTGGGCCAGCCACCGTCGGGTGATCTCCTCCTCAGTGGCGTCGGCGTACGCGGGTGACACCAGCTCGTCGGCTGCATCCACGTCGACCACCACGGCTGCGAGAGCGCGCGCGGCCGAAGCCGAGCCTTGGCGCTCGAAGTCGCCCAGAACCGCTGCGAGCTCGGGCCCGCCGTCGACAACGCGCCCCCGTCCGGTGAATCTCCACCCCCGTCGCCGGATCGGGTCGACCACGTTGACCACGACTGCGGGGTTCCGCCTCAGGTTGCCCACCGTGGCATGCGAGCTCAGGTGGAGGAAGACCAGCTGGCTCGTGCCCCACGGTCGGGTCGTCCCCTTGGGTGAGAGCGCCGGGCGGCCCTCGGGGCTGACGGTGGCGACGAATCCAAGTCGCTGCTCCGACACCACTCTTCGCATCTGTCGGCTCAGTTCCATCCGAGCGAGGCTACGCGTCGCAAGGAGAGCCGGCCATCGAATCCGGGGCAGCGACAGGAGGTCACCACCGCGGGTCACGGACGCGCAGTCGCCTGCCCCGAGCCAGCAATGATGAGCACCAAGCCGGCCGCGGCCGAGATGGCGAGGGCGCTCAGGCTGGTCGCGATGTCGACCCGACTGAGGCCCGTCGTGTGAGCGACGTGGTAGGCCAGGTGCGGCACGGCATACACGCTCCAGGCCAGGCCGAGGGCCTGGAGCGGCACGCGCCTCCTCCACGCCTCCACCGCCATCACGAGCAGGGCGAGGTGCAGGAGCCCCACGTCCGTCACGAAATGCGGGTCCACCGGCTCCGACCGGGCGATCCAGCTCAGTCCCCATCCGGGGAAGCTCCGCGCGAACGAGCCCGGGGCGGCAGCCGCCCAGAACCCGACGTAGACCGTCTGGGCAAGCACGACGGCCAGTGCCGAGCGGGCGACGGCGGCAGGCGTCCGGCTGCGCCCGCTGTGGGCCGTGTCGGGGGAGGGCGGAGTCCCCATGGCTTCTCCTTCGCTCAGCATGACGCCTCGAACGCTAGGCGCCGCCGCACGGCCCGTCCATCCGCAGCATCGCCGGTTCGCCCGAGACTTCGGGCACCGTGGTGAGGGAGAGGTATGCCGGGTGCTCACGGCATACCTCTCCTTCACCATGGCCAGTGGCGCGGCGACTGCCGCCATCCCGGCAACCCCCGGTGCGCGCGACTGCTGCTGCTCCTCGACACTGATGCCGTCAGGAGCCCGACCAGAACCAGGGAGACCTACCCGTGGCCCCAGCTGAACCGCCGGTCGACCTCCTCTTCCGCGGCGGCACGATCTGGGCCGCCGAGGCTGGGACACCCGCCCCGGGCGCGGTTGCCGTGGGCGGCGGGCTGGTACTGGCGGTCGGCGCCGAGGCCGAGGCGCTGGCCGACCGCGCAACCGAGGTCGTGGACCTCAAGGGCGGCGCCCTCCTGCCCGCCTTCGGCGACGGTCACGCCCATCCGATCTTCGGCGGGCTGGCAGAGCGGCTCGCGCCGATCCGGCACGAGAGGTCGGTCGAAGGCGTGGTGCGCGCGGTTGCCCGCTGGGCCGACGAGCACCCGGACGAGTCGTGGATCCGCGGCGACGGCTACGACCCGACGCTGGCACCTGGTGGCGTCTTCGACGCCCGGTGGCTCGATGCCGCCGTCACCGACCGGCCGGTCTGGCTGCGCGCCAGCGACTACCACACGGCGTGGGTCAACACCCGGGCGCTCGAGCTCGCCGGTCTCACGGACGCGACACCACAGCCGCCTGACGGCGAGGTCGTCCGGCGTCACGACGGCACCGTCGCGGGAACCCTGAGGGAATGGGGCGCCTGGTCGCCGGTGGCGGCGGTTGCCCCTCCCATCGCGCCACAGGTGCTCGTCGACTCGCTGCTCGAAGCGGCCGTCACGTATGCCCGCCTGGGCGTCACGTGGGTCCAGGACGCCTGGGCCGACGTCGAGTCCGTGGACACCTGGCTGGCGGCGGCGGCGACCGGGCGCCTCACCGTGCGCGGCAACCTCGCCCTGCTGCTCTCGACCGCCTCGTGGGTGGCCGACCTCGAGACCGCTGCAGCGCAGCGCGACCGAGTGGCGGACCACGGTCGCGGGCTGGTCACCGCCCACACCGTCAAGCTCTTCGCCGACGGCGTGATCGAGGCGGGCACGGCGGCGCTCCTCGAGCCCTACGACGACTGCCCGCACTCGAAAGGCCTGCCGAACTGGGCTTGGGAGGACCTCACCCAGGCCGTCGTGGCGGCCGACGCGCTGGGGCTGCAGGTCCACATCCATGCCATCGGCGATGCCGGGGTGCACGCGGCGCTCGACGCAGTCGAGGCCGCAGCGCACGGGAACGGCGCCCGCGACCGCCGCCCGGTCATCGCCCACGCGCAGCTGGTCCACCCTCGGGACCTGCCCCGCTTCGCCGAGCTGGGTGTGGTCGCCAATTTCGAGCCGCTGTGGGCCTGCCGGGACGAGCTGATGACCACACTCACCGAGCCGAGGCTCGGCCCGGCGCGCTCGGCCCTCCAGTACCCGATCGCCTCGCTCCTGCGCTCTGGCCACGTGTCGTTCGGCTCCGACTGGCCGGTCAGCTCGGCCGACCCGCGGGCGGGGATCGCGGTGGCGGTCAAGCGCGAGGTGCCGGGATCGCGACCCGGGGCCGGCTGGTTGCCACACGAGCGACTCAGGGTGGCGGAGGCGGTCCACGCCTACACGGCTGGCGTGGCGTACCAGGCGTTCGACGAGGATCGCTGGGGGCAGATCCGCCCGGGGGCCCGGGCCGACCTGGTCTGGCTCGGGGCCGACCCGAGGGCGGTGGCCCCCCACGAGCTGCCCGACGTGGCGATCAGGGGCACCTGGCTGGCCGGTCGGCGCACCGCCTGACGTGTCTGGCGCCTGGGCCAAGTCCTTGCCTTGGCCCCGCCCAGGCCCGCGGGAGGCCCCGCCCCAAGGCCCCGCCCCAGGGCACCGCCGCAGGGCACCGCCGGACGTCTGCCCGAGGCTGACCGCGCCTCAGCCCGATGGACCACCCCGGCGGCGGTCAGGCAATGATGGGGCGAAGTGCCCGTGGCCCACTGGCGGTCGCGGGCAGGCCCGAGCGCGGAGGTGGCGGTGTCGTGACAGAGTCGGTGAAGATCGGCTACAAGGCGTCGGCAGAGCAGTTCGCCCCCGAGCAGCTCGCGGAGTATGCCCTCCTCGCCGAGGAGGTGGGGCTCGACAGCGTGACCATCTCCGACCACTTCCAGCCCTGGCGGCTCACGGGCGGCCATGCCCCGAACTCCCTGGCCTGGCTGGCCTACGTCGCGGCGCGCACCGAGCGCGTCCTCCTGGGCACCTCGGTCATGACCCCCACCTTCCGCTACAACCCGGCAGTCGTGGCGCAGACCTTTGCGACGCTCGGCTGCCTGGCCCCTGGCCGCGTGCTCCTCGGAGTGGGCACCGGCGAGGCGCTCAACGAGGTCGCCGTGGGCTCGGTCGACGAGGGGAGCTGGCCGGAGTTCAGGGTGCGGTTCGCCCGCCTGCGCGAGGCCGTGACCTTGATGCGCCGGCTGTGGACCGAGGAGAGCGTCACCTTCGAGGGCGAGTACTTCCACACCGAGGACGCCCGCATCTACGACCGCCCGGAGCGCCCGGTCCCTGTGTACGTCGCCGCCGGCGGACCGCTGGTGGCCCGGTATGCCGGCCGGGTGGGCGACGGCTTCATCTGCACCTCGGGCAAGGGCCGGGAGCTCTATGCCGACCAGCTGATCCCTGCAGTGGCCGAGGGGCGCGGGAAGGGTAGCCGGGCCGGAGAGCCGATCGACCGGATGATCGAGATCAAGCTCTCGTGGGACCCCGATGCGGACCAGGCACTGGAGAACACCCGGTTCTGGGCGCCCCTGTCCCTGTCTGCCGAGCAGAAGCACTCCATCCACAGCCCTCAGGAGATGGAGCGGGCGGCCGACGAGCTGCCGATCGAGCAGGTGGCCAAGCGGTGGATCGTCTCCGCTGACCCCGGGGAGGTCGTCGAGGCGGTGCGGTTCTACACCGACCTCGGCTTCGACCACCTGGTGTTCCACGGCCCCGGCGACGACCAGGAGCGGTTCCTGCGGACCTTCGCCGAGCAGGTGGTTCCCGGACTGCGCGAGCTCACGCCCGGCGGTGTCGGTTGAGCGGGCCGCTGGAGGGGGTCCGGGTCGTCGAGCTGGCGGGGATCGGCCCGGCGCCGTTCGCCGCGCTCCTGCTCGCGGAGCTGGGAGCCGACGTGGTGCGCATCGAGCGCCCCGGCGGGGCGAGCGCCCTGGGCGCGAGTGGCATCGGGCTGAACCGCTCGCGGCCCAACGTGGCCGTCGACCTGAAGTCCGCCGAGGGGATCGCCGTCGTGCAGCGCCTCGTCGACGCTGCTGACGTCCTCGTCGAAGGACTGCGGCCCGGCGTCACCGAGCGCCTCGGCCTGGGCCCCCGGGAGTGCCTGGAGCGCAATCCCCGGCTGGTCTACGGCCGGATGACGGGCTGGGGGCAGGACGGCCCGTGGGCGCAGCGAGTGGGACACGACATCACGTATGCCGCGGTCACCGGTGCGCTGCACCTCGTCGGGGAGCGCGAGCGGCCGGTGCCGCCGGTCAACGTGCTCGCCGACTTCGGCGGCGGGAGCCTCTACCTCGTCATGGGCGTGCTGGCCGCCCTCCACGCCCGCACCCGGACCGGGCGCGGGCAGGTGGTCGACGCGGCGATGGTCGACGGGGCCGCTTCCCTGGTCACGATGGTCTACGGGATGTTCAACGCGGGGCTCTGGCAGGACGAGCGAAAGGCCAACCTGATCGACGGCGGCGCACCGTTCTATGACACCTACGAGTGCGCCGACGGCAAGTTCGTGGCCGTCGGAGCCCTCGAGCCGCAGTTCTACTCCGCCCTCCTCGACGGCCTCGGGCTCTCGCTCGAGGAGCCGCAGTACGACCTGCGTGCCTGGCCGAGCCACCGGGAGGCCATCGCGAAAGCCTTTGCCACCCGCACCCGTGACCAGTGGGCCGCCGCCTTCGAGGGCACCGACGCCTGTGTGGCCCCGGTCCTCAGCCTCGCCGAGGCCCCGCACCACCCGCACCTCGCCGCCCGCGGCACCTTCGCCGAGCTGGACGGCCACCCGGTACCGCGCGTCGCACCGCGCTTCTCGGACACCCCAGGCCGCGAGCCCACGGCCGAGCCCGCCGTCGGTGCCGACACCACGGCATACCTCTGCTCCCACGGTTTCACGCGCGCGGAGGTGGACGCTCTCCTCGCGTGCGGTGCGGTCGTCCAGTCATAAGGTTGGGCTACCTCGGGCTAGGTCGGGCTACCTCGGCTGCCGGCCGGCCTTGATCTTGCGCCAGCCGCCCGCGCGGTTGTTGGCGATGATCTGCCGGAACATCGCCGACAGCGCGGGTGCGTTCAGCGTCTCGCCCTCGTAGACCGCCACGGTGCGCGCGGTCTGGTTGTCGTGGCCGCCGGTGATGATGCCCTCGGGATCGGGCACGATCCCGCCGTCGTACAGGAACACGTTGACGTGGTCTCGGGTGGCGAGGAGGGCGCAGATGTTCCCCTGGAGCACGAAGTAGGGCTGCACCGAGCGCTTGATCGTCTCCACGACTTCGGGATCGGCGCCGTGCGCGAGATCCCGTACCTCGCGGCAGATCTCCTGCTGCCAGTCCGGCAGGCCGTCGATGTAGGCATCCACGCGTGGGTCCACGTCGTAGGTCACCTGACCACGGTAGGTCAGGGGGAGGGTCGGCGCGCCCGTCGAGCCCAAGACCAGCTGGCCGTATGCCGGGGGTCGGCTCGCCGGCAAACGGCACCTCGTCGCACCTCGCCGGTGGGTGGACGCGACCGTACGATCCAACGGTGAGCAACCAGGAGACCGCCCCGCAGCCGTTGGAGTGCGAGAGCCACGCGCGACCCGAGCCGCCCGAGGCGCGCGGGCGGCTCCTCGAGCCGCGCGACGTGCCGCTGGGCGGCACCAGGGCGATGACCGTGCGGCGGACCCTCCCCCAGCGGGCGCAGTCGCTGATCGGCGCGTGGTGCTTCCTCGACCACTACGGCCCGGACGACGTCGCCCAGACCGGCGGCATGGAGGTTCCCGGGCATCCGCACACCGGACTCCAGACCGTGTCGTGGCTGTTCACAGGCGAGGTCGACCACCTCGACAGCATCGGCACCCGCGAGCGGGTCCGGCCCGGTCAGATGAACCTGATGACCGCCGGCTCGGGCATCGCCCACTCCGAGTACTCGACCCCAGAGACGACCGTGCTCCACGGTGCGCAGCTGTGGGTGGCACTGCCTGAGCGGCACCGGTTCACCGCGCCGGCATTCGAGCACTACACACCTGCGCCGATCGACGTCGACGGTGCTCGCGTGCTGGTGTTCCTGGGGTCGTTGTGCGGCGACACCTCGCCGGTCGTGACGTTCAGCCGGCTCCTCGGAGCCGAGGTCACGCTCCGGCCGGGCCAGGTGCTCGACCTCGAGGTCGACGCGGAGTTCGAGCACGGAGTGCTGGTCGACACCGGAGAGGTGTCGGCTGCAGGAATCGCCGCGACGCCGAGCCAGCTGGTCTACCAGGCGCCGGGACACGCCACGCTCAGGCTCCAGGCCACCGGCACCGGTCCGGCGCGGGTGCTGGTGCTGGGCGGCGAGCCGCTCGGGGAGCAGATCCTGATGTGGTGGAACTTCGTCGGCCGAACCCAGGAGGAGATCACGGCTTTCCGGGACCGCTGGCAGCTCGAGCGCAGCGGGGACAGTCGGGTCGTGGGTGCAGTCGAGAGTGGGTCTGGGAGTGAGGCCGGGAGTGAGGCCGGGGCCGCGCGGAAGCGGCAGTTCGGTGCGTTCCCCGAGGACTGGGCGTTCACCCTGCCCGCGCCGGAGCTCCCGAACGTGCGCCTCAAGCTCCGCGGCTGAGTCTGGCTGGGGGAGCGTTGGTCTCCCTTCCGGCCACGGCCGGTTGGAGGGCGGGCTAACGGCGTACGACCCGGGCGTCGGGTGGCTGGAAGATCGAGGCGATGTCGGCGAGGCGCTCCGGCACGATCGCGAACCACGCCCACGAGCCGCGGCGCTCTCGGGTCAGCAAGCCCGCGTCGGCGAGCACCTTGAGATGGTGGCTCACGGTGGGCTGGCTGAGCCCGACCACCGCGGTCAGATCACACACGCACGCCTCTTGCGGCGAGGCGCTCACGATGAGGCTCAAGAGCTGCAGCCGGACCGGGTCGGAGACCGCTTTGAGCAGGCCGGCGAGATCCTCGGCGCGATCCCGGGTCAGCGGCGACAAGAGCGCGCCACCGCACCGTGACGGCAGCGGGACGACCTCGAGCAGGCGCCCTGCCGGCGGCTCGGTGAGCGCCCCGGTCGGCGGTTGGGCCACCGCTTTCGTCATAAGTCCTCCCCGGGCATATCGACAGACGTCCATATTGACAGGGAACGATCCGCGCTGCCACTGTCTGCATAGACCGCAGTCGATGCCGCTCTCCGGAGCGGGAGGGAGCGACATGTCCCACCTCGCACGCCGAGCGCTCGCGGAGCTCGTGGGCACCGGGGGACTGGTGGCCGCGGTCGTCGGCTCGGGGGTGATGGCGTCCGGGCTGACTCGAGACGGAGGCCTCGAGCTGTTGATCAACGCCGTGGCGACCGTGGCGGCGCTGACCGTCCTCATCTGGACCCTCGGCCCGGTGTCGGGAGCCCACTTCAACCCTGCGGTCTCGCTGGTGGCGGCGCTGCGCCGGGAGATGGCGCCGGCCGAGGCCAGTCTGTATGCCGTGGCCCAGGTCGTGGGCGGAATGGCGGGGGTCGCCTTGGCCAACGTCATGTACCAGCTCCCCCCATGGCACGCCTCCAGCCAGGCCCGGTCCGGGGGCGGCGTGTGGCTGGGGGAGGTCGTCGCGACCGCGGGACTGCTCTTCGTCATCGGCTGCCTCACCCGATCGGGACGGAGCCACCTGGGCGGGGTGCTCGTTCCCCTGTGGATCGGGGCCGCCTACTTCTTCACCGCCTCGACGTCGTTCGCCAACCCTGCCGTCACGCTCGCGAGGGCGGCGTCCGACACCTATGCGGGGATCGCTCCCGGAAGCATTCCGGGCTTTGTCCTCGCCCAGCTGATCGGCGCGGGTGTGGGCGCCGTTCTCGCCACGGCCGTCTTCCCGGCTGTCCGGGCGGAGGCCAACCCGGCACTGACCCAGCTGGCCGACCCGCGTGAACCCATCCTCGAGAGGCCCTGATGTCCGACAAGCCCAGCGTCCTGTTCGTCTGCGTCCACAATGCCGGGCGCTCGCAGATGGCAGCCGCCTACCTGGCCCACCTGTCCGGCGGGGCCGTGGAGGTGCGGTCGGCCGGCTCCGAGCCGGCCGACCAGGTCAACCCGTCGGCGGTCGCGGCGATGGCCGAGGAGGGCATCGACATCGCCGCTGAGGTGCCCAAGGTCCTCACCGTCGACGCGGTGAAGCAGTCCGACGTGGTGATCACGATGGGGTGCGGCGACACCTGCCCGATCTTCCCCGGCAAGCGCTACGAGGACTGGGAGCTGGACGACCCGGCCGGCAAGGGGATCGAGGCGGTACGTCCGATCCGTGACGAGATCCGACGGCGTATCGAGAAGCTGCTCGACAAGTTCGACCTCCCCACGACAACCTGAACCCCTCTGGCGCTCGGTTGCCTGCCTCAGCACGAGGAGGCAACCGCGACGGGGATGCCGGTGCCGATCTGGAGCACTCCGGGGCCGCCGCAGCAGCCGCCGGAGCCGGCCGCCTGGCTCTCGGCGCTGCTCTCGGCGCTGTCGAAGAGCCCGGCCCCGCCACAGACCCCGGTCTCGGGCAGGGTGAGCTCGACCCGGGCCGCGGACTCGAGGTCCCCGGCCAGCGCGGCGGCAACCGAGCGCACCTGCTCGTAGCCGGTCATCGCCAGGAACGTCGGCGCCCGGCCGTAGCTCTTCATCCCGACGACGAACACGTCCTGCTCCTCGTGCGCCAGCTCCGCGGCGCCGTGCGGGTAGACGGTGCCGCAGGAGTGGATGTTCGGGTCGATGAGCGGCGCCAGCTTGACCGGGGCGCCGAGCCGCGGGTCGAGGTTCAGCCGCAGCTCGCTCGTGATGGTGTGGTCCGGCCGGAATCCGGTCAGGCCCACCACCCGGTCGATCCCCTCCAGGCGACGGCCGTCGTCCGCTACCAACACCAGGCGCCCATCGTGGGTCTGGACCTCGGCGGTCCTGAAGCCGCGGATGACGTCGATGTCGCCGGCCGCGATGGCGGCCTTCGCCCGAAGGCCCAGGGCGCCCCGGGCCGGCAGCTGGTCGGCTTCGCCCCCGCCGAACGTGTTGCCGACGGCGCCGCGCCGCAGCACCCAGACCGCCCGGGTGCCCGGAGCCTCGCGCGCGAGCTCGGCCAGGGCTACCAGCGCGGTGAGGGCGGAGTGGCCCGAGCCCACCACGGCGGTGAGCTGGCCGGCATACAGCCCGCGCTCCTGGTCCTGTGTGAGGTCCGGTATGCGGTGGGAGATCCGCTCGGCGTGTGCGGCCTCTCCTGCGGCAGGGTAGCCGTCGCTGCCCAGCGGGCTGGGACTGCGGTACGTGCCGGAGGCATCCACCAGGCCACGGGCGGCCATCCGCTCGCGGGACCCGTCGGCACGCTGCATGTGGACGGTGAGCGGCTGGTCGGCTCGTCCGGAGTCGACCATCACGTCCCTGCCCCGCCGTGAAGCACCGATGACCGTGGCGTTGTATCGAATTCGCTCACCCAGCACCGCTGCCAGCGGCTCCAGGTACCGCTCGACCCAGTCGCGGCCGAGCGGGTACTCGTTGGCGTCCGGGTGGACCCAGCCGGTGGGCTCGAGGACCCGCCGGGCGGCTGGGTCGACCAGCTCGGACCATGCGGAGAACAGCCGCACGTGCCCCCAGGACCTCACCGCGCTCCCGGCGCTCGGCCCCCGCTCGAGCACCACGGGCTCCAGACCCCGCTCGAGGAGGTGGGCGGCCGCGGCCAGGCCGATCGGCCCTGCGCCGATCACCACCACCGGCAGCCGGGAGCGGTCAGGCCCGGGCCGAGTCGGGGCGGGGGACACAGCTGCGGACAGCGCTGCGGACAGAGCGGGGGACGAAGGAACGGACGAAGGGGCGGTCGGCGTCATGGGATCTCCTCGACGGTCATCGGTTGATTCGACGTTTGTCTATGCGGCGCATCTTGCACCGTTATATCGATGAATGTCAAGATAGACAGATGTCGAACCAAGCCGGGACCCAGCGCCGTCCACGCGCCGTCCTTCCCGTCGCCCTCCCCGTCGTCCCGGTGGCCTCGCTTCCGTGTTGTGCTCCGGTAACGGAGGCGCCCCTGTCCGAGGTCGCCGCGTCGACGATGTCCGCGATGTTCAAGGCCCTGGGCGACCCGGTCCGGCTGCGGCTGTTCTCCAGCATCGCCTCCGAGCGCGACGAGGTCTGTGTGTGCGACATCCCGGACGTCGGCGTGTCCCAGCCCACGGTGAGCCACCACCTCCGGAAGCTGCGGGAGGCCGGCCTGCTGACCAGTGAGCGGCGCGGCACCTGGGTTTTCTACCGGGCGGTCCCTGAAGCCCTCGCCGCTATGGCGGCGATGCTCGCGCCTGCGGGCGGCTGACCCCGCACGCCTCTGGCTGCCCCCGGCAGGCTGGGGCAGGAATCGTCGTTTCCGCACAACGGTGGAAGACTCACGGTCGACTGTGAATGTTGATTGGAAGGACCCACCATGACCACGCCCGGGCTAGACCTCAACGGGGACTGGGATTTCGACCCGGCTCACACCCGGATCGGCTTCTCGGCCCGCCACGCGATGGTGACCACGGTCCGCGGCTCGTTCAACGAGGTCGACGGCCGCTTCCACGCCGACCTCGACGACATGACGAAGTCCACTGTCGAGGTGCGGCTCAAGGCGGCGAGCGTCGACACCCGCAACCAGCAGCGCGACGACCACCTGCGCAGCCCCGACTTCTTCGACGTGGAGAAGTGGCCGGAGATCGTGTTCACCAGCACGAGTGTCGAGGAGGTCGAGGAGCGTGCCTACATGGTGTCCGGCGAGCTCACCATCCGTGACGTGACCCGGCAGGTGGTCATCCCGCTCGAGCTGATCGGTGTCGAGAAGGACGCCTTCGGCCAGCTCCGTGCCGGCTTCGAGGGCACCCGCCGGATCAACCGCCGCGACTTCGGCCTGGAGTGGAACATGCCGCTCGACTCCGGCGGGGTCCTCGTGTCCGAGCGCATCTCGCTGGAGTTCGAGATCTCGGCCATCAAGAAGTCCGACGAAGCGGCCGAGGAGCCCGAGGAGGCGGAGGTGTCGGAGAAGGCGGGGGAGGACACCGAGGACACCGAGGAGGCCCAGGCCGGCTGATCGCGGCTACAGGCGAGCGAGGGGTATGCCGGGAGGTCACCTCCCGGCATACCCCGCGTTGGGCCTGCGGACCGTCGGTCTGGCTCAGTCCTCCCAGGGTGGCGTGTCGCCCATCTTCTTGTAGTAGCGGGCCAGGTGGCCCTTGACCCGGGGCACGTCCGAGTCCGGCAGGTCGACCCCGCCGCGGGAGCCCTGGACCACCGCGGCCGCCGCCATGACGGCTCGGGGCACGGCCACGAGCTTGCCGTCCACGACGTCGGCGATGAGCAGCTTGTAGCCGGTGAAGTTGTCCTTGGCGTCGGCGTCGTACCAGACGTGCGCCTCCTGGTAGGCCTTGTTCGGCTCGTCCTGCGCCTTGGTGAACTTCCGTACCCGGGTGTCTGCGGCGTCGCCGTCCCACTTGCGGTCGCGGTCGGCCATGGGCAGGTCCTGAAACGTGGTCACGGCCATGGTGTCCTCCGTGGTGTCTTCGGTGGTGTCACCCGCCCGGGACGTCGCGTCGTCTGCGGGCGGGTCTGCGTCCCGACCGGGCGATCTCGTGGTCCTACCCGACTCCCTTTGCACTACACGCCCTGCCGGTAGGTTTCCGTCGTGGACGAGCGGAACTGGGCGGGGAACTACCGCTACGAGGCGGCGTCGATCCAGCGGCCGGGATCGCTCGAGGAGCTCCAGGAGCTGGTGGCCGGCAGTCGCCGCGTCCGCGCACTCGGCTCCCGCCGGTCCTTCAACGGGATCGGCGACACCGAGGGCGTCCTGGTGTCGCTCGACAGCCTCCCCGCGGAGCTCAGCATCGACGAGGACGCCGCCCAGGCGACCGTGTCGGCCGGCACTCGCTACGGCGAGCTGGCGGTGGCGCTGGAGGAGTGTGGTCTCGCCCTCCACAACCTTCCCTCGCTGCCGCACATCTCCGTCGCGGGGGCGCTCGCGACGGGCACCCACGGGTCGGGCGTTGCCCAAGGCCCGCTGAGCTCGGCGGTCGCCGCGATCGACCTGGTCGGGCCCGGCGGCGAGGTAAGGCACGTGGTCCGCGGTGAGCCTGACTTCGGTGGGAGCGTGGTCTCGTTGGGGGCGGTCGGGATCGCGGTACGGGTCACGCTGGACCTGGTCCCATCCTTCGACCTGCGCCAGACCGTCTACACGAGCCTGCCGTGGGACACCGTGCTCGCGGAGTTCGACGCGGTGATGAGCAGCGGCTACAGCGTCAGCCTCTTCACCGGCTGGACCGGGGAGCGGCTGACCCAGGTGTGGTTGAAGGGTGAGCAGAGCCCACCGGACTTCTTCGGGGCACGGCCGGCGACGGAGCGGGTCCACGTCGCCCCGGGCGGGGATGCCGGCGCCATGACCGCCCAGGACGGCCAGCCGGGGCCCTGGCTGCACCGGCTGCCGCACTTCCGCATGGGGTACATGCCGAACAGCGGCGCCGAGCTCCAGAGCGAGTACCTCGTGGCGCGGGACCGTGCGGCCGAGGCGTTCGAGGCCATCCGCGCACTCGGCGACCGGATCGCCACGGCGGTCGTCGTCGCCGAGGTGCGCACGATCGCGGCCGACGACCAGTGGCTCAGTGGCTCGTTCGGGCGCGACACTGTCGGCCTGCACTTCACCTGGCGCCCGGACGAGGCGGCAGTGGCGGTGCTGCTGCCGGCCATGGAGGCGGCACTGCTGCCGCTCGGCGCCCGCCCGCACTGGGGCCTGTGCTTCACCGCCACGCGCCTTGAGCTGGCGCCGCTCTACCCCCATTGGCAGGAGTTCGGGCTGCTGCGCGACCGCTGGGACCCGGACGACACGTTCGGCAACGCGTTCCTGGACCGTGCGTTCGGACCCCGGTTCCCCAAGTAACCCAGAGGCTTCACCTGCCGGCTGCCACCCGCCAGCGCCAGCACCAGCCGCCGCCCGCCAGCGCCAGCCGCCGCCTGCCAGCGCCAGCGCCAGCAGCCGACGCATTTGCGCGCTCGCGGGCCGCTGGTCGGCGATGTTCCGGCCCATGCCCTCAGGGACAGCGTTATTGCATCGAAACCTCCACATTCGGCGTTGGTGTTGCAGGGGGCAACCTTCCGATCTAGGTTGCGCGTGCAAGGGCTGCTCCGCTGCGCCTGCTTGGCCCCTGACACCGCGCGGACGGTCACCACTTGGGACCCGAGACCCGAGGCCCCCTGCCCAGAGGAATGGCACCTGCTTATGGCACTATCCCTGCCCAGAAACCGGTATGTCGCTGCGGCCGTGGCCGCAGTGGTTGCCACCGCTGGCGTCGTGACCTATACCTCCGTCTTCGCCGACCGGGGCAGCGAGCCCCACTACCGCGGCTACCTCGAGAAAGTCGGGGGTGAGGAGGCGAGGGAGGAAGCCGAGAAGCACGGCGTCGAGAGCATCGTCGGCGGCCCCGACACCGAGTCGTCGGAGATCTTCAGCTCCATCACCTCGGTCGCCAACGCCCGCCTCGCTCCGTACGGCTCGGTCGCGGCGGGCCAGCTGTCGAGCAGCCTCGGCAACTTCCGCTCCCTGGCCTCGAACGGCAGCACGTGGTCGGAGGTCACCGACCTCTCCTACGACGCCGACGACCCGAACTACCGCGACCCGAACTTCTCCAACTCCTCGGGCGGGGCGGGCTATGTGGCCGGTCGCATGACCGGACTCACTGCCGGAGGCGGCTACCTGTTCGCCGGCGGGGCCAACGGCGGCGTCTTCCGCCGGGCGCTCAACAACCCCGCCGACCCCAAGGACGACGGCCCGTGGCAGGCGATCTCGGACGCGATCCTGTCCCTCTCGACCGGTGACCTCGAGTTCCACGACGGCGCGCTCTGGTACGCCACGGGGGAGGCCAACACCGGGGCGACGTCGTACGTCGGTGCCGGCATGTACGTCAACCCGCGGGCGACCAGCCCCAACCTCGACACGGCGAAGTTCACCGACGCCGACCGGGTCGGCGGCACCGAGCTCGAGAGCCGCGGGATCAACAAGGTGCGTTTCGACGACGCGAAGCACTGGGCCTATGCGGCGACGACCCGTGGCCTGTGGCGCTACCCGTTGTCCGGCTCCGGCGCCCCGGTGTCGGGCCAGGCCTGGACCAACGTGTTCATGCCCAACCCGAGTGCCGACCTCGTCATCAGCACGCCCTACAAGAACATGGTCAACGACGTGGCGATCGACGACGCGGGCGGCGTGCTGGTCAACGCTGCCTGGCGCAGCGGCGACGCGAGCTACAACGGCTTCTACTACAGCGCCACGGGTGCTGAGGGGACGTTCAGCCAGATCAACCCGCAGGGCGCCCTCGGCACGAACGACGTGGGCAACACCGAGTTCGCCTGGGGCACCGACGGAGCCGGCCACAAGAAGGTGCTGTACGCCGTGGTCGAGTCACCGAACAAGCTCGCCCACTCGCCGCAGACGGTGCTCAACGGTGTCTTCAGGTCCTCCACCGGCACACTCGCCGGGCCGTGGAACCGCATCGCCGACAGTGGCAAGTTCCAGTCTTCGGGGTCGGCCTTCAGCGGCGGTGACGGCGTCTTCTACCGGCCCGGCGTGCAGGCCTGGTACAACAACTTCATCCAGACCGAGCCCGGACACCCCGACCACGTCTGGGTTGGGCTGGAGGAGGTCTACGAGACCAAGAACGCCGGCGCCAGCTGGACCACGCCCGGGCCGTACTGGAACTTCGGGTTCAGCTGCTGGAACATCTCCGACTCCAAGAACACCTGCCCG
>DASSJT010000183.1:0-9847 GCA_035691065.1 Dermatophilaceae bacterium
GGCGCGGAGGCGGTTCATGCCGGCCACCAGGGCGTGGTCCTCCGCGCTGGCGAGATGGACCCGGACGTGGGTCAGGGTCCCGAGGACCAGTACCGCCGACGCCAGGCCGATCGACATGATCCGGAAGGGTGTGCCGAAGCCCGTGGCCTGTGCGACGAGGGCCAGCACGACCAGCGCTGCCGACGACACCGCCAGGTGGATGCTGATCCGGGACATCACCTCCGACCACGTCATCCCCCTCGTCGCGAGGAGGCTCCAGTGCTCGGTCGCCAGAATCTGGGCGACCGCCGATGACGGTGCCACGGCGGCCGGCGCCACGTGCGCCTCCCCCGGTGCTGCTCGAAGACCTTCCTGGAACATGCCGCCCTCCTCCACGTGTCTCGCCCCCCGCATTCTCGCGCCGCACAGCCGGTCGGCGGACTGGTTTCCGCACGGCTCAGCGGCGCCACGTCGGGATCAAGGGTCGGCCTGCTTGGGCTCGACGCGGCTGGGCAAGATGGAGGTATGACGTACCGGCACCAGAACGATCCTGACCTCATCAGGGCCCTGCTCGCCGACCCGGGCATCTGGGTCGTCGTCGGCCTGAGCAACAACGACACGCGTCCGGCCTACGGCGTGGCTCGCTGGCTCAAGTTCGAGCAGGGGAAGGGGATCATCCCGGTGCACCCCAAGGCGGAGACCGTGTTCGGCGAGCAGGGGTACGCCTCCTTGGCCGACATCCCCGACGGCACGGACGTCAAGGTCGTCGACTGCTTCGTCAACTCCGACCACGTCGGAGCCGTCATCGACGAGGCGATCGCGCACAAGGAGCGGCTCCTGATCGACGCGGTCTGGATGCAGCTGGGGGTCATCGACGAGGAGGCCGCCGAGCGCGCCCGGGCCGCAGGCCTGGACGTGGTCATGGACACCTGCCCGAAGATCGAGACCCGCAGCGTCACCCAGACCGGCGCCATCCGCTGACGCGCACCTCGAACCCGTGGGTCAGGAGCGGCGGCTCCGCAGGGCCTCCCCCTTGGCGTGCGCCTGGTCGCGGAGCGAGTCCTGGAACTCCACCATGCGGCCGCGCAGCAGCTCCGGCTCAGGGCCGGACCCGCTGGCCAGGATCCGCACCGCCAGGAGGCCGGCGTTCCTCGCGCCGCCGATCGACACCGTCGCCACCGGAACACCGGCCGGCATCTGCACGATCGACAGCAGCGAGTCCATGCCATCCAGGTACTTCAGCGGCACGGGCACGCCGATGACCGGCAGCGGCGTCACGGCGGCCAGCATGCCCGGCAGGTGCGCGGCTCCCCCGGCGCCCGCGATCACCACTCGCAGTCCGCGTCCGGCGGCCTGCTGGCCGTAGGCCAGCATCTCGTCCGGCATCCGGTGCGCGGAGACCACGTCGGCCTCGTACGCCACGCCGAACTCCTCCAGCACCCGCGCGGCCTGCTCCATCACCGGCCAGTCGCTGTCGCTGCCCATCACGATGCCCACCACGGGCGGTGGCGAGACGAACGGCTGGTCCGGCTGGGGCGGCTCGACCTCAGGCCGGCTCGCAGCCGGGGAGGCCGGGTTCCCAAGGGTCGGCGAGCCCTCGACGTCCGTCATTCGGTGACCACACCTCTCAGGTAGTCGGCGGCATGCACGGCCCGCTCGCGCAGGACCGCCAGGTCGGTGCCGCTCAGGTTGACGTGTCCGAGCTTGCGCCCCGGCCGCACGCCCTTGCCATACAGGTGCACCTTGAGCTCGGGGTCGCGCGCCATGATGTGGCGGTATGCCGGGTAGAGCTCCGGGTAGTCACCGCCCAGGACGTTGGCCATCACGGTCCACGGCGCCCGCGGCACGGGCGACCCGAGTGGCAGGTCGAGGACGGCACGGAGGTGCTGCTCGAACTGCCCGGTGACGGCGCCGTCCATGCTCCAGTGCCCGGAGTTGTGCGGGCGCATGGCGAGCTCGTTGACGGCATACCCGGGCCGTCCGGTCTCCGGGTGGCTCACCTCGAACAGCTCCACGGCGAAGACCCCGGTCACGCCCAGCTCCCCCGCGATGCGCAGGCCCGCCTCGGTCATGGTCGCGGCCAGCTCGGGATCGAGGCCCGGCGCCGGGGCGAGGACCTCGGTGCAGATGCCGTCAGTCTGGACCGTCTCCACGACCGGCCAGGCGGCCGCCTGCCCGGAGGGGCTGCGCGCGATGAGGATGGCCAGCTCGCGGGTGAAGTCCACCCGCTCCTCGAGCAGCAGGCCAGCCGCGAGTGGACCCGACCCGCCCTCCTGCTCCTTGGCCGCCTCCAGCCAGGCCGCGAGGTCGGCGACCGACTCGGCCACGATGACGCCCTTGCCGTCGTAGCCGCCGCGGGGGGTTTTGGCCACGAGCGGCCACCCGACCTCCCGGCCGAACGCCTCGACGTCCGCGGCCGTGCGCGCTCGAGCCCATCGGGGACAGGCGACGCCGATCCCGGTGAGCCGCTCGCGCATGGCCAGCTTGTCCTGCGCGAAGTGAAGGGCGGCCGGGGACGGGTGCAGGGAGGTGCCGTCCGCCACCAGCGCGGCGAGCACGTGGGGCGGCACGTGCTCGTGGTCGAACGTGACGACGTCGCACTCCTTGGCGAAGGCCCGAACGGCCTCGGTGTCGGCATGGCTGCCGACCGGTGCGGACGGGATCACCAGCGCGGCTGACGCGTCTGCAGCCTCGGCCAGGACGCTGAGGGTCACCCCGAGCTCGGCAGCCGGCCCGGCACACATGCGTGCGAGCTGACCACCGCCGATGATGCCGACGACCGGGAATCCACCCGGAGCTCGCTGTGGTGCGGTCACCGGGGGAGGATACCGGCCGGCCGCGCCGTCACCGTCGAGCCACCTTCGACGCGCCGTCGAGGCCGGGACCTTTCGCCCGTGCTTCCCGCACGGGTGGGGCGGGTACGCTCTCCGGCGTGGACACCGCCTCCCTCCCCGTCCTCGACCGGCTGCGCGGCGCCATCGACGTCGTCTACCGCGAGATCCTGAAGTTCGGGATTGTCGGCGGGATCGCCTTCGTCATCGACGTCGGCGTCATGAACCTGCTCCGCCACACGGTGCTGGAGGACAAGCCGAGCACGGCCAAGGTGATCTCGGCGACGCTGGCCACGCTGTTCGCGTGGGCGGGCAACCGCACCTGGACCTTCCGTCACCGCCGCAGCCGCCCGATGCACCACGAGGTGGCGCTGTTCTTCGTGACCAACATCATCGCCATGTTGATCGGGGTCGGCTCCATCGCCTTCTCGCACTATGTGCTCGACCGGACCAGCCTGTTCGCCGACAACGTGGCAAACATCGTCGGCATCGGCCTGGGCACGATCTTCCGGTTCTGGGCCTATCGGCAGTACGTGTTCCACAACGAGATCCTCGCCGAGGAGAAGGCGCCCCTCTAGACAGCTGTCTGACCCGAGCCCGAGCACATCCCGTGTGCTGGGCGGACGGTCAGCTGCTCTCCTCGGACTCGGAGAGGAACAGCGCGAAGATCGCCGGCTGGGCCTGCACCAGCTCCAGCCGGCCGCCGTTGGACTCGGCGAGGTCGCGGGCGAGGGCCAGCCCCAGACCTGTGCCGCCGGAGGACACGGACCGCTCGAAGATGTGCGGCGCGATGGAAGCGGGCACACCTTCCCCCTGGTCGGTCACCTCGACCACGACGGATGGGCCGCTGCGGCGGGCGTGCACGTCGACCGTCCCGCGGCCGTGGGCCAGGCTGTTCTCGAGCAGGGTCGACAGCACCTGCGAGAGCGCGACCGGCGTCGCCTGCACGACGAGGCCCCGCTCGCCGCGCACCCGCACACTGCGCCTGGCCTGCTCGAAGGCGGGCTGCCACTCCCGCTGCAGTGATGCGATGACCGAGTCCAGCGAGACCGAGCTGCGGGTCCGGTCGCCGCCCCGGGTGCGCGCCAGCAGGTCGTCGACCACCCTGGTGAGCCGCTCGACCTGCGCGATCGCGATGTTCGCCTCCTCGGCGACGACGTCGAGGTCGTCGGTCATCGAGATCTCCTCCAGCCGCATGAGGAGCGCGGTCAGCGGTGTGCGCAGCTGGTGCGAGGCGTCGGCCGCGAAGTCGCGCTCCGAGGCGAGGGACCGGGTCAGGGCGTGTGCGCTGCGGTCGAGCACCTGGGAGACCCGGTCGAGCTCGGCAATCCCGGAGTTGAGCGGCTGGAACCGCGACTCGCCCGCACCGAGTCGCTCGGCGCGCTCGGCAAGCTGGCTCATGGGTTCGGTGAGGGCGCGCGCCTGGAGGATGGCCACCACGACCCCGGCCCCGACCGCCACCAGGGCCATGAGGAACAGGGCCGCGAGCAGCCAGCCCAGGGTCACCGGGCCGGCCGCGGCTTCCAGCGCCTGTCGCGCTCCCCTGCGCGGCTCCGTGCTGAGCCAGATCAGCGCGGCCGCAAGGGGCAGCCCCATCACGCCCACGGCCAGGGCGACGGCCAGCATCGTGGAGCGGAGCAGCTGTTGGCGCATACGGGTTCAGTGGTTGTGGTCGTCAGTCGGCGGTCAGCGGGCGTCAGGTCGGGTATGCCGTCAGGCCTGGTCGGCGTCGAACCGGAATCCCACCCCGCGGACCGTGGTGATGTAACGCGGCTGCGCGGCGTCGTCTCCGAGCTTGCGGCGCAGCACCGAGACGTGCATGTCGAGGGTCTTCGTCGACCCGAACCACGCGGTCTCCCAGATCTCCCGCATCAGCTGCTCCCGGGTCACCACCTTGCCGGCCTCACGCACCAGCACGCGGAGCACCTCGAACTCCTTCGCCGTGAGCTGCAGCTCCTCGTCGCGGAACCAGGCCCGGCGGCCCTCGGGGTCGATGCGCACCAGCTCGGTTCCGGCGGGCTGGTCGGGAGCGTTGCGCCGAAGCAGTGCCCGGACCCGCGCGAGCAGCTCGGCCAGCCGGAACGGCTTGGTCACGTAGTCGTCGGCACCCGCGTCGAGGCCCACGACTGTGTCGACCTCGTCGGCCCGGGCGGTGAGGATGAGGACGGGCACCGCGCGCCCCTCGGCGCGCAGCCGACGGCATACCTCCAGTCCGTCGACCTCAGGCAGGCCCAGGTCGAGCACCACGAGATCGGGGTTCTCCTGCGCGGCGGACAGGGCGGTGCGACCGTCTTCACGCACGTCGACGTCATAGCCCTCACGGCGGAGGGCACGCGCCAGCGGCTCGGAGATCGCCGGGTCGTCTTCGGCCAGCAGGACACGTGTCATGGGGGTGATCGTAGGTAGTTCGGACCGATTGGGCGACCTTCCGCGCCGGTGGCCGGCTCAGCGGCCGGGCCAGACGGGGCGCCGTTTCTCGGCGAACGCCGCCACGCCCTCCTTTCGGTCGCCGGAGAATGCGGTCGCATGCCAGGCCTGGTCCTCGATCTCCAGGCCGCGGGACAGGTCGGTGTCGAACCCGGCACGCATGGCCCGCTTGGCCTGGCGGACGCCCACCGGGGAGTTCAGCGCGATCTCGCCCGCGATCGACAAGGCCCGTTCGCGGGCCGTGCCCGCCTCGACCAGCTCGTCGACGACGCCCAGGCGATCGGCCTCGGGCGCCGACAGCTTGGAGGCCCGGAAGATCATGGAGGCCGCCCGGGACCACCCGACCCGGCGGGTCAGCAGCTGGGTGCCACCGCCACCGGGGATCACCCCGACGCCCACCTCCGGAAGGCCCACGAGCGCGCCCGACCCCAGGACGATGAGGTCGCAGGCAAGGGCGATCTCGAAGCCGCCACCGAGGGCGAAGCCGTCGACGGCGGCGATGGTCGGCATGGGCAGGTCGAGCACACCCCGGTATGCCGCCCGGGCCACCGGGCGCTGTGCGCGCAGCTCTTCGTCGGTCAGCCGGTTGCGCTCCTTGAGGTCGGCGCCGACGCAGAAGGCCTTGGGATGGGTGCTCGTGACGACGACCGCCCGCACCTGCTCGTCGGTCGTCAGGGCCCTCGTGGCGCTGGCAAGGGCCTCGGCCATGCTGGTGGACACGGCGTTCATCGCCTCAGGCCGGTCGAGGACCAGCTCGGCGACCCATCCCGTCCCGTAGGACTCGTCGTCGTGGCGCTCGATGCGGACCAGGGCGTCGGACGGGCTCAAGGGTGCACCTCCCGGTAGGTCGTGCGGCGCTCGCCCGTGGCCCGGGAGAGCTGGCTGGGGTTGACCGTGCCGATGCCCCGCAGGGTGCGGCGGCGGGAGGGGGTCATCTGGAACCCCGACAGCGAGGCCAGCCGCTTGCCCAGCGTGTCGTCGACCAGCACGCTGCGCGGCGGGGTCACCGCGGTGAGCCGGCTGGCCCGGTTGACGGTGGTGCCGAAGACGTCGCCCAGCCGGGACACGACCGGCCCGAGCGCCATGCCCACCCGCACGTCGGGAAGCACCTCGTCCTCCCCCATGGCGTCGACCAGGTCGAGGGCGATCGCGGCCGCGGCGGCGGGCGACGTCGTGACGAACAGCACCTCGTCGCCCACGGTCTTGATCACCCGGCCGCCGTGGGCCGTGACGATGTCGGTGGCCAGTGCCTCGAACCGCTGCACCAGCTTGGCGAGCTGCCCCTCGGTCATCCGGCGCACGAGGGAGGTGAAGGCAACCAGGTCGGCGAAGCCCACCACCCGCATCACCCCCGGGGCCTTCTCGTCGGGCGTGGCGTCGGCGAGCATGCGCGAGATGGCGGCGGCCAGGTGGCGGCGCCACGCGTAGACCAGCAGCGGCTCGAGCTCGTCGGCGAGCTCGGCCAGTCGCAGGGCCGCGGCCTCCGCGGCCGCCATGTCGGGAACCGCCCGGGAGTCCTTCTCGCCCAGCGCGGCCTCGGTCTCGGGCGGCGCGAGCGCCTCGGCCATGAGCTGGGTCTGCCACACCGCCAGCCGGTCGGTGGTGCGGGCGAAGGCGCGGGTCATCGCCAGTGCCGTGTCCTCCTCGAGGTCCTGCTCGCGCACCAGCCGCGTGACCGCCTTGAGTGCGCTCAGGTCGGCCTCGGTGAACATCGCGTCCTCGTCCTGCACGATCGGGAAGCCGAGCGCGTGCCAGAACTTGCGGGCCGCCAGGACCGAGACCTGGGCCTCCCGGGAGACCTCGCGGCGGCCCATCGTGGCCGGCTTGCCGAGGAGCATCTCCTCGATCTGGTCCGGTGACGGGTGCACCTGCGGCGGGGCGGCGGCGCCCAGGTCCAGACCGTCCTGGTCCACAGGGACACCTCCTCGCCGGTGCGTGGTCACGACTCCGATGCTGCGCTGCCCGGTGGGGAGCCGGCGCCATGGCCGGCCACACCCTGAGTGCGGACATGCACCACGTCGCCGGCGGCAATGGCCTCCTCGCCACCCGGGCCTTTCACGGTCAGTCTGCCCTGCCCGTCGATCCCGGTCGCGACCACCCTCCGGCTCGGCCGCTCCACGCCGGGCGGCCCCTCGTGCAGGTCCACCTCGGCACCGATGGTGAGGCAGGCGGACCGGTAGGCGTCCTGGACGGCCCGCTGGCCGGCATACGGCCCGGTCAGCGCCGCGTGGAGTGAGGCGAGGTGCGAGAGGTATGCCGTGATCAGGGCTTCCCGGCCCACCTCGCCCGCGCCGCACAGCCGCAGGGACGTGGCGGTGTCGACCGGAAGCTCCTCGCGGTCCTGGCTGACGTTGATGCCGGCTCCCACGACCACACCCGCGGGCACGACCTCGCAGAGCACGCCGCAGACCTTGCGCCACCCGTCGGCCTCGGCCAGGACGTCGTTGGGCCACTTGAGCCCAGTCACCAGCCCGGCCACCTCACCGATGGCCCGGTGGAGGGCCAGCCCGGTGACCAGCGGAAGCCAGCCGGGTCCCGACTCCGGCATGGGGAGCAGGGCCGAGACGGCGACGCTCGCCCTGGGGACGTCCTCCCACGACCGGCCGAACCGACCGCGTCCGGCGGTCTGGTGGTCGGCCACGACCACGTCCCAGAGCACTCCCGACCGGGCCAGCTCGGCGTTCGTCGAGTCGACCTCGGCGTGGACGGTGACGCGTCGCCACGGACTTCCGGGGGTGACGAGGGCCTGGTGCAACACCTCACGGTCCAGACTGCTGCGCATGGTCCAAAGGTAGGCTGCCGCGCATGGCCCAGAGCACCGAACCTACCGTGACGAACCCAGTCACCGGAGGCACCGACGTCCCGTCGGACATCGACATCCACACCACCGCGGGGAAGCTGGCGGACCTGAAGCGGCGGGTGGCGGAGGTTGCGCACGCGGGGTCGGAGCGGGCGGTCGAGAAGCAGCACGCGCGGGGCAAGAAGACGGCCCGGGAGCGGCTGGAGCTGCTCCTCGACGAGGGCTCGTTCGTGGAGATGGACAAGTACGCAAGGCACCGTTCGAGTGCCTTCGGCCAGGAGGCGCACCGACCGTACGGCGACGGCGTGGTGACCGGCTACGGCACCGTCGAGGGGCGCACGGTGGCCGTGTTCGCGCAGGACTTCACGGTGTTCGGCGGGTCCTTGGGCGAGGTCTTCGGCGAGAAGATCGTCAAGGTCATGGACTTCGCCATGAAGGTCGGCTGCCCGGTGGTGGGCCTCAACGACTCCGGCGGCGCGCGGATCCAGGAGGGCGTGGTCTCCCTGGGCCTCTACGGCGAGATCTTCCGGCGCAACGTGCACGCCTCCGGGGTGGTCCCGCAGATCTCGCTGATCATGGGCCCGTGCGCCGGCGGGGCGGTCTACTCCCCGGCAGTCACCGACTTCACGGTGATGGTCGACCAGACCAGCCACATGTTCATCACCGGGCCGGATGTCATCAAGACGGTCACGGGCGAGGTGGTGTCCTTCGAGGACCTGGGCGGCGCCCGGGCCCACAACACCAAGTCCGGCGTCGCCCACTACATGGGCCACGACGAGGCGGACGCCATCGAGTACGTCAAGGCGTTGCTGTCCTACCTGCCGTCCAACAACCTCGAGGACCCGCCGGCCTACGACATGGAGAACGACCTGGCGGTCACCGACTCGGACCGCGAGCTGGACACGCTGATCCCCGACTCGCCCAACCAGCCCTACGACATGCACACGGCGATCACCCATGTGCTCGACGACGGTGACTTCCTCGAGGTGCAGAGCCTGTTCGCGCCGAACATCATCTGCGGGTTCGGACGGGTCGAGGGCCGCTCGGTGGGGGTGGTGGCCAACCAGCCGATGCAGTTCGCCGGGACCCTGGACATCGACGCATCCGAGAAGGCGGCCCGGTTCGTGCGGACGTGCGACGCGTTCAACATCCCCGTCCTCACGTTCGTGGACGTGCCCGGCTTCCTGCCGGGCACCGACCAGGAGTGGGACGGCATCATCCGCCGTGGCGCCAAGCTGATCTACGCCTACGCCGAGGCCACGGTGCCGCTGGTCACGGTGATCACCCGCAAGGCCTACGGCGGCGCCTACGACGTCATGGGGTCCAAGCACCTCGGCGCCGACATCAACCTCGCCTGGCCGACCGCGCAGATCGCCGTCATGGGTGCGCAGGGAGCGGTGAACATCCTCTACCGCAAGGAGCTCGCCCGGACGGCCGAGACCGGTGACTCGGTCGAGGAGGCGCGGGCCCACTTCATCAAGCAGTACGAGGACGCTCTCGCCAACCCCTACGTCGCGGCCGAGCGTGGCTACATCGACACCGTCATCACCCCGTCGAACACCCGGATGAACGTCACCAAGGCCCTGCGGGCCCTGCGCAGCAAGCGTGCGTCGCTCCCGCCCAAGAAGCACGGCAACATCCCACTGTGATGGCAGACGACACCACCGCTCCCGACGCCGCCGCACCCCCGGTGCCGCCGCTGTCTCCGGCGATCCTCGTGCGCGGCGAGGCGACGCCCGAGCAGCTCGCGGCGCTGGTCGCCGTGCTGTCGGCCGTGTCGGGGGGCGAGGAGCCGGCATCCGAGGGGTCG
>DASSJT010000184.1:0-51920 GCA_035691065.1 Dermatophilaceae bacterium
GTGCCCGTCGTCTCCGCCGACGGACCGGAGACGGCAGTGGAAGCCGCCCAGCTGCTCCGCTACCCCGTGTCCTTGGCCGGCTACTGGGCAGGGTCGGAGGGGCCGGCCGCGGTCCGGAGTGTGCGGCGCGGTCTTGCGACGCCGGACGACGTTCGGGCCGCCGTGCGATCCCTGCGTGGCCCATCGGGTGAGCCGCACGGGATCGAGCTGTGGTCCGAGGTCACCGGGGTGGACGCGCGCGTGGTCGCTGAGCGGCGGCAGGGCTGGGACCCGGTCGTGACCGTATGCCGGACCCATCCGCGACCCCGCGAACAGGCGCCCCGGTGGGTCATGGGCCTGGTGTCCGACGCCGACGCCGATGCTCTGGTGCGCTCGGCCGGTCTGGCGACCGCAGGCTCGGCGCGTCCGTGGGTCCCCGAGCACCCGGGTGCCCTGGCCCAGGTCCTGCGCCAGGTCTCGGTGCTGATGAGCGACCTGCCCCAGATCCGCCGCCTGGAGATCCCCGTCACGCTCACCGCGAGCGGCGAGGTGTGGGCGCTGGACGCCACCCTGCGCGCCGATCGGGACTGAAACCAAGCCGACTGGGACTGAAACAAGCCGATCGGGACTGAGCCGACTGGCGGCTGCCGCACCCCACCGCCGTCGGGTCGCGGTTACGATCGCATAGTGGACGCAGGGACGGGGAGCGAAGCCGCGATGCGGTGGCCCGGCGCGAGCACACTCGACCTCGAGGACCTCTTGGCGGAGATCCGGTCACGCGTCACCGCCACCCGGGAGTCGCAGGAGCGCCTCGGGGCACTGCTCGACGCGGTCGTGGCGGTCAGCGCCGACCTCGAGCTGGCCGAGGTCCTGAGCCGCATCGTGCGGTCGGCGTGCGCCCTGGTTGGTGCCCGCTACGGCGCCCTCGGGGTGCTCGGCCCAGACCGAGAGCACCTCATGGAGTTCATCACCCAGGGGGTCACGCCGGAGGAGCGGGCTCGCATCGGCGAGCCGCCCCGCGGGCATGGCGTCCTGGGCCTGCTCATCAGGGAGCCGCGCCCGCGGCGGCTGCGCGACATCCAGAAGCACCCCGACTCCTATGGCTTCCCGCCCAACCACCCGCCGATGCACAGTTTTCTCGGCGTGCCCATCCGGATCCGTGACGAGGTGTTCGGGAACCTCTACATGGCGGAGAAGCTGGGTGGTGACGAGTTCACGCAGGAGGACGAGGGGTTCCTCGTCGCTCTCGCGGCCGCGGCCGGGGTGGCCATCGACAACGCCCGGCTCTACAGCCACAGCCAGCAGCAGATGCGCTGGTCTGCCGCCGTGGGCGAGCTCACCCAGAACCTCCTGGAGGCACGCGGCGAGGAGGCGGCGCTCGGCCTGATGGCGGCTCAGGCCCAGCGGCTCTCGTACGCCCAGATGGCGGCGGTCGCCCTCTACGACGAGAGCGACGAGCTCGTGCTGCGATCCGTCCACCTGGACGAGCACCCCGGCGAGGATGCCGACGCACTCGCCTCGGCGGGGAAGGAAGCCGGCACGGAATCCGAGGGAGACGGGGGCACCGAGGCGGGTGGTGGTCACGTGCGTGGCGCCGAAGCGGGTGCTGCCCAAGCGGGTGTCGGCGAGGCGGGTGGCGTCGGATGGGGTGGTGCGGAGGGGCGTGGCGGCCCGGACGCACCAGGCCCGCGGCCGGTCGACATCGGGTCGCACCTCAACGCGCCCGCCTGGCGGGAGCTGCGTGAAGCCGGCCAGCCGCTGCTTCTCCTGTCGCCTCCCGACGAGCCCGCCTCCTCGGGGCTGGCCCGTGAGCTGCGCGCGATCGCGCCGATCGGCCTCGCCGGCCCGACCGCCGTGGTGCCGCTCGCGGCTGGGGCGGGCAACTTCGGGGTCCTCGTGGTGGCCTGGTCCGCCGCCTCGCCCGAGGTCGCCTCGGACGTCGTTCCGCTGCTGGGTGAGTTCGCCAAGCAGGGCGCCCTGGCGCTGATGGCGGCACGCGCCCAGCGGGACAAGTCCCGCATGGCCCTGCTGGAGGATCGCGACCGCATCGCACGCGACATGCACGACCACGTGATCCAGCGGCTGTTCGCCACCGGCCTTTCCCTGCAGTCGGCGACCCGGCTCGCGCAGCACCCAGTGGTCCGGGCCCGGGTCGAGGACGCCGTGACCGACCTCGACTCCGCGATCCGCGACATCCGGCACGCGATCTTCGAGCTGCATCGGCCGATCCCCGAGGGTGGGGTCGAGACCGAGATCGCCACCCTGGTGGAGGGGTTCTCCGAGTCCCTCGGCTTCGAGCCGAAGCTGACGGTCCAGGGTTCGCTCGAGGGCCTCAAGGGCTCCATGCACGCCGACCTTGTCGCCGTCGTCCGGGAGGGCCTGTCCAACATGGCCCGCCACTCGAAGGCGACCCAGGGACAGGTCGCCATCGCGGTCGACGGCGACCACCTCTCGGTCGAGGTCTCGGACAACGGCGTGGGCCTCGACCCGGTCACGGCGCGCGGTGGCCTGGTCAACCTGGGGGAGCGGGCTGCGGCGCGCTCAGGCAGCTTCGACCTGCGCTCGGGCAACCCGGGCGGCACGATGCTGACCTGGCGGGTGCCCCTCCAGCCGGTCCTCGAGCGGGCCGACTGAGCACCACGGCCGAGCACCACAACCCAGCACCACGACTGAGCACCACGACCGAGCACCGCAACTGGGCACCATGACCGAGCACCACGAACCGGCCGCCCCAGCAAAGGACCTTCGCCCCTTTCGGCCCCGGCCCACATCTCGCAGGCTAGGCGTGCGGGGATGCCACCCGCGTCCGCCGCTGACGTGAAGGAGCACCGATGCTTGTGCACGAGATCATGACCAGCCCGGCATACAGCGTGCCGCAGGACGCGTCGCCGCAGATGGCCCTGGCGCTGATGACCAGCGCCCACGTGACCACGCTCCCGGTCCTCGACGCCGACGGCGACCTGGTCGGCGTCATCAGCGAGGCGGACCTGCTGCGGGTCCCCATCGAGTCCGACCCGCGGGCACACCTGCGGCGCGGCGGCCACCACGGCGAGGACTGGCCCGAGCAGATCGCCGAGCTGATGACCCGGTCGCCGGAGTACGTGCTGGCCGATGCCGACGTCGCCGACGTGGCCCGCTTCTTCGCCACCACGGGCCACAAGAGCGTGCCGGTGCTGCGCGGCCGGAAGCTGGAGGGCGTGGTGAGTCGCAGCGACGTGGTGCGGGCGCTCGCCCGGCCCGACGCGGAGATCCTGCACGAGGTCACCCGCGAGTTCGCCCGGCTGGGGTCCCCAGCCTGGCGCGCGCACGTCGCGGGCGGTGTGGTCGAGATCGAGGGGGTGGTCTCGGAGCGCGACCGCGACCTGGCGACCTCGCTCGCGGTGTCGGTCGTGGGGGTGCGCAAGGTGGTGATCGCCGCAGTGCCGTGACTCGCCGGTGCCGGCGGCTGGCCGGCGGCGACGACTGCGGCTGAGGACGCTCCGCCGTCCAGGCTTGGACGGCCTGGGGGCGGACTTCTCTGCGCCCCCGCTGACCTCCGTCCCCGGTTCCCTGGGATTCAAGCGGCGGTATGCCGTGCGGTCACGTCCGTGGGGCCACATCGCCTTCGCGACGTGGCCCCACGGACAACGGCGTCTCAGCGGGTGTCACTCGCGCTGGTCCCCGCTTCGTCAAGCACCGCCGCGCGCCCCGCCTCCAGACGTGCCACCGGCACGCGCATGGGCGAGCACGACACATAGTCGAGGCCGACCCCGCTGAAGAAGCGGATCGACTCCGGGTCGCCCGCGTGCTCCCCGCACGCGCCGAGCCCGAGCTCGGGACGGGCGGTGCGACCGGCCTCGGCGGCCATCTGCACAAGCCTCCCGACACCGACCAGGTCGAGGGTGCTGAACGGGTCGAACGACAGCAGCCCCTCGGTGCGGTACTGCGCCAGGAAGCTGGTCTCGGCGTCGTCGCGCGAGATGCCCCAGGTCGTCTGGGTGAGGTCGTTGGTGCCGAACGAGAAGAACTCGGCGCCCTCGGCCAGACTGGCGGCCAGCAGCGCGGCGCGAGGCAGCTCGATCATCACGCCGACCGGTATGGAGACGGTGGTCCTCCGGTCCCTCGCGGTGAGGGCGATGGCGTCGCGGATCCGGTCGGCTGCCGCCTCGAACTCGGCGGGCTCGGCCACCAGCGGCACCATGAGCTCGGGTCGGGGGTCATGGCCCTGCTCGCGCAGGTCGAGCGTCGCGTTGACCAGTGCCCGCACGTGGGTCTCGACCAGGTCGGGCACCACGGTCAGCAGGCGCACCCCGCGCAGCCCGAGCATCGGGTTCGCCTCGTGCCAGCGTCGAGCCGCGCCGAGGCGCCGATCGAGCTCCTCGTCGGTGCGGCCCTGCGCCTCGGCGACCGCCGCCTCGACGGACAGCGCGATGAGGTCGGGCAGGAACTCGTGCAGCGGCGGGTCGAGCAACCGCACCACCACGGGGAAGCCGTCCATCTCGCGCAGCACCTTCGTGAAGTCCTCGCGGGAGAGCCGCTCGATCTCGGCGAGCGCCTCCATCCGGCCGTGGTCGGTGACGACGGCCTCCACCAGGTGGCGGCGCTCCCCGAGCAGCATGTGCTCGGTCCGGCACAGGCCGATGCCCTCAGCACCCCGCAGCCGCGCGGCATGGGCGTCGGCCGCAGTCTCGGCGTTGGCCCGGACCCCGAGGAGCCGGCGCGCGTCGGCGTGGGCGAGCAGGGTCAGCACGGCTTGGACGACCGGGTCGTCGAAGTCGGATGCATCGGAAGCGCGGCCCCCCTCAGCCAGGCCAAGCTCCGCCTCGATCGCCGCACTGACCGTGCTGGGCGACACGGGCAGACCGCCCTGCATGATCTCGCCGGAGGTCCCGTCGACGGAGACGAGGTCTCCCTCCTCGATGACGACGCCTCCGCGCGTCGTGGCCTTGCGGGCGCCGAGGTCGATGTCGAGGTCCTCGACGCCAGTCACGCAGGTGCGGCCGAGGCCGCGGGCCACGACGGCGGCGTGTGACGTCAGGCCGCCGCGAGCGGTGACGACCGCGACCGCGGCGAGCATGCCCGGAAGGTCGTCCGGGCTGGTCTCGTGCCGCACCAGGACCACGGAGTGGCCCTGGGCCGCCCAGTCGGCCGCCCGGGCCGAGTCGAAGACGGCGCGGCCCACCGCCGCCCCGGGGCTGGCAGGAAGGCCTGCGGCGATCACCGTGCGGTCCGCGGTTGCCGCGAACTGCGGGTGCAGCAGCGACTGGAGCTGGTGGCCGTCGACCCGGCGAAGCGCCTCGTCGAGGTCGATGACGCCCTTGTCCGCGAGGTCGCAGGCGATGCGGAACGCCGCCGCGGCGCTGCGCTTCCCGATCCTGGTCTGCAGGATCCAGAGGTGGCCGTCCTCGACGGTGAACTCGACATCGCAGAGGTCCCCGTAGTGCGCCTCGAGCGTGTCCAGGTGCTCCAGGAGCTCGGCGTGGACGTTCGGCTCCAGGACGCCCAGCTGGTCCAGGCTCACGGTCGTGCGACTGCCGTTGACCACGTCCTCGCCCTGAGCGTTCTGGAGGTAGTCGCCGTAGGCGTCCGGTTCGCCGGTGGCCGGGTTACGGGTGAAGCAGACCCCGCTGCCGGAGTGGATGCCGGTGTTTCCGTAGACCATCTCGACGACATTGACGGCGGTGCCGAGCGTGTCCGGGATGCCCTCGTGGGCGCGGTAGACCCGGGCTCGCTCGCCGTTCCACGACACGAAGACCGCGGTGATCGCTGTGTGGAGCTGCTCGGCGGGGTCCTGGGGGAGGTCATGGCCGGTCTCGCGCCTCAGGATGGCCCGGTAGTCCGCCGTGACCGCCTGGAGCGCCTCGGCGCTGAGCTCGGGGTCGCTGCCGACACCGCTGTCGCGGCGGGCCTGGGCGAGCCGCTGGGCGAAAAGCCCGGGGTCGACGCCGCACACCGTGCGGCCGTACATCTCCACCAGCCGCCGGTAGCAGTCCCAGGCAAAGCGCTCGCCCCCGCGCGCCGCGAGGCCGGGGAGGGTCGCGTCGGTGAGCCCGACGTTCAGGACCGTGTCCATCATGCCCGGCATCGAGAACCGGGCACCGGAGCGAACCGACACGAGCAGCGGGTCGGAGGGGTCGCCGAACCGGCGGCCCGCGGCCTTCTCGAGCGCCGCCAGGGCGCTGGCCACCTCGCCCGCGAGGCGGTCCGGCTCATGGCCCTCGGTGAGGTAGGCACGGCAGGCCGTTGTGGTGATCACGAAGCCTGGCGGGACGGGCAGGCCGAGCCGGGTCATCTCGGCCAGGTTGGCACCCTTGCCGCCGAGCAGGTCGGCCATGGAGCGGTCACCATCGGCGAACGCCACGACCAGCGGCTCGGTCTGGGGCTCTGCGGCAGGCTCTACTGTGGGGCGGAGGAAAGTCGTCACTCTGTGATCGTGCGCCGAGGCCGCCCCAAGCGTGAAGTGACCTACGTCCCTAGCCGGCTCACCGGCATACCGCCAGGTCCAAAACCCGTCTGCAGATAGGGACCAAGGCCCCTCCGAGGCCGCCCCGGAGAGACCCACGCTAGGGGGCATGATCCAGGCCGGCCATGGCCTGGCCTGAATGAACGACTCTCATCCCATCGATGCACCTGGCGGCATGTGGGGAGGCGGCTATGCGGATCCTCACGGTCAATCTCGGATCGAACACGCTGCGCCTCCGGCTGGTCGAGCCGGATGGCGTGCTCTCCGAGTCGGCGGACCTGCCCTCCACGGGCGGCGAGGTCGATGAAGAGGAAGTGCGTGAGCTGGTTTCCCGATGGCCGAGGCCGGACGGGATCGGGCACCGGCTGGCACATGGCGGCCCCCTGTACACGCGCGCGGTGCTCATCGACGAGGCAGTCGCCGTGGACCTGGGCGGGCTCGCCGAGCTGGCCCCGCTCCAGCAGGCTTCAGCCCTCAGGCTGCACGAGGTCGTCGCCGCAGTGCGCCCCGGGACGCCCAGCGTCGCGTGTTTCGACACGGCGTTCCACTCCGGCATGCCTGGTGCGGGGCAGACGTATGCCGTGCCGCTGGCGTGGCGGGACCACCTGGCGGTGCGCCGGTACGGGGCGCATGGCCTGTCCCAGGCGTATGCCGTGCAGCGGGTCACGGGCCTGACCGGGCGTCCCGGGTCGCGCCTCGCCGTCGCCCACCTCGGCGCCAGCTCGTCCGTCGCGGCGGTGGTCGGGGGTCGCAGTGTCGAGAGCACGGCGGGCTTCACGCCCATGGACGGGTTGGTCATGGGCAGCGGTGCGGGGGCCATCGACCCGGCGGTGGTCGTGTGGCTCCAGAAGCGCAAGGGCCTGCACCCCGACGAGGTCAGTCGGGCGCTGCACCGAGAGTCCGGGCTGTTCGCCCTCGCGGGAACCTCCGACCTCACCGAGGTGCTACAGGCGGTCGAGTCGACCGACCGCGACGGGCCGACCGACGGCGCCAAGCTCGCGCTGGCGGTCTATGTCCACCGAGTGGCCCTGGGGATCGGCGCCATGGCGGCCGCGGTGCACGGACTCGACGCCCTGGTCTTCACCGGCGGCGTCGGCGAGAGCTCGGCGGTGGTGCGGGAGCTGGTGTCCCTGTCTCTGGCCCACCTCGGGATCGCGGTCGACCCGCTCCGCAACGCGCAGGCGGACCGGTCGGCCCAGGACCAGGACGTGAGCGCGGCGAGTGCGGCGACGTCCACGTTCGTGATCCACAGCCGCGAAGACCTGCAGATCGCCTCGGAGACCCGGTCCGTTCTGCGCGGCAGGCGAGGCGCGGCCGCCACGATCCCAGTCTGACGGCACAGCGCCAGCCAGACGGCGCGGCAGGCCCTACCCAGACGGCACAGCCGCCCCGGCCAACCGGCCGGCACGGGCGCTAGGGACCAACGGCCCTCCCCAGTTCTCCGGTTCGGCGACATGCTTGGACAGCGGGGTGGTGTGCCCACCACCCCGAGTGACGACCGATGAAGACCCGATGCGGTGAGATCGAGGTGGAGCGTGGAGCTGCAAACAGACCAGAACACCCCTGTTGTCGTGGCCTGCGACAGCTCGTGGCAAAGCCATGAGGCCGTACGCACGGCGACGCGAGAGGCGAGTCGCAGGGGGGTCCGCCTGACCATCCTGGTGGTGGTGGACCGCTGGACCCGCCGCATCGAGCGGCTGGGCGGCATTGCCCAGATGGAGGAAGAGGCCCGCCAGAGTGCGCAGGTCGTCGCCGAGCGCGCCCAGTGGCTCGCCCGGCACACCGACGCCTGGGTGTCCACGCAGCTCGTGCTGGCACGCGACATCGAGGACCCCGCACTGCGGGTCCTCGGCGCGCAGGCAGCCCTGCTCGTCGTGGGAGCCCAAGGCGCCGGCGGTCAGGTGGCCTTCTCCCTCGGCACCACCAGCGCGGAGCTGGCCCGGCTCTTCTCGTGTCCACTGCTCGTGGCGGGGTCCACGCGCCCGCCGTCGCCAGACCTGGGGCGCAGCCCCGCGGTGGTGGTCGGAATCGGTGCCGAAGGGCCCACCGAGGACCTGGTCGCCATCGCCGCCCACGAGGCGTCGCTGCGCGGAGTAGGCGTGATCGTCGTGCACGCCACGCGGGGGCCCGACACCCCGGGTGGCCCCGCACCCCAGGCGGAGCTCGACCGCCTCTGGGATGCCGTGTCCGCGGTCTTCCGCGAGCCTCGATGGGCCGACGTGCCCCACCGGGTGGTGACCTCCCACGAGGAGCCGGCCGACGCGCTGGTCGAGCACACCGAGCCCGGGGACCTGCTCGTGATCGGCACCCGCGGCGGTGGCCGGCTGGCCGGCCTGGTGACGGGCTCCGTGTGCCGCGCGGTTCTCGACGCGATGCCGTGCGACGTGCTCGTCGTGCCGCCGGGACATCGCCCTGACGTGGTCGCCCCGCAGGTGCCGAGACAGGGCAGCCACGACGTCGGAGCAGGCGTTCCCGCCACCCAGGGCAACCGCGGATGAGAGCGGATGAGAGCACGTATTCGGTTGAGGTGAAAGCCCGATAGGGGCGAAAGGAAGTCCGATGAGCACAGACGCAGAGATGACGCCCGCGCCAGCAGCCGAGGTCGTGGTGGGCTACGACGCGTCGCCGGACTCGATCACCGCCCTTGACTGGGCGGTCGCCGTGGCTCATCGCCGTTCCGCACCTGTGTGCGTCCTGACGACGGCGCGCTACGCCGGGGTGCCGACGCCTGCCTTCGCCGGCGCTCCCGAGCTCACGCTCGACCTCGCCGGGCTGGCCCGTGAGACCGCCGAGGAAGGCCGCCTGCGCGCGGCGAAGGTGCTCGGCGAGAGCGCAGTTCGCGAGGTGTCCGACATCGGCAGCCCGGCAGGGGCGCTGGTGGTCGCCTCCAAGGGCGCTGGCCTGGTCGTGGTCGGTCACTCGGGTCACGGCAAGGTGCGTCCCGCGGTGGTCGGGTCGGTGACCTTCGCCGTGGCAGCCCACGCCCACTGTCCGGTCGCCGTGGTGCACGGCACGGAGCTGGTGCTGCCGGGGCCGGACCGTCCCGTGGTCGTCGGCACCGACGGGTCGCCGGAGGCGGAGCGGGCTGTGGCGTATGCCGCCGAGGAGGCGGCGCGGTGGGGGGCACCGCTCGACGTGGTCGCCACCTGGCTCCTGCCGCCGGTCGAGCCCTGGCGCTATTACTACATGGAGCCACCCTCGCGGCATGGCCTTGGCACGCTGCTGAGGAGCTCCGCGGAGGAGTCGTCCCGCGCCGCCGCCGAGCGGGCACGCAAGTCCCACCCAGAGCTCGAGGTTCGGCCCCATGCCATCGAGGCTGACCCCGCCGAGACGCTGACCGCCCGCTCCGAGGAGGCCGGCCTGGTCGTCGTCGGGTCGCGCGGGCTGGGCGGCTTCGAGAGGCTGATCATGGGTTCGGTCAGCCGCGCCGTGCTGCATCGGGCTGGATGTCCGGTCGTCGTCGTACGATCGTGATGGCGTCACGAGGCCCAGGCACCACGGCCCGCCTCGGGGTGTGCAGAGAGGCGAGTGCATGACGATCAAGGTGTTCCTGCTCGACGACCACGAGATCGTGCGGCGGGGCCTGCGCGAGCTGCTCGAGGCCGAGCCCGACCTCGAGGTGGTCGGCGAGTCCGGGCTGGCCCAGGAGGCCGCCCGGCGCATTCCGGCGCTTCGGCCCGACGTCGCCATCTTCGACGTGCGCCTTCCCGACGGCTCCGGCATCGACGCGTGTCGCGAGGTGCGCTCGGTCGACCCGTCCATCAAGGCGCTCATGCTCACGTCCTACGATGACGACTCGGCCCTGGCCGCCGCCATGCTGGCGGGCGCTTCCGGCTTCCTGCTCAAGGACATCAAGGGCAACGGCCTCGTCGACGCGATCCATGCGGTAGCGGCCGGGGAGAACCTCATGGACCAGGCCCGCGTGGAGCAGGTCCGCAAGCAGTGGAGCGCGCCCGACGCCGGCGTCGACCCGCGGCTGCGCCAGCTCACCCCGCAGGAGCGACGCATCCTCGACCACGTGGCTGCGGGTATGACCAACCGACAGATCGGGGAGGCCATGTTCCTCGCCGAGAAGACGGTCAAGAACTACGTCACCTCGGTCCTCGCCAAGCTCGGCATGGAGCGGCGCACGCAGGCAGCGGTGTTCGCCGCCACCCACCCACCGAAGCACGAGGGCGAGAACCGCTGACACCAGGACCGCCGCGGCCTCAGCCGCGGCGGTCCTGGTGCCGATATCGCTGCCCGTGGGTCAATGAGCAAACGGTCGGTGTGTCGCCAACGATGCACCGCCGTGTCGTCGACGATGCCTCTGTGTGGCTGAGCAACGCCCGTCGGGCTGCTAGCTGTCGCGCAGTGCTGCCCGACCCCGGATCAGCGCGTCGGCGTCGATCTCACCGCGAGCGAACCGCATCTCGAGCTCGCGCTCGGCGTCGCTCTTGACCGGCGCAGGGCCGGCCGTGGTGCCCGGAGCGCCCTGCGGCGTCGTGGCTCCCGTCCGCCCGGTCCGCGTGGCGACCGTGAGCAGGAGTGCGATGGCGACGACGAACAGCAGCAGCCCCCCGATCATGACCAGTGCCATCAGCCACCCCCACCCGCTTCCATAACCCCAGTCCATCATCGTGGCCTCCTGATCTCGGCATGATGTGACGGTTGCACCCTCAAGAGTCATCCCGGGACGGCGCCCGGGGGAGGGGATTTGGTCCCGTCCCGGGGGCTGCAGGGGGGACTTCAGGCCCTTGTGGGGATCCCCGCCAGTCCGGAAAAGTCATCGCATGGGAACTGAGCGAGCCGACCTGCCGGGAATCATCAACCTCACCACGTCGGAGTGCCTGGCCCTCCTGAGGGGGGCTGTCATCGGCCGGCTCGCCGTGGTCCTGGAGGGCCAACCGGACATCTTCCCGATCAACCATGTCATCGACCAGGGCACGATCGTGTTCCGGACCCAGGTCGGCACCAAGCTCTCGGCGTGCGCCGGCCGCACCGTGGCCTACGAGGTGGACGGCTACGACGAGGCCGAGGAGTCCGCCTGGAGCGTGGTCGTCAAGGGTGACGCCCACGAGATCCGGGAGACCTACGAGACCATCGAAGCCCTGCAGCTGCCGCTGATGCCCTGGCAGTCCGGGAGCAAGCCCTACATCATCCGGATCGAGCCGGAGCACCTCTCGGGGCGGAGGTTCCACGTGTCCCGGGCCGTGGCCGAGGGCGCCGGGCGGGCGGCCCAGCGCACCACCCGCGGAGTCGTCGACGACTGAGGGCTCGACGATCGAGCTCGGCGCCCGCAGCCCGAGAGCCGTCCTGAGGACTTGGCTAAAGCGTCTGTTTCGACAACCTTCGGTTGGAGCGATTGCCGTACGGGCGGATGGGTATTCGTGAGAGCGCGGGCCCGCTGAACGGCGGGACCGCGTCACGGTTCGGAACTCACCGGACCGCAGCCCGCTGCGGCGGGCCTCACGAAAGGAAGTCCTGTGATCGGAACCATTATCGGTGCCATCGTGGTCGGCCTCATCATCGGGGCGCTGGCGCGGCTCGTGCTGCCCGGCAAGCAGAACATCTCGGTCCTCGTCACGATCATCCTCGGAATCCTGGGGTCGCTGATCGGGTCGTGGGTCGTCTACCAGCTCGGCTACAACAACGCGAACGGCGGGTTCGAGATCATCCCGTTCCTCGCCGGCATCGTGGTCGCAGCGGTCCTGATCGTCGCCTACGGCTCGATGAGGGGCAACCGCGCCCTGCACTGACACACCAGCTGACACCAGGGGGATGCCCGCGGCGGCGGTTGACGACCGCCGCCGCGGGTACTCGTCTTGATGGCCTAATCCCTCAGGAGGCAGTCATGAGTACTCACCAACCCGCCACCGACGAATGGCTTCCGAACTCCGAGCGTGCGCCTGCCGAGCGTGTACAGGTCGCTGACGACGCGCGGTTCCAGTACCACGTCGGCATCAACTGGGGCTCGGCGTTCTTCGGCTGGGTCGTTGCCATGGGCTTCACGGTTCTGCTCGCGGCGGTGATCGGCGCCGTGGGCGCGGCGGTCGGTGCCGCGCAGGGCACCAACGTCTCCAAGGCCGCGACTGACGCGGCGTCCAACCCCCGTTCGGTCGGGCTGGTGGGCGCCATCGTGCTCGCCGTCGTGGTCTTCGTCTCCTTCTACTGCGGCGGTTACGTCGCCTCCCGCATGTCACGCTTCGACGGCAAGCGGCAGGGCCTTGGTGTCTGGGTCTGGAGCCTGCTTGTCCTTGCCGTGGCGAGCGCCGCCGCCGCTGTCAGCGCAAGGTTCAACGTGCTCGACAGCATCCGTGGCCTCCCGAAGGTGCCACTCCATGCCGCTGACGTGACCACCGGCGGCCTGCTGGTGCTCGGCGGCATCCTCGTGCTGAGCCTGTTCGGGGCCATCGCGGGCGGGGGGGCCGGGATGCGCTACCACCGCCGCGTGGAGGCGAGCGCCGCGGACTACTGAGAGTCCCGCCCAGAACCACGGAACAGAACCACGAACAGAACCACGGAACCACGGAGAGGTATGCCGGGAAGCCAGCTTCCCGGCATACCTCTTCACGTGCCCGGCCTCGCCTTCGGGGCCGCCGTCCGTTCGGCTCGACTTTGCCGCGTTTCCCTCCATCGCAGGCATGCCCGGGTCTAGGGTGCAGCCGTCACGTCCGGCCTCCACCGGCCGGACGGCCGTTCGCGCTTGCGGGAGGCAGCTGTGTCCGGACGTCGTCAGCGTTTTGCCATCGGGCTCGTGGCCGCGGCCGCCCTCGCGCTCTCAGCCGGAGCGCAGAGCGCCAATGCGGCCATCACCGCCGCCAAGGCCCCCCCACCCACCGCGAGCAAGGGACTCGTCTTCGCCTCCGACGGGATGCGGCCGGACCTGATGGAGCGGTATGCCGGCCAGGGCCAGATGCCGACGTACGCCGCACTGATGGCCGACGGCGTGAGGGGCGCCAACGGCATGGTGCAGTCCTTCCCGCCCAACACCGGCGTGGGCTGGTACACGATGGCGACCGGCACCTATCCCTCGGAGCACGGCTCGACCAACAACACGTACTACCGGCCGGTCGAGAACTTCAACAACCGGACCAGCTTCTCGGCCGGCGGCAGCCTCCAGGCCGACACCCTGGCCGCGTCTGCCGAGCGGGCCGGCAAGAAGGTCGCACAGGTCGAGTGGGTCGGCGGCGCGAACTCCGGGATCGCCGGTCCCACAGTCGATTTCACCAACTTCTACTCCACGCGCGGAGTGCTGGCCGCACCCGTGAACACGACGGAGCAGAACGGTGCGGCGGCGTTCGGCATCAGCTACCAGGTGGCCTCGTTCGCCGACGCCTCCAGCTGGACCAACGTCCCGGCCGGTGACCCCGTGGCGCCGCCGCAGGAGAGCACGCTGCAGGTGGCGACCACCTTCGCCGCCCAGAACCCCAACCGCACCTACAACCTCTACGCCTACGACTCGCACGTCGACGGCGTGCCCGCTTACGACCGGCTGATCATGGTGCGCGCCAGTGCGTTGAAGGACGGGAGCCAGCAGGACCTCGACCTTGCCGTCGGCGACTTCAAGGAGATCAAGCTGACCGGTCCCGACGGCCTCATCGGGGCTCGGGCGGGCCAGACCGCCGGGTTCTACACCAAGCTGATCTCGATGGCGCCGGACCTCTCGTCGTTCAAGCTCTACTTCACCTCGGTCGAGCGCGTGATCGCCACGTGTGCGACGGCGGCGTGCAACGCGCTGCCAGCCGGTGGCGCGGGGGAGAACCGGCTCGAGAAGTACATCGCCGAGAACCTGCCGACGGCGATCTCGGCGGACTTCGCCCCGCTCGAGGCCCGGGTCATTGACGAGGACACCTATGTGCAGCAGGGCCGTGACCTCGAGAAGGCCTATGGCGACGCTGTCCTCAACTACATCCTCGGCGAGCTCCAGCCGGACACCGACCTGGCCTTCGTCGGCTACCCGGTGACCGACGAGTTCAGCCACCAGTTCATGGCTCTCGTGACGCCGACCGACCCCCAGGGCGATCCCAACCCGACCTACGACGACACTGACTACAACGGCGTGCCCGACGGACGGGTGGCGGTTCGCGAGGGCTACATACGCAGCGCCTACCACGGGGCCGACGCCAAGCTGGCGCTGGCACGCAAGCTGATGGGGGGCAGCCCCACCACCATGGCGGCCTCTGACCACGGGTTCGCCCCCCAGTGGTATGCCGTCAACGCGGCGAAGGTGCTCTCCGACACCACGGTGTCCATCAACGGCAGCCCGGTGCCGCTTCAGTCTCCGGAGCAGCCGTCGAACTGCCGGGCGGCGGTCACGACGAGCCCGCCGCCGCCAACGAACCTGGCCAAGGCCTGCTGGGCCGGCGGAACCGCGCAGATCTACGTCAACTCGACGCTGCCGACGGGCACGACCTACGAGCAGGTCCGCAACGCGGTCATTGCTGCGTTCACCAACCTGACCGACCCCGCCAACCCGGGCAAGAAGGTGATCGCCAAGGTCATGAAGAAGGAAGAGCTGCGCAACGTCGACGGCAGCGACTCCCTCCACCCGACCCGGAGCGGCGACGTGGTCGTGGTGGCCACTCCGCCCTACCAGTTCGACGCCGCGACCCCTGGCCAGACCATCGCGCTGTCCAACTTCTTCGGACAGCACGGCTACCTGCCCGAGCTGGTCGACCTGGACCACAACATCAACATGCACGCGACCTTTGTGGCGGCGGGCGCCGGCATACGGCACCAGTCACCGGTCGCCGGCATCCGCGCCGTCGACCTGGCGCCCACGATGGCCTTCCTGCTGCGGGTCCCCGGACCCCAGAACGCCCGCGGCAAGATCCGCCTCGATCTCACGACGGCGCCGAGCTTGAAGACCGTGACGATCATGGACATCAGCGACTTCCACGGCCAGCTGGTCCCGCTGTCGGACACGCCGGACCCCACTGCGCTCCCCGTCCCACAAACCACCCCGCCGACCTCCGCACCGAGCTTCGGCATCGGCGGGTCGGCGTTCCTGAAGTCCTGGTTCGACTGGTACCGCAGTCCCGCGGAGGCGCCCAACGGCTCGATCCTCGTCGCGGGCGGCGACTCGGTGGGCGCTACGCCTCCGATCAGCGCCTTCTTCGGCGACAAGCCCACGATCGAGGTCATGAACCTCATGGGCCTGTCCTCCGACGGGCTGGGCAACCACAACTTCGACAAGGGGCAGCAGTACCTCCGGTCGACGCTGATCCCGCTGGCGAACTACCCGTTCCTGTCCGCCAACGTCGTCGACGCGAACGGCAAGACGCCCCCGGAGTGGAAGCCTTCGACGGTGTTCTCCTTCGACGGTGTGAAGGTCGGAGTCGTGGGCTTCACCAACGACGACGCACCGGTCCTGGTCTCTCCAACGGCCTTCGACCCATTCCACGTGGCGAACTCCCTCACGGCGGTCAACGCCGAGGCGAAGAGGCTCAAGGCGAGCGGCATCGGCACGATCGTGGCGGTCGGCCACCTCGGCGCCACGGCCGGCACCCTGACCAACCCGACCGGACCGCTGCCCGACCTCGCGGACAACGTCTCGAACGTCGACGCCGTGATCGGCGACCACACCGACTTCCAGGTCGTGTCCACGCGTTCCAACGGTGTCCTGGTCACCGAGAACCGGAGCAAGGGGCTGCGGTTCACGCGGATGCGGCTCGTCGTCGACCCCACCACGAAGTCCGTCGTGTACGCGACGGCCGACTACCACAAGCCGTGGGACATCGGCGTGACCCCGGACGCGGCGATCCAGAGCAAGATCAACGACCTCAACACCCAGCTGAGGCCCATCCTCGGCACGGTGATCGGCACCTCGACGCGCTACATCCCGCGGGCCGACGCCTGTGGGAACGGCGCGGGCCGCACCTGCGAGTCCCTGGTCGGTGACACCGTGGCGGACGCGATGCGGGCGAAGTACGCGGTCAACGGCATCGAGTTCGCGATCACCAACTCCGGTGGCCTGCGGGCCGACCTCACCTGCCCGACGACAGACAACCCGGACGACTTCTGCCCGGCCTACACCCCGCCGCCCTACCCGATCTCGCGAGGCCAGGTGCTCGGGGTGCTGCCCTTCGGCAACGTCGTGGCGGCGGCGAGGGTCAACGGTGCGGAGCTGAAGGAGATGCTGGAGAACGGCGTGTCCCGGATGCCGGCCGTCGACGGGCGGTTCCCGCAGGTCTCCGGCCTCTGCTTCACCTATGACATCTCGGCACCGGCAGGCAGCCGGGTCACCGGCGCGGTCCGGCAAGCCGGCGACGGGTCGTGCACAGGGGCTGCCATCGACCTCACGTCGGCGGGCTCCTACCAGATCGTGGAGAACGACTTCATGGCGTCCGGCGGTGACGGCTATCCGAACTTCAGCAGCCGAATCACGACCCTCGACATCATGGACCAGGTCCTCGCCGACCACATCACGGCCAACACGCCGATCTCGCCGGCTATCCAGGGCCGCATCGCCTGCACCACCTCAGGGGCGACGGCGTGCCCGGTGGTCACGCCGTAGCGGCATGCTGCGACCGGCATGACGCGAGTGACATGGCCCGACCGGCGTGACCCGACTGGCATGACCCGACTGGCATGACCCGACTGGCCCGGGCACTGGGTGTGGTCGCCGTGGCGCTGGCCGCGGCGATCGCGCTGCCATCTCCCGCCCATGCCCACGACGACGAGGTGGCTCTGTTCGTCGAGCCGCAGACAGCCTCGCCGGGTGTGTCCATCGTGGTGCGCGCAGACCTGCCCACCACCAGCCCGGTCAGCCTGGAGCTGGTGGGCGGCCATGGTCAGCGGCTCGCACTCACGACGGTGCGTGACCCCGGCCAAGGCCACTTCGAGGTGGTGGTCGCCGTGCCGGCCAGCGCGACGGCCGGTGCCTGGCGCCTCGAGGCACGCTCCGCGGGGTCGCTCCTCGCTGGTAGGGAGCTGAGGATCACCCCCGCCCCCGCGCGTGCAGGGCCCGGCGAGCAGGCCGACCAGGCCGAGCCCGTCGCCGCACCCCCGGGATCCGGCCTCACGCCCATCCCCCCGGACGCCGCCGGTCTCTCCGCACGCGCGGCTAGCGAGCGTGCCGTCAGCGGTCGCCAGGCCGGTGGGCCATGGCTCATCTCGCCCTGGCTGTGGGCCGGGGTGGCCGCCAGCCTCGCAGGAATCGCTGGGGCAGCCCGCACCGCCAGGCGCCTGCGCACCCAGCCCGCGGGAGCGTCGTCGCCGCCGACATGACAGAGTGCGGGCCGGAGGCGCGGTGACCCCGCGCGTCTCCAAGCCGGCCGCCTGCGGTAGAGGGGGCGGCTTGTGATGCACCACGCGCCTGACCGGAGGCTCCGATGACCCGTCCCACCACCCGGCTCGACTGCGAGGCGCTGGACCGCGCCGACCCGCTCGCTGCCATGCGCGACGCCTTCCACCTGCCTGAGGGGGTGGTCTACCTCGACGGGAACTCCCTCGGCCCGCTTCCGAAGGCCACGGCAGCGCGGGTCCGCGAGGTCGTGGAGGAGGAATGGGGCGTCGGGCTGATCCGCAGCTGGAACGACGCCGGGTGGTTCGACAAGCCCCGCACCCTCGGTGACCGCCTCGCCTCGCTGATCGGCGCTGGTCCCGGCGAGGTCGTGGTGTGCGACTCCACGTCGGTGAACCTCTTCAAGGTGGTCGTCGCAGCTGCCCGGCTACGCCCCGGCCGCAGCGTCGTCGTCTCCGATCGTGACAACTTCCCGACCGACCTCTACATGATCGAGGGAGCCACCGGCCTCCTCGAGGGCTTCGACCGCCGGCTGACCAGCCCCGACGGACCCAGCCTCGCCGAGGTGCTCGACGAGGACGTCGCGCTGGTGGTGCTCACCCACGTCGACTACCGCACCGGACACATGCACGACCTGACCGCGGTCACGGAGCAGGTGCAGCGGGCCGGCGCGCTCATGGTCTGGGACCTCGCGCACAGCGCCGGCGCGGTGCCCGTCGACCTCAACGGTGCGGGGGCCGACTTCGCGGTCGGCTGCACCTACAAGTACCTCAACGGCGGACCCGGCTCGCCGGCCTTCGTCTTCGCGGCCACCCGCCACCAGGACCAGGTGAGCCAGCCGCTGTCGGGCTGGCACGGCCACGCCCGCCCGTTCGCCTTCGTCCCCGCCTACGAGGCTGCCGAGGGAATCTCCCGATTCCTTTGCGGCACACCGCCTTTGCTGTCGTATGCCGGCCTCGAGGCAAGTCTCGGGATGTGGGCTGGCGTAGACCTCGCGACGGTGCGGGAGAAGAGTCTGGCGCTCACGTCGCTGTTCATGGACCTGGTGGAGCAGGAGTGCGCCGAGTGGGGCGTGGAGGTGGTGACGCCGCGCGAGCCGGATCTGCGCGGAAGCCAGGTCTCGCTGCGGCACCAGGAGGGGTACGCCGTGATCCAGGCCCTGATCGAACGCGGCGTGATCGGCGACTTCCGGGCGCCCGACCTCATGCGCTTCGGGTTCACGCCGCTCTACCTGGGCTACGCCGACGTGTGGGATGCCGTCGCCGCCCTGCGCGAGGTGCTCAACAGCGAGGAGTGGCGTGCGGAGCGGTTCCATCGCCGGGCCGCGGTGACCTGACCGAGCCCCCCTGGACAGCCGCGCCGACTGTCGCTCCTTCACGCAGAGGCGGCGATGTCGACACCGCGTCGCGTCTCCCCTTCACGCCAATGCAGGGATAGCGACAGCCGCCGCAAGGAGCGCCGGCTTCCGGCCTCGACCTCGGAAATTCGGGTGAAACCCATCCGTTTGGGATGCGGGAGGTCCCCCTTCGGTGTGAGCATGGCTGGTGAAAGGGGGCCGGGCATGAGATCTCGCAGCGGTGTGGCGCTCATCGCAGGCGCTGTGCTCGCGGCCGCCGCCGTAGGAGCCGGGGCCCCCTTGCAGCAGGCCCGCGAGGCAGCGGTCTCCTTCGTCGCCTCGAACCTCACGCTGCAGACCGAGCTGCCAGATGCCGTCCGGCACGGCATCTCCGACGCCGACGAGAAGGGCTGGTTGCTCCGGGCAGCCCGCGAAAGCGCCAGCCTGCTGCGCGCGCTCCCGCAGCCGCCGGTCTTCACAGCCCTGCCGTTCACCATCGAGGCCGTGGTGACGACGCCCGCTCGCGCCGCCGAACCTCGGTCGGTCCTCGTGCAGGCTTACGAGGCCGCAGCGGCCTCGGCACCAACCGGATGCCATCTGCCGGTGACGCTGCTCGCCGCGATCGGCCAGGTCGAGTCGGGCTCGATCGGCGGCCGCTCCCTCTACGGGCACCGGGTGGTGCCGGCCATCTATGGCCCAATGCTCACGGGCGGGATGTTCGCCGCGATCCGTGACACCGACCGCGGCCGCCTCGACGGCAACGCCCAGTGGGACCGCGCGGTGGGTCCCATGCAGTTCATCCCGGGCACGTGGTCCCGCTATGGCGTCGACGGCGACCGCGACGGCATCGCCGACCCGCAGAACGTGTTCGACGCCACCGCCTCAGCCGCGTCCTACCTCTGCATGGGCGGGCGTGACCTCTCCCGCGCGGCGGACCTGCGAGCGGCGGTCCTCTCCTACAACGCGTCCAGCTCCTACCTGGCAACGGTTCTGCGGTGGATGTCCTACTTCCAGTCCAACGGCCTGGGCACGGTCTCCGCGGTGTCGTTCCCTGTCGCCTCGGGTGCGGGCACGGCGGTGCCGTCCACCACCTCGCCGGCCGACCCGCCTCCCGCCACGCCGCCGCGGCTCCCGGCCCCCCTGTCCGGACCGGCCGGCACCGGCTCGCCGACATCGTCGCCCGGCTCCTCAGCGCCAACCCCGAGCCCCACCACGACGACGTCGGCTCCGGGAACGACGACCTCGGACCCGACCACCACCACCTCGGACCCGACGACCACCACCTCGGACCCGACCACCACCACCTCGGACCCGACCACCACCACCTCGGACCCGACCACCACCACCTCGGACCCGACCACGACCACCTCGGACCCGACCACCACCACCTCGGACCCGACCACCACCACCTCGGACCCGACCACGACCACCTCGGACCCGACCACGACGACGACCACGACCACCTCGGACCCGACCACCACGACCTCGGACCCGACGACGTCGACCTCCAGCGCGACGGGCACGACAGCCGATCCGACGGCTACCACCACCTCAGGCGGCTGACCGGTATCGCCCGGACGCATGAGCAGCGATGGCGGCCTCGGTGGTTGGTTGAAAACGCGTGGGCGTGCCGGAGGCCTCGTGACGGAAACGTGGCGGCGGACAGTCGTCCCGGTGGTCGTCCCGAGCGGACGTGACCTACGTCGCACGCTCCGCACGGGCCCCGGCCGGCCGGCATACCAAACGCACTAGCCTTGTTGGCGTAGATGCAACGTCACAGCGGACGGCCGGCGCGAGAGCCGGCCGTCCTCCGCATTTCAGGAGGCGACGATGGGCACAGCGCAGGACACACCGTCCCGGCACCGGGTCGTGGTGATCGGCTCGGGCTTCGGCGGGCTGTTCGGCACCCAGGCGCTCAAGCGGGCGGACGTCGACGTCACGCTGATCGCCCGGACGACCCACCACCTCTTCCAGCCCCTGCTCTACCAGGTGGCTACGGGCATCCTGTCCGAGGGAGAGATCGCCCCCTCCACGCGCGAGGTGCTCCAGCGCCAGAGGAACGCGCGGGTGATCCTCGGAAACGTCACACGGATCGACGTGGCGGCCAAGACGGTCACCTCGAGGGTCCTCGACCGCGACACCGTGACGCCCTATGACAGCCTCATCGTCGCTGCGGGGGCCGGACAGTCCTACTTCGGGCACGACGAGTACGCACGCTTCGCCCCCGGCATGAAGAGCATCGACGACGCCCTCGAGCTGCGGGGCCGGATCTTCGGTGCGTTCGAGTGGGCCGAGCTCGCCAGCACGCCCGCCGAGGTCGAGCGCCTGATGACGTTCGTCGTCGTCGGCGCCGGGCCCACGGGCGTGGAGATGGCCGGGCAGATCGCCGAGCTCGCACGCCGCACCCTGCGCCGCGACTTCCGCAAGATCAACCCGGCCGACGCGCGCGTGGTGCTGCTCGACGCCGCGCCCCAGGTGCTGCCGACGTTCGGTGACCAGCTCGGAGAGCGGGCCCGCAACCGGCTCCATGAGATCGGGGTCGAGGTGCAGCTCGGCGCCAAGGTCGTGGGCATGGATGCGACCGGAATCGACGTCGAGGACCCCGACGGGAGCCGGCGCCGCATCGAGTCGGTCTGCAAGGTGTGGGCGGCCGGGGTCCAGGCTTCGTCCCTCGGCCGGCAGCTGGCCGAGCAGACCGGTGCCGAGCTCGACCGCTCCGGGCGCATCGCCGTCCGCGACGACCTCACCCTCCCCGGCCACCCGGAGGTCTTCGTCGTGGGCGACCTGGCCTCGCTGAACAGCTACCCAGGTGTCGCCCAGGTGGCCATCCAGGGCGCCCGGTATGCCGCCGACCAGATCAAGCGGCGCCTCGCCGGTGTAGAACCCGCTCCGCCCTTCGTCTACAAGGACAAGGGCAGCATGGCCACGATCTCCCGGTTCAGCGCCGTGGCGAGCATCGGGAAGCTGCGCTTCACCGGCTTCATCGCGTGGCTGCTGTGGCTGGCGGTCCACCTCGTCTACATCATCGGGTTCAAGCACCGGCTCACGACGCTCCTTCACTGGGCCGTCAGCTTCGTCGGCCGCGGCCGGTCCGAGCGCACCGTCACCGAGCAGCAGGTGTTCGCGCGCAACGCCATCAGCCAGCTCGGTGACGAGTACGCGCCGTCGTTGCCCCGGGTCCCGGCCGACAAGGCCGACAAGGCCGACAAGCAGGCGACGGGTTCGAGCTCGGCGTCCGGCTGAGGAAGCGGGCCCCGCACGGTCACTTGGCCAGAGCACCTGGCCAGAGCACCTGGCCAGAGTCACATAGGCTGGCGAGCATGCCGCTGGACTACCCGATCGCGCAGCGCACCCTGGCCAACGGGCTGCGGGTCGTCGTGTCGCCGGACCCGAGTGTCCCCAACGTCACGGTCAACCTGTGGGTCAACGTGGGCTCGCGCCACGAGGCGCCCGGACGCACCGGCTTCGCCCACCTGTTCGAGCACCTGATGTTCCAGGGGTCCCGCAACGTCAAGAGCGGGGAGCACTTCGCGGCGCTCATGGCCGAGGGCGGGCGGCTCAACGCCACGACCTGGTTCGACCGCACCAACTACTTCGAGACCGTCCCCAAGGGGGCGCTCGACCTTGCCCTCTGGCTGGAGGCCGACCGTCACGGCCACCTGCTCGACGCCGTGACCCAGGAGAACCTCGACAACCAGCGCGACGTGGTGAAGGAGGAGAAGCGCCAGCGCTACGACAACGTCCCCTACGGGCACGCCCTGATCGAGGTGTATGCCGCGGTGTTCCCTGAGGCGCACCCTTACCACCACCCCACGATCGGCTCGATGGAGGATCTCGACGCCGCGAGCCTCGACGACGTCCACGGCTTCTTCCGCACCTACTACGGGCCCAACAACACCGTGCTGACCCTGGTCGGTGACCTCACCCCTGAGGAGGGCTTCGCCGCTGCGGAGCGCTACTTCGGCGAGCTGCCGGCGTCCGCCGCACCGCCTAGGGGCCCGGTCGACCCGCTTGCGCCACTGGAGTCGCCGGTGCGGGTCGAACGGGTGGAGGACGTCCCCAACGACCGCCTGCACCTCGCCTTCCGGCTGCCGGTCGACAACACGGCCGAGCTGTTCGCCTGCTCCCTCGCCCTCGACGCCATCGGTGCGCTCGGCATCTCCCGCCTCGTGCAGCGCCTCGTACGCCGCGAGCAGGTCGCCAACGCGGTCCAGGCCCATGCCATGGGGTTCGTCGACGGGGTGTCCCTGGGCTTCATCGTCCTCGACATCGCCGACGGGGCCCAGCCCGACGACGTCGAGGCGCGCGCCCTCGAGGAGCTGGCGCGGTTCGCTGCCGAGGGGCCATCCGAGGCGGAGCTGGAGGCGGCCCGCGCCCAGGCCGAGCGGTCCTGGCTCTCGGCCCTGGCCAGCCAGGAGGAGCGGGCCGACCTGATCAGCCAGCACGTCCTCCTCCACGACGACCCGCAGTTCGTCAACACCTACCTCGACCGGTTGCTGTCGATCACCGCCGAGCAGGTCCGCCAGGCGGCCGCCACGTGGCTGCGCCCCGAGTCCCGGGCTGTCGTCGCCCACCTGGTAGCGGCGGAGGCCGTCGCATGAGCCAGCCGCGTCCGCCGGTCACGCCGCCCGAGCCCTGGGCGTTCCCGGAGCCGGTGGAGCACGTGTTCCCCAACGGCCTGCGCCTGCTCGCCTACGACGTGCCGGGCCAGTACGTCATCTCGGTCCGCACCGCCATCCCCCTCCCGCTGGTGGCTGAGCCCCGCGCCAAGGAGGGCATCGCGACCCTGATGGCGAGGCTGCTCGACGAGGGGACCGCACGGCATACCCCTGAGGAGTTCGCAGAGCTGCTGGAGCGCAAGGGCATCGCCCTGGGTGCGGGCATGTCGGAGTCGGGCCTCGGCGTCGACCTCGACGTGCCCAAGCGCCATCTCCCCGACGCGCTCGATCTGCTGCGCCAGGCCCTTGCCGAGGCGGCGTTCCCCGAGGCCGAGGTGCAGAGACACGTCCGGACCCGTCTTGCCGAGATCGAGCAGGAGCGCGCCCTCGCACCGCACCGGGCCGCTCGCGAGTTCATCGCCACCTACTTCGACCCGGCGGAGCGGGCCTCCCGGCCCACCGCGGGGTCGGCCGAGACCATCGGCGCCATCACGCGCGAGGACATCGTGGCGTTCCACCAGCAGCAGGTCGGTGCTCGCGGCATCACGGTGGCGGTGGCCGGCGACCTGTCAGGTGTCGACTTCGTCTCCCTCGTCGGCGAGACACTCGGCGCCTGGACCGGGGCGGAGGGGCGCACCGTGACCGCCGAAGAGCCCCCCCGACGCGCCCCCAACGCCGCCCGCCTCGTCATCGTCGACCGCCCCGGCTCGGTGCAGACCGAGCTCGCTGTGGGTGGGTCCGGTCCCGATCGACGGGTCGCGGGCTGGGCGGCCTACCCGGTGCTGAGCTTCGTGATCGGCGGGTCGCCCACGGCCCGGCTCGACGCCGTGCTCCGGGAGGACAAGGGCTACACCTACGGGATCCGCTCGTCCTTCCGGCCGCGCCGTCGAGGCGGCCTGTTCATGACCACCGGGTCGGTGCGGGCGGACGTCACCGCCGAGGCGCTGCGGATGCTCGTCGGCCTCCTGAACGCTGCGCGCGAGGGGTTCTCCGAGGAGGAGGTGCGCGCCGGCGTGGACTTCCTCGGCAAGACCGCGCCGGGTCGCTATGCCACCGCCGACTCCATCGCCGACGAGGCCGCCACCATGGCGCTCGACGACCTGGACACCACCTTCACCACGCGCACGCTCCAGGAGATGCGCGACCTCACGCCGGCTGACCTGGCCACGGCATACTCGCGGTTCGCCGACGGTGCGTGGACGATCATCCTCGTGGGCGATGCGTCAGTGATCGCCGAGGAGGTCAAGAGTCTCGGTTTCGGAGACGTCGCCGTCGTTCCTGCCTAGGATCCGTTCATGACGTCTCCGTCCCTGGCCGCGAAGGCGGACTACTCGGCGCGGCGCCAGGCCACGCGCGCCCGGATCCTCGCTGCGGCGCGCGACCACGCGGTGAGGCACGGGTGGCGGCGGACCCGGGTGCAGGACGTCGCAGCCGAGGCCGGGGTCTCGCGCCCCACCCTCTACAAGGAGTTCCCGAGCAAGGAGGCGCTGGGGGAGGCCCTCATCTCCTACACGTCGGACGACTACTTCACCCGGCTGCGGTCGGCCCTCGACGGCGTGCAGGGCGGTCTACGGGAGTGCTTCGAGGCGGCCGCTCTCGCGGCCGTGCGGCAGGCGCAGGAGCGGCCGTTCCTCGCCGCCCTGATCACCGACGACGAGAACCGCCGGGGAGTCGTCCCCGGGGGCCAGGACATGGCCGCGCGCGTGCTGCCGCACGCCCTCGAGGTGCAGCTGCCCTACTACGTGGGTCGCTTCCCAGACTTCGACGTCGCGCGGATCTCCTTCGCCATCAACGCCCTTGGCCGCGTGATGATCGGTTACATCCTGCAGAAGGGGCCCAAGCCGCCACCCGAGGAGTTCGCCGCGCAGGTGGCGGAGATGTGTGCGCTCTACGTCCAGGCCGGCTTGGGACCCGTCGACTAGGCACTCGCCGACCAGAGACTGGTCGACCAGAGACCGCCGACCAGGACTCGCCGACCAGGACTCGTCGACGAGGCACTCGCGGCGCGTCGACCGGAGCCCTAGGAGCTGGTCAGGCTTCGTCGAGCCGCGACAGGCGCGCCAGCACCTCGTCGTGGAGCTGACCGTTCGTCGCCACGGCATTGCCGCCCCACGGGCCCTCGCGGCCCTCGAGGGAGGTGAACCGGCCACCCGCCTCGGCCACGATGGGCACCAGGGCAGCCATGTCGTAGACGGCGAGCTCGGGCTCCGCGGCGATGTCGACTGCTCCCTCTGCGACCAGCATGTACGACCAGAAGTCGCCGTAGGCGCGGTTGCGCCAGCAGCTCTCCGCGAGGTCAAGGAAGGCCCTCTGGCGCTGCACACCCGCCCAAGACGTGATGCTCGAGTACGACAGCGAGGCGTCGGCGAGACGGCTCACCTTCGAGACCGACACCCTCTTCGCCGCTGCCAGGCTCCGCCCAGTCCACGTGCCCGATCCCGTCGCGGCCCACCAGCGCCGGCCCAGGGCGGGGGCCGCGACGATGCCCAGGATCGGCTTCTCGTTGTCGACGAGTGCGATGAGGGTGGCCCAGACCGGAACGCCCCTGACGAAGTTGTGGGTGCCGTCGATCGGGTCGATCACCCACCGGCGCGGACCGTGGCCCGTCGTCTCGTACTCCTCGCCCTCGACGGCATCCCTGGGGCGCTGGCGCTTGAGGATGCCCCGGATGAGGTCCTCGGCGTCGCGGTCGGCGTCGCTCACCAGTGTCAGGTCGGGCTTGGACTCGACGACCAGGTCGACGGCCCGGAACCGCGACATGGTGATCTTCTCCGCGGCGTCCGCGAGCGTGTGCGCGAACCGCAGGTCGTCGTCATAGGTGGGCACCCGCGCAACGCTAGCGGCTGGCCGCCGTGCCGACCGGGAGGGAGGCCAGTTCGTGATCCGGAGCGCCCTGCGGCGTCGCAACCCAAACGGCTGCGGTGCCGCAACGCAAAAGTAACGAGTCCGACGTGGGTCGGTCACATTTCTATTTCGTCTGCCCTCTCAACATCGCCATATCTTCCGGCGTGGACTTGTATGGGCCTCACACACGACGCCTTTGCGCGTTATTGAGTTACGCCCGCTTTGGGCGTGGCTCAGCCCTCCGCCCGCTCACCGCAGGCGGCTGACCCGAACAAGTAGGAGGACATCCATGCGAGGAACCGCTCGCACGGTGGCCGTGGCCGGCATCTCCGCCATTGCCCTGCTCGCTGCAGGCTGTGGTGGAGGCGGCGGCACGTCCGGCGGATCGGCAACCACCGGCAAGACCGGCGGCTCGATCACCGTCCGGGGCTGCAACCCCGAGAACCCGCTCATCCCGGCCAACACCAACGAGACCTGCGGTGGCAACGTCCTCGACGCAATCACCGCCAAGCTCGTCCACTACAACTCGCAGACGGCGGCTCCGGAGAACGACATCGCCGAGTCGATCGAGACTACGGACAACCAGAACTTCACGGTCAAGCTGGTCAAGGGCTACAAGTTCCAGGACGGCACCGAGGTCAAGGCGAAGAACTTCGTCGACGCGTGGAACTACGGCGCCCTCGGCACCAACGCCATGCTGAACTCCTACTTCTTCGAGCCGATCGAGGGCTTCGCCGACACGCAGTGTGCTGACGCCGACTGCAAGAGCAAGCCCAAGGCTCAGACGATGACCGGCCTGAAGGTCGTCGACGACTACACCTTCACGATCAAGACCACGGAGAAGGTGTCCAACCTCCCGGTTCGCCTCGGCTACACCGCCTTCTCTCCGCTGCCGGACTCCTTCTTCAAGGACCCGAAGGCCTTCGGCGAGCACCCCATCGGCGCCGGCCCCTTCAAGTTCGACTCCTGGACCAAGAACCAGGAGATCAAGCTGAGCAGGTTCGCCGACTACTCGGGCAAGAACAAGGGCACGCTGGACGCCGTCACCTTCAAGATCTACCAGGACGCCGACGCGGCCTACAACGACGTCGTCGCCAACCAGCTCGACATCACCGACGAGGTTCCCTCCTCGGCGCTGATCGACGACAAGTACAAGCAGGAGCTCCCGGACCGCAACGCTCAGAAGGTGGTCGGCGTCGGCCAGACCATCACGTTCGCACCGACCAAGGTCGACCCGAACTACGCCAACCCGAAGATCCGCCAGGCCATCTCGATGGCGATCAACCGTGACGAGATCGTCAAGCAGATCTTCAACAACACCCGCAAGCCGGCCACCGGCTGGGTATCCCCGGTCGTCGACGGCTACAAGCCCGACGCCTGCGGCGAGTTCTGCAAGTACGACCCGGCCAAGGCCAAGGCGCTCCTTCAGGAGGCCGGCGGCTTCAAGGGTGGAAAGATGACCCTTTCCTACAACGCGGACGCGTCGCACAAGGACTGGACCGAGGCGACCTGCAACTCGATCAAGAACGCCCTCGGTGTCGACTGTGTTGCCACCCCGGTCGTGGACTTCGCAACCTTCCGTGCTCAGATCAACGCCCGGAAGATGAAGGGTATGTTCCGTACCGGCTGGCAGATGGACTACCCGTCGATCGAGAACTGGCTGGCTCCGATCTACAGGACCGGTGCAGGCTCCAACGACGGTGACTACAGCAACCCGGCCTTCGACAAGCTGCTCGAAGAGGCTGCCGCTGCCACCGACGCGGCTGCGGCAAACGCCAAGTACCAGCAGGCCGAGGCGCTTCTCGCCCAGGACATGCCCGCAATCCCGATGTGGTATAGCTCTGACACCTTCGGCTGGTCGAACAAGGTGACGAACGTCAAGATCACGGCGTTCGGCACGTACGACTTCGCCTCCGTCCAGATGAAGTAAGGGACCTGACTTCCAGGATTCCGTGCGCCGTCGGCCTGCCAGCCCCGTGCTGGCAGGCCGACGGCCTGCCAGGAGACGTAGGCCAGCCAGCGCGGCCAAACCTGCCGCGATGGCGTGCGGCTCCCGCTTCTCCGAGGCTCCGCGACCGCCTTGCCCTACCCGGGTGCGCAACGCGTAGCGTGGCCTCAGACTTCGGACAAGCCGTTCAGATCCGGCTTACCATCCGACTAGCAGCCCTGCTTGCCACCCCCGCAGGCCGGGCCCGAGTTCCTAGGAGGTGACATGGGCAAGTACGTCGTTCGGCGACTGCTTCAGATGATCCCCGTGCTGCTGGGCGCGACCTTCCTGATCTTTGCCATGGTCTTCGCCCTCCCCGGCGACCCCACGGCGGGCAAGTGCGGTGACCGCCCCTGCCCCGCGTCATACGTCGCGCAGTTCCGCGCCGAGCACAACCTCGACGACCCGCTGGTGGTGCAGTACGGCAAGTACCTCGGCAAGCTCGCGCAGGGCGACCTGGGCACCAACTACTACGGCATCCCCGTCAGGGACGACCTTCAGAAGCGCTATCCAGTGACCGCGAAACTCTCTCTCATGGCGGTCATCTTCGAGGCGGTTTTGGGGGTGATCGCGGGTGTGCTCGCCGGCATACGCAAGGGCAGGTTCATCGACAACCTGGTCCTGGTGAGCACCCTCGCCGTTATCTCAATCCCTGTCTTCGTCATCGGGGCGACCGGCCAGTACTTCCTCGGGGTCAAAGCCGGCCTCTTCCCGGTCACGGTGTCTTCCGATGCAGGTGTCTATGAGCTGCTGCTCCCAGCTATGGTGCTGGGGTCGCTGTCGGTCGCCTATGTGGCGCGCCTCACGCGCACCAACCTTGTCGAGAACCTCCGTGCTGACTACGTGCGCACGGCTGTCGCGAAGGGCCTCACCCGGCGCCGGGTCATCGCCCTCCACACGCTGCGCAACTCGCTGATCCCGGTTGTCACCTTCATCGGCATCGACTTTGGGACACTCCTCGGCGGCGCCATCGTCACCGAGCGCATCTTCAACATTCCCGGGGTGGGTGCCTATATCTACCGGAGCATCAACGCACACGACGGTGTCGGCGTCGTCGGCGCGGTGACGGCCCTTGTGCTTGTCTTCCTCGTCGCGAACCTCCTCGTGGATCTTCTCTACGGCGTACTCGACCCGAGGATCAGCCATGACTGAAGCCGCAATTGCCGTCGGCGCCGAGCCGACCACCATCACCGGCGACGAGGGCGCCGCCCGGTCGCTCACCTCCGACGCCTGGCGCCAGTTGCGCCGCAATCCGCTCTTCTGGGTGTCGGTCGGCCTCATTGTGCTTTTCCTGACCATGGCCGTGGTGCCTCAGCTGTTCACCAACATCAGCCCCCATCTCGCCGACCTGTCCCGCTCGCGTGAGACCCCGAACGCCAACGCGTGGTTCGGCCGGGACCGCCAGGGCTACGACATCTTCTCCAGGTGCATTTACGGCGCCCGCGCGTCGATCATGGTCGGCGTGCTGGCAACGGTCGGCAGCGGGCTCCTCGGCGGGATACTCGGTACCGTCGCCGGCTACTACGGCGGCTGGGCCGACGCCATCGTCTCGCGCATCGCGGACATCTTCTTCGCTGTGCCGCTGCTCCTGGGTGCGATCGTGTTCATCTCCTCCTTCCCGAACAACCCACAGAGCACGCCCTTCATCGTTGTTGTGCTCAAGGTGGTGGTGGCGCTGGTCATCCTGGGGTGGCCGAGCATCGCCCGGCTGCTGCGCTCGAGCGTGCTCCAGGTCAAGCCCAACGACTACGTCCAGGCGGCCAGGGCCCTCGGGGCGACTCCCTGGCGAATCATCAGATCGCACGTCCTGCCCAACGCACTGGCGCCGGTGATCGTGGTGTCCACCATCAACCTTGGCGCGTACATCGCCATCGAGGCGACGCTCTCGTTCCTCGGCATTGGCCTCACCCCGCCGGCCGTCTCCTGGGGCGTCGACATCTCGAGTGCCCTCGTGGGCATTCGCACGACGCCGCACATGCTGCTGTTCCCCAGCTTGTTCCTGAGTCTGACCGTCCTTTCGTTCATCATGCTCGGCGACGCCGTGCGTGACGCGTTCGACCCGAAGATGCGCTGAGCCGGGAGTTCACAGTGACCACCATCGACATCAATGACAGCACCCTTCCGGGCGCTGCGACGCACGGCTCGATGTACCAGCCCCAGGACGGCCTGCTGCTCGAGGTCGAGGATCTCTTCGTCGAGTTCCACACCGACGACGGCGTCGCGAAGGCGATCAACGGCGTCTCGTTCGAGCTCCGACAGGGCGAGACCCTGGCCATCCTCGGCGAGTCCGGATCCGGAAAGTCCGTCACGGCGCAGGCGATCATGGGCATCCTCGACATGCCGCCGGCCCGCATCGCCGAGGGCGCCGTGCGATACTGCGGCCACGACCTGCTCACCATGCCGGAGGACCAGCGCCGCAAGACGCGGGGCCCCGAGATCTCCATGGTCTTCCAGGACGCGCTAAGCTCGCTCAACCCGGTCTTTCCGGTGGGCTGGCAGATCGCGGAGATGTTCCGCAAGCACCGTGGGATGAACAAGTCCGATTCGCTCGAGCGGGCCACGCGCCTCATGGAGCGGGTCCAGATCCCGGGAGCCAGGCAGCGAGTCAAGGCCTATCCGCACCAGTTCTCCGGCGGCATGCGGCAGCGCATCATGATCGCCATGGCGATCGCGCTCGACCCTGCGGTACTCATCGCCGACGAGCCGACGACGGCCCTCGACGTCACGGTGCAGGCCCAGATCATGCACCTGCTGGAGGAGCTGCAGGAGGAGCGCCAGATGGGGCTCATCCTGATCACCCACGACCTAGGGGTGGTCGCCGACGTCGCCGACCGCATTGCCGTCATGTATGCCGGCCGCATCATGGAGCAGGCTGACGTCTACGACCTGTACCGCCAGCCGGCCCATCCCTACACCAGGGGGCTGCTCGACTCGATCCCGCGGCTGGACCAGAAGGGTCAGGTGCTCTCGGCCATCGGCGGGCTCCCGCCCAACCTGATCTATATCCCGACCGGCTGCGAGTTCCACCCTCGTTGCAGATTCGCCCAGGATATCTGCCTTCGCGACCGTCCAGCGCTGCGCGAAGTCCTCCCGGGCCGCCTGAGCGCCTGCCACTTCGCCGAGGAGGTCCTCAATGGCTGAGGCCATTCTCACCGCCACCGACCTGGTCAAGTACTACCCGATAAAGGGCGGGGTCCTGCGCACCACCGTCGGCCAAGTCAAGGCCGTCGACGGCGTCTCCTTCGAGCTGCACAAGGGCGAGACTCTCGGCATCGTGGGCGAGTCCGGCTGCGGCAAGTCCACCCTCGGCCGGCTTCTCATGCGCCTGGAGGAGCCGACTTCCGGCTCGGTCGTCTTCGACGGCGTCGACATGTACAAGCAGCGTGGCAGCGCCATGCGCCGGCTACGCCGAGACATCCAGATCGTGTTCCAAGACCCATACACCTCGCTCAATCCCCGCATGACGGTCGGCGACATCGTGGGCGAGCCGTTCGACATCCATCCTGAGGTGGTGCCTCGGAAGGGACGCCGCGCAGCGGTCCAGGACCTCCTCGACAAGGTGGGCCTGAACCCCGAGCACATCAACCGCTACCCCCACCAGTTCTCCGGCGGCCAGCGGCAGCGCATCGGCCTCGCGCGCGGCATCGCGCTCAACCCCAAGGTGCTGATCTGCGACGAGCCCGTCTCGGCGCTCGACGTGTCCGTGCAGGCGCAGGTCGTCAACTTGATGGAGAAGCTGCAGGACGACCTCGGCCTGTCCTACGTCTTCATCGCCCACGACCTCTCCGTCGTCCGCCACATCTCCGACCGGGTGGGCGTCATGTATCTCGGCCGGATTGCCGAGCTCGGCGACGAGGACCAGATCTACTCCCGGCCCACACACCCGTACACCCAGGCGCTCCTGTCTGCCGTGCCGGTGCCCGACCCGACCCTCCGCGGCGTCCGCGAGCAGATCGTCCTGGTGGGCGACGTGCCGTCCCCGGCAAACCCGCCGTCCGGTTGCCGCTTCCACACCCGGTGCTTCAAGGCGCAGGACAAATGCAGTGTCGAGGAGCCGCAGCTGATCCTGCACCCCGACGGCGTTAGCGAGCACCTCTCGGCGTGCCACTTCGCCGAGGCGCGCGAGATCGTCGAGACCATCGACGTCTCCGACCAAGTCCGGGACGAGCGGTTCGGAGACGTCGGCGTCGTGGACACGGCCGACTGGGCCAACCAGACGTCGTTCGCCAGCGAGGACCATCCGGCGCAGCACCACCACGAGCAGTACACCGGGTCGGGTGCCGACCGCCCCACGCCGGCCGGTCCCACCAGCGAGTTCCCTCGGCAGGAGGACTCTCCCAGGCCCGAAGACATCTGACGTCGACTCTGTCTGCGGGAGGAGCGCCGAAGCCGCTGGTGCCGCCGCGGGGCCGCTCCTTCCCCAGACACGGTCAGGGTCTGACGTCGGTCAGTCGCCGTGCTCCCCGCCCCTGCTGCGCAGGAGGCGCCGCAGTGACTCCAGCCGTGAGGCCCCGGCCGGGCCGGCCTTTCCGCTGGCCACCCACTCGTCGAGGGCGCACTCCTCCTCGTCGTGGGTGCAGCCGCGCGGACAGTTCTCGGTGCCCGGCTCCAGGTCGGGGAAGTGCTCGATGATCCGGTCCGGGTCGACGTGCGCCAACCCGAACGAGCGCACGCCGGGCGTGTCCATGACCCATCCGCCGCCCGCCAGGCGCAGGGCGACCACCGACGTGGAGGTATGCCGGCCACGGCCGGTCACGAGGTTGACGCCGCCAACCGCCCGGGCGGCATCGGGGACGAGCGCGTTCACCAGGGTCGACTTTCCCACGCCCGAGTGGCCGACGAGCACGCTCACCCGCCCGGCCAGCCGCTCCCGCAGCTCCTCGATGCCATGGACCGTCTCGCCAGATGCGCTGGCCTCGTCAGGGGACGTGCTCGTGACGACGTATGGAACCTCGAGCGGTGCGTAGTTCGCCAGGAAGTCCTCGGGCCCGGTCAGATCGGCCTTGGTGAGGACCAGCAGCGGGTCGAGTCCAGCGTCGTAGGCCGCGACCAGGCACCGGTCGATCAGACGCGGGCGGGGCTCGGGGTTCGCCAGCGAGGTCACGACGGCAAGCTGGTCGGCGTTGGCCACGATCACGCGCTCCACCGGGTCGGTGTCGTCGGCAGACCGGCGCAGGACGGTGCGCCGCTGGGTGAGTCTCACGATGCGGGCGAGCGCATCCGGGCTGCCGGACGTGTCCCCGACGATCCCGACCTCGTCGCCCACGACGATGCCCCGCCGACCCAGCTCGCGTGCCTTCATGGCCACCACGATCCGCTCCGGGCTCCTGCGCCCCGAGCGCGGCACGAGCACGGCAAAGCGCCCTCGGTCGATGCCTGTGACCATTCCATGCACGGCGTCGCCGTGTGTGGGGCGGTCCTTGGAGCGCGGTCTCGAGCCACGCGGGTTGGGTCGGATGCGCACATCCGACTCGTCGTAGTCCTGCGTCCGGCGGCTTCGGCCCGGCGTCATGGGCGGCTCATGCGAGCATGCGGTCCCACAGCTCGGTGAACTCGGGGAGGGTCTTGCCGACCGTGTCGACGTCCTCGACGACGAGGCCCCGGACGGCGAGGCCCAGGACCGCCGCTGCCATGACCATGCGGTGGTCGGCGTAGGTCTGGAACCGGCCGGCCCTCAGCGGCCTGGGCCGGATCGCCAGGCCGTCGTCGGTCTCGTGGACGCCCGCGCCCAGCGCCCCCAGCTCCCGCGAGAGCGCTGCGAGGCGGTCGGTCTCGTGCCCACGGATGTGTGCCACGCCTCGGATGACGCTGGGGGAGTCGGCGAGGGCGGCAAGGGCGGCCACCACCGGGGTCAGCTCACTCGCGTCGTGGAGGTCGACGTCGATCCCGCTGATCCCGGAGCCACCCGAGACGGTCAGACCATCGCGGGCCAGCGACACGTCGGCGCCCATCGCGTCGAGGATGTCCCGGAGGGCGTCGCCCGCCTGGGTCGTGTGCTGCGGCCAGCCCGGCACCATCACGCGTCCGCCAGTCACCAGCGCTGCGGCGAGGAACGGTCCTGCGTTGGACAGGTCGGGCTCGACGAGGACATCCAGGGCGTGGATCTGGCTGGGCTCCACACGCCAGGTGTCGGGCTCGGAGTCGTCGACGATGGCGCCCGCGTCGCGCAGGGCCTCGACGGTCATCGCGATGTGCGGCTCACTCGGGACCGGGTCTCCGTCGTGGTGGACCGTCACCCCGTTGTCGTAGCGCGATCCTGCCAGCAGCAGGGCGGAGACGAACTGTGACGAGCCGGAGGCGTCCATCGTGACCGAGCCACCAGGCATACGGCCCGATCCGCGGACCACGAACGGCAGCGTGCCGCGCCCGCCGTCCTCGACCTGGGCCCCCAGCTCGCGCAGCGCGGTCAGGACCGGCGCCATGGGGCGCAGCCGCGCGTTGGCGTCACCGTCGAACGCGATCGAGCCGGTCGCGAGAGCTGCAACGGGCGGCAGGAAGCGCATGACCGTGCCGGCGAGGCCGCAGTCGATGGTCGCGTCGCCGCGCAGCGAGGCGGGGTGGACGATCCAGTCGGTCGCCGCCGCGCGGGAGAGGCCCTCGAAGGTGCCGTCCTCGATCGAAGCCCCGAGCGATCGCAGTGCGGCAGCCATCAGCAGCGTGTCGCGCGAGCGCAGCGGGCGGCGCAGCCTCGAGGTGCCATGCGCCAGCGCCGCCAGCACAAGGTAGCGGTTGGTCAGCGACTTGCTGCCGGGGAGGGTGACGATGGCGTCGATGGGGGAGGAGCGGGTGGGGGCGCGCCAGTCCTGCTGGCGCGCCGTGGCTTGGTCAGCTGAGGGCATCGTGCGCCGCGCTGCGGGCTCGGGCGGCGACCAGGGAGGCCTCCCGCTTCGCCGCTCGAGCCGCGTGGCGGGCCTCGCGGCGGCTGGTGTGGACGGTGCGCTCGGCGGCCTTGCGGGTCAGGTGCGCGCGGTAGGCCACACCCGGCTTGCCCTCGGTGTCGACCGCCGCGAGCAGGAGGCCACCGAGGAGTCCCAGGTTCTTCAAGAACTGCGTGCGCTGCTGCTTTCGCTGCACCGGGTCGTGCTCACGCCAGTAGGCGTGCGCGGCCAGGGTCGTGGGGACCAGGGTGCCGGTCAGCGCGAGGGAGGCGAGGCGGGGAAAGTGGCCCGTCGCCAGGAGGCTGCCGCCGGCCAGCATGGTGACGGCGTTGGCCCGCACCAGCAGCTCGGGATCCTGTGGGAGGTTCAGCGGGCCGGCGACGCGGTCGATCAATGGCTTGGCCGCGGGGACCTTCGAGCTCGGGTGCCTCAGGGCATCCATACCTCCGACGAGAAACATCGACGCGAGCATCGGGCGGGCGACCGTGCGGACCAGGCTCATGGCTTCTCCTTGCGGTGGGCAGCGGGGGGCAGCCTCGATCTCGTCCTACCGTAGTTGCTGGCCAGCCCCGGTGCGTACTCGGCCCGCGACCGAGAAGCCCGTCGGGATGAGCTCGTCGGGATTAGCCTGTCGGGCATGTGCGGACGCTATGCGGCCACGGCCAACCCGGACGAGCTCGTCGAGGAGTTCGAGATCGACGACAACCGGATGGCCGAGCGGGGACGCAGCGTCATGGCCAACCCGCAGAGCCCGCCGCCGGCGACACCTGACTTCAACATGGCTCCCACGAAGCAGGCGCCGGTGGTCCTCACCCGCGCTCCCCGCCAGGCCGAGGAGGCCGCCACCTCGTCCGCCACGCTATCCGCCACGCTATCCGTCACGCCGTCCGCCACGCCCGCCGCCGCGCCCGCAGCAGAACCGGCCCCGACGCGCCAGCTCCGGCTGCTCACCTGGGGCCTCGTCCCAGCCTGGGCCAAGGACACCAAGATCGGCATGCGCATGATCAACGCCCGGGCGGAGGGGGTGCTGGGCTCGAACGCCTTCGGCAAGGCCGCCGCCTCCCGGCGCTGCCTGGTACCGGCCCAGGGCTGGTACGAGTGGCAGAAGTCGCCGGTCGCCACCGACGCCAAGGGAAAACCGCGCAAGCAGCCCTTCTTCATCCACCGCGCCGATGGCGAACCCGTCGCGATGGCGGGGCTCTACGAGTTCTGGCGCGACCGGGCCATCGCCGACCCGGAGGACCCCGAGGCCTGGCTCATCACCTTCACGATCATCACGACCGACGCCGACCCGGGGCTGGACCGCATCCACGACAGACAGCCCCTCGTTATCGAGCGTGCCGACTGGGAGCGCTGGCTCGACCCAAACCTCAAGGATCCCAACGAGATTCGCTCCCTGCTCCAGTTCTCCCGGCCCGGGAGGTTCGAGGCCTACCCCATCTCGACGGCGGTCAACGCGACGCGCAGCAACGGCCCCCAGCTGATCGAGCCGATCCCGGAGTCAGAGCTGGTCGGCGTGGTCGACCCGATGACCGGCGAAGTCATCGGCGGCCAGCCTTGAGCGTGATCGAGAGCGCGCGGGTCCGTGAGGTCGACACCCCCAGCGGGCTTGCCCGAGCCCATGTCATGCGCCCACGGAACGCTCGCGGTTCCCTCGTGCTCGGGCACGGAGCGGGGGGAAGGGGCTGGTCGGGTGACCTCGTGGCCATCGCCGAGGCGATGACCGGCAAGGGGTATGCCGTGGTGCTGGTCGACCAGCCATGGCGGGTCGCGGGCCGGCGGGTCGCGGGACCCCCGCCCACGCTGGACGCAGCCTGGCTCCCGGCCCTGGCGGCGCTCACCACGGGCCGCGGCGCGCTCCCGCGGCCGGTGGTGACCGGAGGCCGAAGCGCCGGCGCGCGGGTGGCGTGCCGGACCGCGGTGGCGGTCGGGGCCGACGCGGTGCTCTGCCTTGCCTTTCCCCTGCACCCGCCGGGGCGCCCCGAGCGCACCAGGGCCGACGAGCTGCGCCGCCCCTTCGAGGCCGGGCTGCCAGGCCACGTGGTGCAAGGAGAGCGTGACCCCTGGGGTAGCCCGGATGAGGTCGCGGCCGAGCTCGCGCGGTTCGGCGACCCCACGGCATACGTCACGGCCGTGAAAGGGGCGCACAGCTTCGGCCGCGCCCCGCACGACGTGGTCGCCGCGGTCGAGGCCTTCGCTGACTCGCTGGCCGGCTGAGGCCGACCGGTCGCCCGTGCGCACCCGGTCGTCCGGTCGCCCGCGGTCGTCGTGCGGGTGCGCACGGGAATGGCCCCGCGGTGGCGGAGGTTGACGTGGGGGACCATCTCGAAGGGAGTCCTGCGTGCTTGTCCTCCAACCGTCGGCTCGGTTCGACACCCCGTTAGGGTGGAGTGCGATGACCGATCACCGTGACGACGCCGCAGACGCCATAGACGGCGCGATCGACCCGGCCCTGGAGACGCAGGAGGAGCGCCAGGCCCGGTTCGAGCGCGAGGCGATGCCCCTGCTCGACCAGCTCTACTCGGCTGCGCTGCGGACCACCCGCAACCCTGCCGACGCCGAGGACCTGGTGCAGGAGACCTACGCCAAGGCCTACGCCGCGTTCCACCAGTACCGGCCGGGCACCAACCTCAAGGCCTGGATGTACCGCATCCTCACCAACACCTACATCAACAGCTACCGCAAGCGGCAGCGCGAGCCGCAGCAGTCCGACGCCGCCGAGATCGAGGACTACCAGCTCGCGCGGGCCGAGTCCCACACGTCGAGCGGCCTGCGATCCGCCGAGACCGAGGCCCTCGACCACCTGCCCGACTCCGAGGTCAAGCGCGCCTTGCAGCGGCTGCCGGAGGAGTTTCGCCTCGCCGTCTACCTCGCCGACGTCGAGGGGTTCTCGTACAGGGAGATCGCCGACATCATGGACACGCCGATCGGCACGGTCATGTCACGTCTTCACCGGGGCCGCCGCCAGCTGCGCGAGATGCTCACCGACTACGCCCGCGACCGCGGCTTCGCGCGCGAGGAGGTCCAGTCATGAGCCGTATGCCGTCCGAGCCCCCTCCGCGGGCACGTCGCCACTCCGACGAGGCCACGGACTGCTCCGAGGTCCTCTACCGGGTCTACGAGTACCTCGATGGCGAGATGGGTCGAGATGAGACGAGGCGCATCGCCGCCCACCTGCAGGAGTGCGGACCCTGCCTCGAGCAGTACGACCTCGACCAGGCGGTCAAGGCCGTGGTGAAGCGGTCCTGCCAGTGCGAGGAGGCACCGATGGAGCTGCGGGCGCAGATCATGACGCGCATCACCCAGATCCGGATCGAGTACACCGACTAGACACCGTCGACTGGACGATGCCCTGGGCGGGCGTCGCCGCCCAGGGTCGTCGCTACAGGGGTCTGCTCACGCGTTGGGGCGACGGCCGTGGTTGGCGCCGTTGCCCTTGCGCGAGCGGCGCTTGCGGGCGCGCTTGCTCATGGCTGCTCCAGGGTGCTCCGGGGTTGGTCTCGGGAAGGGTGCTGAGGAGATCGGCGCCTGGGCGGCGCGAGTCCTCGGTTGCTGACCGCCGGTCATTCTCGCACAGCTGCAAGGCACCTACGAATCGCTCCCGGCATCTGAACGTTGTCGTGCTCAAACTGCTGTTTCACGCCTCAGATGAGACTCTCAGTAACCAGGCGACAGGGCCCGAGCGTGCAGCGATCTCGTCGCGGGCATCCTCGACGCAATGTTCAAGGTTTGGTCAAGGACGGGTTCCTAAGTCCCTAAATCCCCCTTTCTGCGTGCGAAACTTGCGCCGCAATGGCCCTCCGGTCTTGTCGGGGGACTTGAGCATGATGCCGCGGCCCCCCTCCCGAATATCCGCGGCACCGAAAGGATTGAGTGACATGACAACAACGCCTCGCAAACCCGCTCGTCCCGGCTCGCGCAGCTGGGGGTGGGGCCCCTGACTGACGGGGCTGTCAGCATTAGATTGACCGCATGAGCATGCGTCCCCGGCGGTCACGACCCGCCGCGGACGCGCGACTAGCAGCGACATACACCTACGTAGGACTGGTGTATGTCGCTGCAGCGCTTCTGGCCGTCCTCGGGTGGCGCGTCGGCGGGCTCCCACGCAACTGGCTGGCCCTGGTGCTGCTCGCCCTCATGGGCATGCTCGGGTGGGCCGCCCGAGAGCGCGAGGCGACCGGCATCAGCACGAGGATCCAGATCTCGTTCCTCAGCATCGTCATCCTGAGCTCGGCCGTCATCGTCGGTCCCGTCGGTGCCGTCATGGTCGGCGCCGCGGCCATTGCCCTGCAGTGGAGCAAGAGCCCCATGGTCGTGCGGCTGTTCAACATCGCCATGCACGCCTCCATGGGTGGCATCGGCGGGCTGACCTACCACTTCGCCGGAGGCGCCGCCGACGTCCCGCGGCACGACGCGACGGCCATCCTGGTGTCCGTAGGACTCCCGATGATGGTCGCCGACGTGGCGCAGTGTGCAGCCAACGCCATCCTGTTGTCGGGCGTCCTGTACTTCTCACAGGGCACAGCGTTCCGCGCCCAGGTGTGGAGCCTGCTCACCACGACGGGACCGGCCTACGTCGGCTACGGCATCGTCGGTTTCCTGTTCGTGATCCTGTGGATCCCCGCAAGGGTGGGATGGTTCAGCGCGGTGCTCATCCTGGCGCCCCTGCTGGCCGCGCGCTGGGCCTTCGTCCAATACGCAGACGAGCAACGGGCTCACGAACGGACACTGAACGCCCTCGTGGCGGCGGTGGAGGCCAAGGACCCACAGAGCCGGGGGCACAGCACCCGCGTGGCCCAGCTGTGTGCCTGGACCGCAGAGGCGTTGACCCTGGGCCACACCGAGGTACAGGCCGTGCGAACCGCCGGGATGCTCCACGACCTTGGGAAGCTGGTGGTGCCCAGCCGGGTGCTCAGGGCACGTCAGGAGCTGACCGACGAGGAGCTGGTCCTGCTGGCCGACCACCCGCTGGTCGGCGTCGACATGCTGGCCGGCATTGCCTTCCTCGCGGGGTCGCTCGAGGGGGTGGCACACCATCACGAGCGGTTCGACGGGCTCGGCTACCCCGACGGCCTGGCCGGGGAGGACATCCCCCTGGCGGCGCGCATCGTCGCCGTTGCGGACGCCTGGGATGCCCTCACCACCACGCGGGCCTACCGACCCGCCCTCAGCACCCGGGCGGCCCTGGGCGAGCTGCACGCGCGCAGCGGCACCCAGTTCGATCCCCGGGTGGTCACGGCGCTCGACCGCGCGATCACCCGGCACGGCTGGCTGGGGACGCTGCGGGACGAGTCGTTCTTCCACGGCGCGGAGTCGGCCGTCGACCACGACGATCCCCAGTCCTCCGACCACCTGGCTGCCTGCCCGGCTCTCCTGGCCGCAATCCGCGACCGGGGGAGAGCACGCCATACCCACCGTCCGACCAGGACTCCCGCATGAGCCCCCGTCTCGTACGCCAGCAGCCGGTGAGCCGGGCCGTGATCGGCCTGGCCGGCGGGGTGGCCGGGCTGTCGCTCCTGTGGAGCCTCGACGACCTCACCCGCCTCGGGGAGACTCACCTGCTGGCCGTGGGCGTCTTCATGGGCGCCATCGCGCTGGGCGAGGTGGTCCGGGTGGCGGGGTTCTTGCGCCGCAAGAGCGCGCCGCTGTCGACGGCCGCCGCCATGGGGTTCGCGATGACGTCCGAGGCGACGGTCGGGGCTTCGGGGCACCTTCCGTCGTCGGTCATCGTGGTGGCCACCGCCGTGGCCATGGGGGTCGGGGCCGTGGGCCGCTGGTCGACAGGACGCTCCGTCGACGCGGTGCAGATGTCTGCGCGGCTGGTCGGGGTGTCCGTCACCTCCTTCCTCTACCGCAGAGCCGACTTCGGGGGCACCACGATCCTGGACTGGCAGGCGGGGGTCACGCACGACAGGTGGCTGGTCGCGCTCGTCATGCTCGCCGTGTGCAGTGCTGGAATGGTCGTCACGATGCTCATCCTGGGCATCTGGCGGGCGCGGATCGACCACACCCCGCTGGGGCGGGGAATCCGGGACGAGCTGGCCGAGAACCTCGTGCTGACCTCGGCACTGATCACCTCGAGCGCGCTCATCGCCCTGGCCGAGCGCCCGCTGGGCATCGTGGCGGTCCCCCTCTTTCTCTTCCCCCTGATGCTCACCCTCTTCGCGGTCCGTCGCTTCATCGCCGTTCGCCTGACCTACCGCCAGACGATCGAGGCCCTGTCGCGGCTCACCGAGCTGTCGGGTTACACGCGCTCCCACCACGCGTCCCGCGTTGCGCGCCTGGCGCTCAGCATCGGGCGCGAGCTGGGCATGCCACAGCGTGAGGTCGAGGAGCTGGAGCGTGCCGCCCTGCTGCACGACCTCGGGCAGGTGGCCCTTCGCGAGCCGATTCCGGGTGGCGCTACCGTGCTGGCAGCCCCCGCGGACCAGATCCGGATGGCCCACGACGGCGCGGAGATCGTCCGCCAGACCGGCGTGCTCGACGGGGTGGCGGCCCTGCTGGAGGCCCAGACGACGCCCTACCGCCAAGTGCGCGAGTTCGGCGAGCAGCTGCCCATGGCGAGCCGGATCATCAAGGTTGCCAACGCCTTCGATGACCTGACCGCGGGTTCCCGAAGCCGCGACCAGGTCGATGCGGCGATGGAGCGGATCCACCTCGGCCTTGGGTACGAGTACGACCCGACGGTGGTCGACGCGCTCACCCGGGTGCTAGCGCGGCGCAAGCGAGTGGGTGGCCACGCCGCAGGTGGCGGCACCACGTAGTCAGTGGGGCCCTGCCGTGAGTCCGTCGGGCCCCGGCAGTGCGTCAGGCGCCGTCGTGAGTCAGCCCGTCATGAGTCAGCCCGTCGTGAGTCAGCCCGTCGTAGTCAGCCGGTCCGCAAGTGAGGCGTCCCTGGTTCCCAGACCGCGCGGCGCCCGTCGCAGGGGAGGGCGGACGCCGCGCGGCGGCTGGCGGCAGCCTTACGGGTTGCCGGTGGTGAGGTGGATGCCCGTGTCGAGGCGCTTCTCGACCCGCGGGTCACCCAGATCGGCGAAGTAGTCGCCCTTGATCGTCTCGTCGGCGCCGTTGGGCACCTTCATGGCGTTGAGGGCAAGGGTGACCACGGCCGCCACGACCGCGTTGATGGCGAACGCCGTCAGCGCGATGTAGCCCAGCTGTCCGATGAGCGGGATGTCCACCAACGAGCCGCCGAAGTGGTTGACACCGCTGCGGGCGTTGGCCACGCCATAGGCGGCCCACGTGCCGTAGACCATGCCCACGGCCCAGCCGAGCAGCAGCGCCCAGCGGTGGAACCACCGGGTGTAGAGGCTGAACACGATCGCCGGGAACGTCTGGAGGATCCAGATGCCGCCCAGGAGCTGGAAGTTGATCGCGTTCTGCTTGTCCATCGTGAGGACGAACACCAGGGCGAATGCCTTCACGACGAGGGAGACCAGCTTCGACACCCTCGCCTCCTCGGCGTGCGTGGCGCCCGGCTTGAGCCACTCCTTGTAGATGTTGCGGGTGAAGGTGTTGGCCGCTGCGATGGACATGATGGCCGCCGGGACCAGCGCTCCGATCGCCACGGCCGCGAAGGCGACACCCGCGAACCACGACGGGAAGGCATCCTCGAACAGCTGCGGGATCACCAGCTGCGCGTTGGGCTTGCCGTCGAGGCCGATCGGCTTGGTGCCGGCCGCGATGGCGACCCAGCCGAGGAGCGCCAGCAGGCCGAGCACGAAGGAGTATGCCGGCAGGATGGCGGCGTTGCGGCGAATCGTGTTGCGGCTCTTGGCGGACAGCGAAGCGGTCACTGAGTGCGGGTACATGAACAGCGCCAGCGCCGAGCCGAGGCCCAGCGTCGCGTAGGCCCAGTACTGCTTGTCGCTCGGGATGAACGCACCGTTCGGCTTGTGGTCGGCGGGGTTCACCTTGGCCATCTTGGTCTCTGCAGCCCCGAAGATGTGCTCCCACCCGCCGAACTTGCTCGGCAGGTAGATGATCGCCACCAGGATCACGATGTAGATCAGGATGTCCTTGATGAAGGCGATGACTGCGGGGGCGCGCAGGCCGGCGGAGTAGGTATAGGCCGCGAGTAGCGCGAAGGCGATGAACAGGGGGAGGTCCTTGGCCAGCCAGTTGCCGCTGCCGCCGAGGCCGGAGACCTCGAGGACCGCCTGGATGCCGATCAGCTGGAGGGCGATGTACGGCATCGTGGCGAGGATGCCGGTGATCGCCACCGCCAGCGACAGCGGGCGCGAGTCGTAGCGTCCGCGCACGAAGTCAGCCGTCGTCACGTACCCGTGGCGGTGGCTGACCGACCACAGGCGTGCCATGAAGATGAAGATGATGGGGTAGAGGATGATCGTGTAGGGCACGGCGAAGAAGCCGTTGACCGCCCCGAGCGCGAACATCGCGGCAGGGACGGCGACGAAGGTGTATGCCGTGTAGAGGTCGCCTCCCAGGAGGAACCACGTGATCCAGGTGCCGAAGGAGCGGCCCCCCAGCCCCCACTCGTCCAGCGACTCCATGCTCTCGGCCTTGCGCCAGCGCGAGGCCCAGAACCCCAGGCCGCTGACCATGAGGAAGAGGACGACCAGGACTGAGAGGGCGGTGTAGTTGACGCCCGTGCCGGTCGCCATGGGCAGAACTGCGCTCATCGGCCGACCTCCTCGTCACCGGCGGACGGGTGGCGCATCGGCCGGTGTGGCCGGGCGGCCAGGACCAGACGGTAGGCGCCGTACGTCATCGCCGAGCAGAGGAACACCCACAGGAACTGGTACCAGATGAAGAAGGGGAAGCCGGCGAACGTGGGCGTCGCCTTGGCGTAGCTGCCCACCCACATCAGGGCGATGATCGGGATGACCAGCAGCACACCCGCGAGGGCGAGGAGCCCGACGTTGGCGGGGGGTGTGGTGTCGTGATCGACGTCTTCGTCGAACTCGTAGCTCACTATGACCTCCGGTAGAAGGGGCGGTGCGGCGCACGCTCCGGGGCGCCAAAACGCGAACCTACTCCCGACGGCGTCCGAATTGTGGGTTCGGTGTGGCAGTGCGCCGAGTGGCGCGATGCTGCGACGAGCAGCATCCCGACCGCCCCGGGCTCCCGCAGGAGACAGCAGAGGGGCGTGCGCAGCGCGCACGCCCCTCCATGGCGGTCAACGGTCGTCGCCTGCTCCTGGATGAGCCGCTCAGGGGGCGGCTGCGAGGATCAGGCCCGTTCGGCCTCCCTGGGGATCAGCCCTGCTTGGTCTCCTTGAAGATCCGGTCGATCTCGTCGATCTTGGCCAGCAGGTCGTCTGCGGTGGCGACGTCGAAGCTGCCCTTGGTGCCGGATGCGCCCGCGAGCTTGGTGGCCTCGTTGAACAGGGTGTGAAGCTCGGGGTACTTCTCGAAGTGGGGAGCCTTGAAGTAGTCGGTCCAGAGCACCCAGAGGTGCTCCTTGACGAGGGTGGAGCGCTGCTCCTTGATGATGGCTGCCCTGACGCGGAAGTCCGGGTCGTCGTTGGCCGCGACCTTCTCGCAGATCGCCTTGAGGGACTGGGCCTCGATGCGGGCCTGGGCCGGGTCGTAGACACCACACGGCAGGTCGCAGTGGGCGCTGACCTCGGAAATGGTGAAGAAGCGGGAAAAGCGCATGTCGTTCCCTTCTGTGTTCCTGGGCTTGGGGCCACCGGCCAACCTACCCGCCGGCTGGGGTGGCGCGCAGCAGTGGCCCCGGCGCAGCGGCAGCGCACCGCCCAGGGCCCCGCCGCGCGGTGCGCTGGGCCCCCTGCCGCGCGTGCCGCCGGACGACTGGCCGGCAGGCAGAAGGTGGGGCGAGCACCCGGCATACCGCCGAAGCACGTGGTTTGTCGGTATGCCGGTCAGGATCCTGCACCCAGGGACCGCGATCCTGGCGGGCGTGGACGTCCTGCTCTCCGTCCGCGCTTCGGGGGCCAGGGCCACCTGAGCCGCGCCACCACGCGACCTCGCACGTCGGAGGCGGCGACCGAGCCGAACGTCCAGGAGTCAGTGCCCTCGAGCCGGTTATCGCTCTCAACCCAAAAGCGTTGCGGGTCAGTCGGATCGCGACCCCAGACGCGTTTGACGGCAAGTGGCCTGGGAGTCCCGTCGGCCTGTGGCGGGAGCTGGACGATGCCCAGCCCACCCGGGCGCGGAAGCCCGCCGGCGAGAACGAGCAGGAGATCTCCGTCGTGGAGCGTCGGCTGCATGGACCGGCCCCGGACCCGGACCACGCGAAGACCCTGCACGGCATCCATCCTGCCTGCGGACGCGTGGCGAGGCTGGTCACAAATCGGCCAAGGGGGTGTGCCGATCTCGGGTGGTGTGCGAGCATGGTCGCCTGCGGGCAACCCACCCGCCTGATCTCTGCGAGGCCACACCCCGGCTCACCTGCTCTGAGACCTGTTGTGTGTTGTGTGGCCTTCTGGCCTTTGCCCGCGTGAGGTGGTTCCCCCATGACTGCGTCCCCGTCGTACCCGCTTTTCGACCCCAGTGACCCGGTGTTCCGGGCGCACGAGGGTGGAAAGCTCGGGGTACACGCGACGCAGCCCCTGCGCGACGCGGCGGACCTCTCCCTCCTCTACACGCCCGGTGTCGCAGACGTGTCGCGGGCCATCGCGGCAGACCCGAGCCTGGCCTCGCGCTACACCGCCCGCCGCAACACCGTGGCCGTGGTCAGCGACGGCACCGCAGTCCTGGGCCTGGGCCACATCGGCCCACTGGCAGCCATGCCGGTGATGGAGGGAAAGGCGGTGCTGTTCAAGCACTTTGGTGCCGTTGACGCGGTGCCCGTCTGCATGGAGACCGGGACAGTGGAGGAGCTGGTCGACGCCATCGCACGCATTGCACCCTCCTACGGCGGCATCAACCTGGAGGACATCTCTGCGCCGCGCTGCTTCGAGATCGAGCGCCAGCTGCAGGAGCGCCTGGACATCCCGGTGTTCCACGACGACCAGCACGGCACGGCGATCGTGGTCCTCGCCGGACTGGTCAACGCGGCCAAGGTGGTCGGCCGCGACCTGGAGTCGCTGCGCGTCGTGGTGTCGGGTGCCGGGGCCGCCGGGGTCGCGGTGACCAGGCTCCTGCAGCGGGCCGGGATCCTCGACATCGTGGTGGGCGACTCGCGCGGAATCGTGTCCCCGCAGCGCGACGACCTCGGCGACCACAAGCGCCGGCTCGCGGCCTCCACCAACCCGCGCGGGCTGAGCGGCCCGCTCGCCACCGCGCTGGTGGGCTCGGACGTGTTCATAGGCGTCTCCGGCGGGACGGTGCCGGAGACGGATATCGCGCGCATGGCTGACGGCGCGATCATCTTCGCCCTGGCCAACCCCGACCCGGAGGTCCATCCCGACGTCGCCCATCGCCACGCCGCCGTGGTCGCCACCGGCCGCTCGGACTACCCGAACCAGATCAACAACGTGCTCGCCTTCCCCGGCATCTTCCGCGGCGCCCTCGACTCGGGCGCGGCGCAGATCACGGAGGCCATGAAGATGGCCGCAGCACACGCGATCGCAGACCTGGTCGAGGTGCCCACCGCGCAGCAGATCGTGCCGTCACCCTTCGCCGAGGGTGTGGCTGACGCCGTCGCGGCGGCCGTGGCCGCGCGAGCCTGACGGAGGGCCACCGACGGAGCGGGCCAGGCCGATCCGCGGCTGCGGGCGCGAGTCGGGATCCCTGGGCTAGGGTCACGAACATGCTCGCCGTCTACGCAGAGTCGCAGTCCGCCGACGACCCGCTGTCGGGTCTGCGGGTGGGAGAGCTGCCCGAGCCCTCGCCGCGTGAGGGCTGGCAGCGGGTCCGGCTGCGCGCGGTGGGGCTCAACCACCACGACGTGTGGTCGCTCATGGGAGTCGGCCTGCCGGCCGACCGGCTGCCGATGATCCTCGGCTGCGACGGTGCCGGCGTCGACGAGGACGGCAACGAGGTCATCGTGCACGCCGTCGTGACCAGCGAGGACTGGCGGGGCGACGAGACCCTCGACCCAGGCCGCACTCTCTTGTCGGAGCTCCACCCGGGGACGCTCGCCGAGGAGGTGCTGGTGCCCCGAGGCAACACCGTGCCCAAGCCAGCCAGCCTCTCGTGGGAGCATGCAGCCTGTCTCTCGACAGCCTGGCTGACGGCATATCGGATGCTGTTCTCCCAAGCCGAGCTCGCGCCCGGCTCAACGGTGTTGGTGCAGGGTGCGAGCGGGGGCGTGGCCACGGCGCTGGTCCAGCTCGGCCGCGCGGCCGGTTACCGCATGTGGGCCACCGCACGCGACGAGGGCAAGCGCCAGAAGGCGCTCGAGCTGGGTGCCGACCAGGTGTTCGAGCCCGGCGCCCGGATGCCGGAGCGGGTCGACGCCGTCATGGAGACCGTCGGCGCGGCCACCTGGTCCCACTCGATCAACTCCCTGCGGCCCGGAGGCGCGGTGGTGATCAGCGGTGCGACCTCGGGAGATGCGCCCAGCCGAGCCGAGCTGACCAAGATCTACTTCCGGCAGCTGCGGGTCCTCGGCTCCACGATGGGCACGCGCGAGGAGCTGCGGCGCCTGGCCCAGTTCGTCACCCTGCGGGGCATCGAGCCAGTGGTCGACTCCGTGCTCCCGCTGGCCGAGGCCGAGACGGGGTTCCGCAGGATGGTCGACGGCTCGGTGTTCGGGAAGGTCGTGTTCACCGTCGGCTGACGCACCTCGAGGGCCTGACCGGCCGGCCGGGAACGGCCGCCGACGCGCCAGAGGCACCTATCGGGCCGACCGGCATACCGGGTGAATGTGCTTGAGCGGCAGGGAGACTCAGGCGATCTGGAGCCACTCGCCCCACCCGTTGTGCAGGACGAGCCAGGCGATGAGGCCGTAGCCGGCCTGCCCCGGGTGGTGGGGGACCGAGCCGGCCGCGAGGTCGCTGGCCCACTGCTCGTGAAGGGCAAGCGGCCGGAAGCAGTCGACGAAGGGCACTCCGCGACGCGAGCAGACGTCGGCCTGGGCGTCCACCAGGACTTCAAGCTTGGCGTTGTAGTCGGCGTCGTCGATCGGCGCCGGGCTGACCACGAAGGTGGCGACCCCGAGGCTCGCCGCGTCGTCCAGCAGGTTGGCGAGGTTGAGGCGGTGCCGCGCGAGACTGATGCCGGCCGCCGGGTCGTTGGACCCCACCGAGAGCACCAGGCGCTTCTCCGACCGGCCCCGCCAGCGCGGGGGGCACTCGACGCGCCACCTGGCGAGCACGTCGGCGGAGGTGTCGCCCCGGACACCGAGGTTGTACGCCGTGAGCTCGAGGTCGGGGTGCTGCGTGCGCCCCACGACGCGGGAGACCCAGCCCTGGCCCTTCGGGTCGCCCACCCCGGCGACCATGGACGCGCCGATGAAGACCAGGCCCACGTCGCGAAGCCCGCCGGCAGCGACCTGGAACTCGGCGCTCGGGGTGAACTCTGGCGTGTCTCGCGGGCGCCCGGGGAGGCCATGGGTGCCGGCGAGGTCACTGGGATAGTCGGGGGTCGGGTCGCTCACGCCTCGATCCTGCCGGATTGCGGCACCATTTCGGGCGCCATTCAGTCGTCGTCGTCCTCGAGTCGTGCCAGCCAGGTGGCGAGGCGCTCGACGGGGGTCTCGAACTCGGGGTTGAGGTCGACAAAGGTGCGCAGCTGGTCCGCAAGCCAGGCAAGCGAGACCTCCTCCTCGCCGCGCCGTGCCTCCAGCTCTTCGATGCCACGGTCAGTGAAGTACATGCATGTTGCCCGTCGGTCCCTCCGGTCGCCGGCGCCTGGCCGCTCAGCGGGTGAAGGCGGCGGCGACGAGCTCGGCCTGCTCGCCTGCGTGCTTCTTCGTCGATCCGGAGGCCGGGGACGCCGAGGCTGGGCGAGAGACGACCCGCAGGCTCCGCGTCTCATCGAGGGCGGCCAGCGCCGCGGGAAGGTTGAGGGCCATGAACGGCCACGCGCCCTGGTTGCGGGGCTCGTCCTGCACCCACACGACGTCGGCATTGGGGTACTTCGCGAGCTCTGTGGCGATCTGGCGCGCCGGCAGCGGGGCGAGCTGCTCGATCCGGACGATGGCGGTCTGGGTGTCGCCGGCCTTTTGACGGTGTGCCTCCAGGTCGTAGACCACCTTGCCCGACGCGAGCAGCACCCGGGTCACGGCGTTGCCGTCAAGGGCTGCCGGGTCGGGCAGCACCGGGCGGTAGCGCTGGCTGGTGAAGTCGGCCACCTCGCTGGAGGCCGACTTCAGGCGGAGCATGGACTTCGGGGTGAAGACGATGAGGGGCCGCCGGGGTCGGGTGTAGGCCTGCCGGCGCAGCAGGTGGAAGTAGTTGGCCGGTGTCGACGGGTAGGCGACGGTCATGTTGTCCTCGGCGGAGAGACTCAGGAAGCGCTCGATCCGTGCTGACGAGTGGTCGGGCCCTTGGCCCTCGTAGCCGTGTGGCAGCAGGAGGACCACGCTGGAGCGCTGGCCCCACTTCTGCTCCGAGGAGGAGATGAACTCGTCGATGATGCTCTGGGCGCCGTTGACGAAGTCGCCGAACTGGGCCTCCCACAGGACCAGGGCATCGGGGCGCTCGACGGAGTAGCCGTACTCGAAGCCCAGCGCGGCGAACTCGCTGAGCAGGGAGTCGTAGACCCAGAAGCGGGCCTGGCCGTCACCGAGGTAGAGCAGCGGGGTCCATTCCTCAGCGGTCGTCTTGTCGATGAGCACTGCGTGGCGCTGGACGAAGGTGCCACGGCGGGAGTCCTGCCCGGCCAGCCGCACCGGGGTGCCCTCCATGAGCAGCGACCCGAAGGCAGCGAGCTCGGCCGTGGCCCAGTCGATGCCTCCCTCGACGGTGCTGGCGGCCCGTTTCTCCATGGCCTGCGCCAGCTTGGGGTGGATGGTGAAGCCCCTCGGGGGGTTGGCGAAGGCCTCGCCGATGTGCCGGAGCATTTCCGCCGAGATCGCGGTCTCGGCCGCCGAGTGCGAGGTCGCGTCGGACGACTGCGCCATGGGAGGCTCCAAGCCGGTGTGCCCCTCGACGTCGGTGCCGGAGAAGCTGGCGTCGGACGCGTCGGCCGGCGCGGGGGTCTTGATGGCCTCCTTGGTCTCCACGAAGACCCGCTCGAGCTGCTGCTGGTAGTCGCGCAGCGCCGCCTCGGCCTCGTCGACGCTGATGTCGGCGCGGCCGATCAGGGCCTCGGTGTAGAGCTTGCGGACCGAGCGCTTGGCCTCGATCAGGCTGTACATCAGCGGCTGCGTCATAGAGGGGTCGTCGCCCTCGTTGTGGCCCCGTCGGCGGTAGCAGACCATGTCGACGACGACGTCCTTGTTGAACGCCTGTCGGAACTCGTAGGCGAGCTCGGCAACGCGCACGCAGGCCTCGGGGTCGTCACCGTTGACGTGGAAGATCGGCGCCTGGATCATCCTGGCCACGTCGGTGGAGTAGGTCGAGGAGCGGCTGGCGCTCGGGCTGGTGGTGAAGCCGACCTGGTTGTTGATGATCACGTGGATCGTGCCGCCGGTGCGGTAGCCGCGCAGCTGGCTGAGGTTGAGCGTCTCGGCGACCACCCCCTGCCCGGCGAAGGCCGCGTCACCGTGCAGGAGCAGGGGCAGGACCGTGAAGTCCTCGCCGGCGAGGTTGAGGCGGTCCTGCTTGGCCCGGACGATTCCTTCGAGCACGGGGTTGACGGCCTCGAGGTGGGAGGGGTTGGCCGCGAGGTAGACCTTGGTGCGGGAGCCGTCGTCGGAGACGAACTCGCCCTCGGTGCCCAGGTGGTACTTGACGTCGCCCGAGCCCTGCACCGACTTGGGGTCCTGGGCCCCCTCGAACTCGCGGAAGATCTGGCCGTAGGACTTGCCGGCGATGTTGGCGAGGACATTGAGCCGGCCCCGGTGCGGCATACCGATGCAGACCTCGTCCATCTTGTCGCCCGCGGCGCGGCACAGGATGCGGTCGAGGAGTGCGATGACCGACTCGCCGCCCTCGAGCGAGAAGCGCTTCTGGCCGACGAACTTCGTCTGCAGGAACGTCTCGAACGCCTCGGCCTGGTTCAGCTTGAGCAGCGTGCGCAGCTGTTCCTCGCGCGGGAACGGATCCTGGCTGGTCTCGACGCGAGCCTGGATCCAGCGCCGCTGCGCCGGATCCTGCATGTGCATGTACTCGAGACCGATCGTGCGGCAGTACGCGTCACGCAGGATCCCGAGGATGTCGCGCAGCTTGCGGAAGCCGCGTCCGCCGCCGAAGCTGCCGGTGGCGAACTCGCGGTCGAGGTCCCACAGCGTCAGCCCGTGGGTCTGGACGTCCAGATCGGGGTGGGTGCGCACCTTGTACTCGAGCGGGTCGGTGTCGGCCATCAGGTGGCCGCGGACCCGGTAGGCGTGGATCAGTTCGAGCACTCTGGCCTGCGCCGTGACCTCGTCGTCATGGGTCGGCGGCAGGTCGGTGGCCCAGCGGATGGGTTCGTAGGGAATGCGGAGCGCGGCGAAGATCTCGTCGTAGAACCCGTCGCCGCCCAGCAGCAGTTGGTGCAGGCGGCGGAGGTACTCACCCGACGCCGCGCCCTGGATGATCCGGTGGTCGTAGGTGGAGGTCAGCGTCAAGATCTTGCTGACGCCGAGGGCGTTCAGCCGGTCCTCGCTGGT
>DASSJT010000185.1:0-3188 GCA_035691065.1 Dermatophilaceae bacterium
AGGACGTTCAGCGGGAGCAGGTAGGGGTAGGGCTCCAGGAAGTGCTTGAGGTACCCGCGCAGACCCTTCTGGCGGATTCCGAAGCCCCACACGCCGATGATCACGATCAGCGCCATCGCGTAGGTGAGGTTGGTGTCGGCCGTCGGCGACGGGAGCAGGTGGACGTTCGCGTTCAGCTCGGTCGGGATGACTTCGATCCAGTTGGCGATCAGGATGAAGAAGAACAGGGCCACTGCCAGGGGCACGACGAACGGGTTGACCTTGCCCAGGTTGCCCTCCACCTGTGTGTTCACCTCGTTGACGACGGTCTCCCACACGAGCTGGAGCTTGGTCGGCACGTGGTCCTCGGTGTCCTTGGTGAGCTGGGCCCGGGCCCAGAACCCCAACGCGAGGACGATGGCGCCGGCGACGACCGTGACCCAGATCGTGTCCAGGTTGAAGGTCATCCCGAACAGGTGGCCCTCCGGGTGCTCGCCGGGATGGATCTCGATCTCGAGAGGCGCGAGGCCGATCATGACTCCTTCAGCTCCTTCAGCAGGGTGATGCTGGTCATCATCAAGGCAATGAGACGGAAGATCGCCAAGCCGAGCAGCAGACCGATGCCATCAGGCCAGAACATCACGGCGATGGCGACAGCCACCACCGTGAGGACCACCAGCCGGACGATCGTCGAGGCGATCATCTTGTTGCGCGTGGGCTTCTCGCCCGAGCTGATCAGCTTCAGCAGCCAGTACTCGGTGGCGAGGTGGTTGCACAGCCCGAGGAAGACGCCGGCAGCGACGCATCCAGCCAGCGCCCATCGGTCAAGCTGGCCCAGCCACAGCGCGGCGACCATCATGGCGAGCGCCACCCACAGGGTCTTCCGCTGGTCGCGGACCACCTTGAGGACCGACGGCCTGGTGCCGGTGGTGGCCTCGGGGGCCGCAGGGTGCACGGTCGTGTCGTTCATCGGAGAACCTCAGTGCCGGAGCGCGGATCGGACCCGGAGCCAGAAGCCGACGCAGCCGACAGCGATGCCGAGGAAGACGCCGACCAGGGCGAAGGCGGGCGCGGTGTCCGCCGCGGCGTCGACCAGCAGGCCGATGACCAGTCCGCCGACGACGGCACCGACCAGCAGCGCGCCGAGCCCGATGAGGTCGCGGCCTCGTAGGGAGTCCTGGTTCGGGCTCTCATCGGACATTCACCCTGGTCGCTTTCCCTCTTCTGATGGACGGTCAGGTGGCTGGCACGTGCGTAGGCGTCGGTCCTCTTGCCGTGCAGGGGGATCGACGGACGAGCGTCAGACGTTCGGACGCTACCACAGGGAAAACCTGCTCCCCGAGGCCGTCCGGACGCACTCGCGCGGGCTCCTGCAAGGGCGGCGCGAAGTGCGGTCGTCATGGTGGCGGCCGATCTCTCGTCGGAGGGACAACGGGTGTTTCGAGGTCGCTTGTGAAAAGTAGCACAAGGTCCGGGTGAGGCGGAAATCCGTTGTGGGACAGGCCTCAGACCGGCGCCTCGCCCGGCCGGTGGAACCGCGGGAGCAGAAAGGTCGCGGCGAGGGTGGCGACCGCCCAGGTCGCGATCGCGACCCACGTCCAGGTGCTCGCGAACAGGCTCGCGAGCACCGTGCCGAACGCGATCAGCGCCGCCCACAGCCACATGATCAGCACCGCCCGTCGCTGCGAGTGGCCGATCTCGAGCAGTCGATGGTGGAGGTGCTTCTTGTCCGGGTGGTAGAACATCTTGCCCTCCCGCGTGCGCCGTACGACGGCCAGGACGAGGTCGGTGAACGGCACCAGCAGGATCGAGATCGGCAGCAGGATCGGCAGCAGGAGCGCAGCGTTGGCGCGGCTGCCGGCTGCTCCGCTGCTCAGGTCGACGGAGCTGAACTGACCGGTCAGGGTGAGCGCTGAGCCGGCGAGCACGAGGCCGAGGAGCATCGAACCGGAGTCGCCCATGAAGATGCGCGCCGGCGAGAAGTTGTGGGGCAGGAAGCCGGCGCAGGCCCCTCCGAGAGCCGCGCACAGCAGCGCGGCCGTGATCGCGAGGGTCTCGTTGTTGACGTCGGCGAGCTTGTAGGAGAAGGCGAAGAACGCGACCGCGCCGATGCCGACCACGCCGGCAGCCAGCCCGTCGAGGCCGTCGACGAAGTTGACCGCGTTGACCGTGCCGACCACCAGCAGGATGGTCAGGATCACGCCCTGACTCGGGTCGAGGGAGAACTGGCCGACGCCGGGCAGGTTGAGCGAGTAGAACTGCACCCCGTTGAGCACGAGGAACCCGGCCGCCAGGATCTGGCCGCCCAGCTTGGTCAGGGCGTCGAGCTCGATCAGGTCGTCGAGCACACCGACCGCGCAGATGATCGCCCCTGCCACGACCACCACGCCGGCGTCGTGGAAGACCCGGTCGCCGGCCAGGGACAGGAACGGCAGGTGTTGCGCCACGAGGTAGCCCGCGCTGAGGCCACCGAGCATCGCGATCCCGCCGAAGTACGGGATCGGGATCGCGTGCACGTCGCGGTCGCGCACCTGGGCGACGGCACCCGAGTGCATGGCGAGCTCCCGGGCGACGACGCACAGCAGGTAGCTGACGGTGCCGGCGACCAGGAAGACGACGAGGTACTCACGCAAGGGGCTTGTCGTCCTCGTCCTCGCCGGTGTCGTCGGCGGCTGCGTCGTCCTCGAACGCGTGACCGGTGTCCGCGAGCACCCGGTAGATCTCACGGGCCGGGATCGCGCCCTCGCGCAGGATGCGCGGCCGGTCGCCGGTGCAGTCGACGATCGTGGAGGGCTGCTCGCCCCGCGTCTCGCCCGCGTCGAGCTCGACCGCGACCACGTCGCCGAGCATCTCGATCACGTCGTCGGCGTTGGTCGCGGCGGGCTTGCCGGTGGTGTTCGCCGAGCTGACCGCCAGCGGGCCGGTGCGCTGGATCAGCTCCAGTGTGATGTCGTGCAGGGGCATCCGCACCGCGACCGTGCCGCGCGTGTCGCCGAGGTCCCACTGCAGCGAGCTCTGGTGTGCGCAGACGATCGTGAGCGGGCCGGGCCAGTACCGGTCGACCAGCACGCGCGCCCAGTCCGGAATGCCGGTGGTGAGCGCGTCGAGGGTGATCACGGCGGAGACCAGCACCGGCACGGGCATGTCGCGGCCACGACCCTTGGCCTCGAGCAGGCGCGTGACGGCGTCGGGGTCGAACGCGTCGCAGC
>DASSJT010000186.1:0-7031 GCA_035691065.1 Dermatophilaceae bacterium
CACCGGGACCGTGACCCGTAGCAGGCCCGGCTCGGTCTCGAGTGAGCCCCCGGTAGCGGCCACCCGGTCCAGCATCGCCTGCCGGTCGGAAGCGTCGGCGGAGTCACCGAGCACGCGCAGGACGAGCCGGCCGCCATCGCGGTACAGATCGACCGCTTCGGGCGGCGGATCGGTTCGGGCGGCCTCGACGCAGCAGAAGTAGACGGCGGCCTCGACCCGGGCCGAGAAGCGCTGCCCGGCCGCGGAGGGGTCCACCGACAGCCGGGGCGCCGACCCGCTCCGGCCCAGCAACGAGCGAAGTGCAGGCTCCAGACCGGCCTTGGCCAGCTGGGTCGGGAAGACGCCGCGGGTCAGCTCACGCAGGGACTCGAGCGCAGTGTTCGTGCTGGTGACCAGGACGTCGATGCCGGTGACCGGGCTGCCGGCCGCCACGGCGGTCCGGCACCGGGTCAGCCCTGCCGGCAACGCGACGAGGTGGGGCATCACCTCGCGCTCGATCGCGGCCTCGAGCGCTCGCCGGGCGGCATCGTCCGCCTCCAGGATCCGAGCCCGCGAGCGCGCCAGCTCCCTGGTGGTGCGGTCGAGCTCGGCCACGTGCTCGGCCAGCTCGTTCTCCAGAGCGGTGTTGCGGAAAGCCATCGCGGTCTGGTCGGCCAGCGCGGTCAGCAGCCGTTCGTCCGAGTCGGACACGGGACGGCCCCGCGGCACGTGCACCTCGATGTTGCCGAGGATGGCGCTGCCGTGCCGAACCGGTACGACGTGCGCGACGGTGCCCTCCGCCGCCGCGTCGCCCCAGGCCGCGCTGTGTGTCGCCGCACCCGAGACCCCCAGCGTTGCGGTCGCCCGCCGAGCGGAGACGGCCCGGCCCGCGGCCTCCGCGACGGCAGGCAGGACCGCGTCCGCGGTCGGCGTCTCGGCGAGGCGGCGGCTGAAGTCCGAGAGGGCTTCATAGGGCTGGGCTCGCGACCCGAATGCGAGTCGGTTGGCCAGTCTGGTGACCTGCCGCCTGAGCGGCTGGAAGGCGAGCGCGACGAGTGCGGTCGCCAACAGGGACAGCCAGAACCCGCTGGTCCGGCCCTCCACCAGCTTCCCCACCGCGACGACGAGCGTCGTGTACCCGACGCCCGCGAAGGCCGAGCCGACCACCAGGACGACGGTCCGGTTGATGATCACGTCGATGTCGTAGAGCCGGTAGCGCAGCACGGCGACCGCGAACAGGATCGGCAGCAGCAGGTAGGAGATGTAGAGCGGGAGTGAGGCCGCCCAGGTCTGCTGGCCGCCGTTGAAGAGCTGAACGATGAAGAGCGCGACGAGGCCGATGCTGATCAGGGCAGCCGACGCGGCGATCAGGCGTACCTGCTGGCGTTGCTCGCCCCGGGTCCGGCGCAACCGGAGCACCATCGACACGAGTGATGCGAGTACCCCGATGCTGATCAGCAGGAACCCCAGCGAGAACAGCACCGCCTGCAACCCAGTCGACCCGTTCGAGTCGGCCAAGATGTCGTAGTGCGTGGGGGTGACGATGGCCAGCCCCGCCATGCACAGGACCTGTCCGAGCGCCATGGCCCAGGCGACGTACCTCCACCGTCGGGAGAGGAAGTGCCCGTCCGGCGCCAGGAGGAACATCAGCCCGATCCCGGCGATGGCCAGCTGACCCCCGAAGAAGGTGGAGAGCCAGCCGGTCACCCCGCCGAGGGCTCGCGTGCCCGGGCCACCCTCGCCCGTCACCCAGATGCTGTAGGCCTCGCACAGCAGGGAGACGGAGCTGGTGAAACCGACCACGTTCAGCAACCACCCGATCGGGTGCCGATCGTCACGAGAGACGATCAGCGCACCCATGACGGCGCACCCCAGCACCGCGCCGCTCACGAACGGGAACCCGTGGACCGCGACGGCCGCTTCGGAGAGCAGTGGCCGGTACTGCGCGGTGACCACCACGTCGGCGACCACGAGCACGAGGGTGGCGCCGGCCAGGAGCCAGGCGATCCGGGCCCGCACTCAGCTGCCCTCCACGGGGAGCCATGCCTGGATGCGCGCGCCACCTGACCCGGAGGTCGCGATGCCGAGCCGTCCGCCTACGGACTCGACACGGTCGCGCATGTTCGCGAGGCCGCTGCCGGCGGAGACCGCGGCCGGCTCGAATCCCGAGCCGTCGTCGTCGATGACGCAGACCAGTGATGCGGGCTCAGCACGCAGCTCCACGCGGATGGTCGCGGCACCCGCGTGCTTGGCGGCGTTCTGCACCGCCTCCAGGCAGCAGAAGTAGGCCGCCGCCTCCACGGGCGAGGAGTAGCGCCCGACGTCACGGGAGGTGACCGTGACGGGCACCGGGCTGTTGCCGACCGCCACCTCGAGCGCGGACACCAGCCCCCGGTGCGCCAGCAGCCGCGGGTAGATGCCCTGGGACAGGTGCACCAGGGTCTCGATGGCATCGACGGCTGCCTGCTCCTGGGCGGCGAGGAGAACATCGGCGCGCTCCGGCGAACGGTGCGCCAGCGTCTCGGCCAACCTGAGGTTCACGGCGAGCGCGACGAGGTGCTGCTGGGCACCGTCGTGGATGTCACGCTCCAGCCGCCGGCGCTCCGCGTCCTGGGCGTCCACCATCCGCTGGCGCGATGCGCTGAGCTCCCCGGCGCGGGCGGTCAGCTCCACCAGCCGGCCCTCCAGCTCGGCGCGGAGCCGGGCGCCTCGCAGCACCAGCCCGGCCTGGCTCGCCAGGCCGGCGAACAGCCGCTCCTCGACCGAGGTCAGCGGCACGTGCTCCCGCTCCTGGACCACGAGCACGCCGAGCAGCTCCCCGCCCTGGCGCACCTGGCGAGAGCGTCGCCCCGGCACGGTGTCGTCCGCGGGCGCGGGTTCGCCCGCCGTGGGCTCCCGGGTGGCGTCGGGCGGCCAGGTCGCGGCGAGCGTGGCGCGGTCACCCACGACCAGCCACACCTGGGTCCACGCCGCTCCGGTGCCGTCGGCGAGCACCCGCGCCATCCGGGTCGGGAGCTCCTCCGTCGGATGGCTGCTCACGTTCTGCGAGAACCGGGCGAGGACGTCGTACGGCGAGGGCTGGCCGCCGTGCACGGCACGCGATGCGAGCACCTCCAGCCGGGCCTGGACGGGGCCGAAGGCGAGGGCGACGACGGCGGTGGCCAGCACCGAGAGGGTCACGTCGGGTGACGTGGTGTGGCCGATGAGGACTCCACCTCCCAGCACGACGACCACGTACACGAGGAGCACGAACCCGGCGAGCCCGGCCAACACGAGCGCACCGGCCAGCCACTCGCGCCGGGAGCGCCGGCGCATGGCCGCGAGGGAGGTCATGTCCGCAGTGTGCGCCTCCCAAGGCGGCCCGGGGGAGGGTCCTTTCCCCACCCCGGGGGTGGGGCTGGCCGCACGATCACCCGCCGACACCTCGCGGGGCAGCGCCCCGGCGCGTGTGTCCAGCCCGATGTTCGGCGGCCCGCATAACCGGTGTGCTGGGACAACGCCGCTCGCACCAGACGGCCACAACCCACAGGAGACAACCACCATGTCCGTCATCACCAGTGCTCCCGACGTCACCACCGCGACCGCGGCCCGTACGCAGGGAGTCAGCAAGCTCTACGGAACCGGCGACAACACCGTCGCCGCTCTCGACAACGTCAGCGTCGGCCTCGGTGAAGGTGAGTTCACAGCGATCATGGGCCCCTCGGGTTCCGGGAAGTCGACGCTGCTGCACGTCCTCGCCGGTCTCGACCGGCCCACGTCGGGCGAGGTGTACCTCGGCGACACCGAGATCACCTCGCTCAAGGACAAGGCGCTGACACTGCTGCGCCGCGACCGGATCGGCTTCATCTTCCAGTCGTTCAACCTGCTCCCGACCATGACCGCAGCGGAGAACATCGTGCTCCCCATGCGGATCGCCGGCCGCAAGCCGGACGAGCAGTGGGTGGCGTCGATCGTCGAGACCGTCGGTCTGACCGGTCGTCAGTCGCACCGGCCGGCGCAGCTCTCGGGTGGCCAGCAGCAGCGTGTCGCCGCGGCACGTGCGCTGGCTTCCCGGCCCCAGGTCGTGTTCGCTGACGAGCCGACCGGTGCCCTCGACTCGCGCTCGGGCGCCGAGCTGCTCGGGTTCCTCCGCACGGCGGTCTCCGAGCTCGGACAGACCGTCGTCATGGTCACCCACGACGCGACCGCGGCGAGCTACGCCGACCGCGTCATCTTCCTCGCCGACGGCCACATCGTCGACGAGATGTACGCCGCCACCGCGGACGAGATCCTCGACTACATGAAGCGCCTAGGAGCCTGAACACCATGCTGACCTCAACTCTTCGCGGGATGTTCGCGCACAAGCTGCGCCTCGTCCTCACCACGGCGTCGATCGCGCTCGGTGTCGCGTTCCTCGCCGGAACACTCGTCCTGACCAACACCATGGGGCTCGCGTTCGAGCAGCTCTTCGGCAAGGTCTCCGCCGGCACCGATGCGGTCGTCCGCACCGAGGCCCCCTACACCGCGACGGAGGGCGTCGGCACCAGCCGCGGCCCGATCGCCGCCAGCGTCCTGGCCGACGTCGAGGAGGTCGACGGCGTCCGCGCCGCCGAGGGCTCGGTCACCGGCTACGCGCTGCTCACCGACAACGACGGCAGGGCCATCATCACCAAGGGCGGCGCCCCCACCACGGGCTACAGCATGCCTGCGGACGAGGGTCTCCGCGGCGACGTGGAGCTTCTGTCCGGCACCGCCCCGACCGGTCCCACCGAGGTGGCCATCGACGCGACCAGCGCCGAGGAACACCACATCGCACTCGGCTCGACGATCAAGGTGCTGTTCCAGGGTCCGACGCACGAGTTCACCGTCGTCGGCACCGTCGGCTTCGGTGGTGAGAAGGACCTCGGCGGCACCACGTCGGCGTACTTCGACACCGCCACCGCCCAGCGGCTGCTGGGGCACCCCGGCTTCTTCGACTCCATCGGCGTGCGTGCCGAGGACGGCGTCAGCCAGGCGGAGCTGGCCGATCGGCTGAACGCGGTCGTTCCCGAGAGCGCGGAGGCCGTCACCGGTCACACCGTGGCCAAGGAGAACGCCGACGCCGTGAAGAAGGACCTGAAGCTCGTCGGGATCCTGTTCATGATCTTCGCCGGCATCGCGCTCTTCGTCGGGTCCTTCATCATCTGGAACACCTTCACGATGATCGTCACCCAGCGCTCGCGGGAGATCGCGCTGCTGCGGGCCATCGGCGCGACGCGTCGCCAGGTCATGCGCAGCCTGGTCCTCGAGGCGCTGGTTGTCGGCGCCGCCGCGTCGGCAGTCGGGCTCGGGCTCGGGCTCCTGGTCGCGAAGGGACTGAAGGTGCTGATGGACGTGGTGGGCTTCAGCCTGCCGAGCACGTCGCTGCAGGTGGAGCCCCGCACGATCTGGGTGTCCCTGCTGGTCGGCACCGTGGTCACGGTCGTCTCCGCTCTCGTGCCGGCTCGACGCGCCACCAAGGTGCTGCCGGTCGAGGCGCTGCGCGAGTCGACGCCGGGCGCCGAGAAGCCCTCGGTCCGGCGCGGCCTGGTCGGCCTCGTGATCATCGGGGCGGGCGTCGCCGGGATGCTGTCCGCCTTGTACGGCGGAGCCAGCATGAAGTTCTTCGGGCTCGGCCTGGTGGCGGCGATGGTCGGCGTGATGGTGTCGCTGCCGCTGGCAGTCCGCCCGCTCGCGGCGCTGATCGCAACGCCGATGCGGCTGCGCGGCATGCCGGGCGAGCTCGCCAAGCAGAACGCGATGCGCAACCCTCGTCGTACCTCCTCGACGGCTGCCGCCCTGATGATCGGTCTCACCCTGGTCGTGAGCATGGGTGTCTTCGCCTCCTCCTTGAAGGCGTCGTTCGGTGACGTGCTGTCCGGCAAGACCAACGCGGACCTCTACCTCACCAGCTCCAGTGCCCAGGCGCCCGGGTTCAGCCCGTCGGTCATCAAGACGGTCAAGGCCGTCGACGGCGTGGACCAGGTCTCGGCAAACGGCTGGGGCCAGGCCCGGTTCGCCAAGGCGGACTCGAGCTTCTCGGCGGTGGACCCGACCACGGCAGAGGACGTGATGAACCTCGAGGTGACGGCGGGTTCGGTACGCGACCTGGGCTCGGACGGCGTCATGGTCTCGAGGAGCGCGGCGACGGCACACGGCTGGACGATCGGCGACCCGGTGACGGCGGAGTTCGCCGCGACCGGCACCCACCGGCTGCACGTGGTCGCCATCTACGACGGCAAGGGCTGGATCGGCGACAACTTCGTGCTCAGCATCGCCGAGCAGAACGCCTTCGCCGGGCCCCAGCTCGCGTCCGCCGGACTGGTGACACTGACCGACGGTGCGGACAAGGGCGAGGTGCAGGACGCCATCGCGGACGCGCTGGCCGACCACCCGGACGCTCAGGTGCTGGACCAGGCCGGTTTCGAGAAGCGGGCGAGCGGGTCGATCGACCAGCTGCTCACCTTCGTCACCGTGATGCTGCTGCTGGCGGTGCTGATCGCCCTCCTCGGCATCGTCAACACCCTGGCGCTGTCGGTGTTCGAGCGGACGCGTGAGCTCGGGCTGCTGCGGGCCGTGGGCATGACCCGGGGCCAGGTGCGGGCGATGGTCCGCTGGGAGTCGGTCGTGATCTCGCTGATCGGCGCCATGAGCGGTGCCGCGCTCGGGATCGGCATCGGGCTGGCCCTGTCGCAGGCGCTCAAGGACGAGGGGATCAAGTCGATCTCCATCCCCGTCGTCCAGGTGGTCCTGTACGTCGCGCTGGCCGCAGTGGCCGGCGTGGTCGCCGCCGTCGGCCCGGCCCGCTCGGCGGCCAAGGTCGACGTGCTCAAGGCGGTGGTCACCGACTGACGTCCCTCCACCGCCCAACGGCCCGGCCGGTGTCTCCTGACACCAGCCGGGCCGTTGGCATCCCCGGTGGTCGATGAGGCGGTCCTTGGAGAGGGCCGTCGGGGCCTGTCCGAAACCAGGCGCGATCCCTCCGTACGACGCTGACCGCTCGGCGCGCTCCCGTCGTACGTCTCTGACCGCTCGGCGGAATCAGACGCCCAGGC
>DASSJT010000187.1:0-3905 GCA_035691065.1 Dermatophilaceae bacterium
GCTGCCGCGACCGTGGCCGCCAGGGCCAGCGTCGCGGCTGTCGTGGCGGCGGCTGTGGTGAGCGGTCGGACCAGAGTCATGCGGCCACTGTGGACTGACCGGCAGGAGCAGCGCTCCGGGCGACGCGCGCGCTGTGGACGACGTGACGCCCGAGGTCCTGCCTGTGGACAGCCGGTGGCGCAGCCGAGGCCCTGACCGGCAGGGAGGGCCCGTGGCCAGTGCAGATCAGAGACGAGGTGCGACAGGCAGAAGGCGCCCGTCCCGTTCGGACCGGGTTGTGCCCGCCGGACGCGCCACGTCCACGTCCCGTGCACCTGTTCCCGTCGACGTTTGGCGAGATGCGAGGAGGACGGACCCCGGGCCTACACGCTGCGCGGCATGGCATGCAGCCGCCGCACAGCCTCCTGCAGAACCTCGTCGCGCTTGCAGAAGGCGAACCGCACCAAGGTCCGCGCAGCCTCCTGGTCGTCGTGGAAGACCGACACCGGCACGCCGACGACGCCGGCGAGCTCGGGCAGTCGCCGGCAGAAGTCCAGCCCGTCGACCGCCCCCAGCGGCGCGGCGTCGGCGATCACGAAGTACGTGCCCTCCGGGACCGACACCGCCAGCCCCGCATCCCTCAGGCCGGACAACAGCAGGTCGCGCTTGGCCTCCAGGGAACGTGACATACCGGCATACACCTCGTCACCCAGGCCGAGCGCGACGGCGACCGCGGGCTGGAACGGGCCGGAGCCGACGAACGTCAGGAACTGCTTCACCGCCCGCACCGCCGCCACCGCCTCAGCGGGTCCGGTCACCCAACCGACCTTCCACCCGGTCGCTGAGAACGTCTTGCCCGCAGAGCTGATGGTCAGCGTGCGCTCGGCCATTTCCGGGAGGGTGGCCATGGGTACGTGCTCAGTGCCGTCGAAGACCAGGTGCTCGTAGACCTCGTCGGTCACGACCCACGCGTCGTACTCCCGCGCGAGCTCGGCCACGAGGGAGAGCTCCTCGCGGGTGAAGACCTTGCCGGTCGGGTTGTGGGGCGAGTTGAGGAGCACCATGCGGGTGCGCGGGGAGAAGGCGGCCCGCAGCGACTCCTCGTCGACGGCGAAGTCGGGGAAGCGCAGCACCGAGGTCCTCCGGACCCCGCTGGCCAGGGCGATCGTGGCTGCATACGAGTCGTAGTACGGCTCGAAGGTCACCACCTCATCCCCAGGCTCGCAGAGCGCCAGAACGCTGGCGGCGATCGCCTCGGTGGCCCCGACGGTCACCAGCACCTCGGATGCAGGATCCAGGGGTATGCCGTAGAAGCGGCTCTGGTGCTCGGCGATGGCTTCCAGGAGCTCGGGGACCCCGGGTCCGGGCGGGTACTGGTTGCGGCCGGCGTCGATGGCCGCCTTGGCCGCCTCGAGCATCTCCCGCGGCCCGTCGGTGTCGGGGAAGCCCTGGCCGAGGTTGACCGCGCCGGTGCGGGTCGCAAGCGCGGTCATCTCCGCGAAGATCGTGCTCCCGAAGCCGGCCATGCGAGAGACGAGGGGACTGCTCATGGCAGCCGAGGGTAGCGCCGCGCGGGTTGGACAGGGCCGTGTCGAGCGGGATCCCGCGCAGCGCCCGCCCGGCGTGTCAGCATGAGGCATGCGGGAAGTCGAGGTGGGCGCCGTCTCCCTGGACCGGCTGGCCAGCGTCCTGGAGGAAAAGCAGGCCGAGCGCCTGCTGCGCTACGCCGAGCACGCCCGAAAGCTGCTGGCGGGGCGCACCGTCTGGAACGTCAACGCGACCGCCCAGGGCGGCGGTGTGGCCGAGATGCTCCAGGCCCTTCTCGCCTACACGCGGGGGGCGCGGGTCGCGACCCGGTGGCTCGTGCTGGACGGGGACCCCGAGTTCTTCACGACCACGAAGCGGCTCCACAACGTGCTCCACGGCATGCCCGGTGACGGAGGGCCCCTGGGGCCGGCCGAGCAAGAGCACTACACCGAGGTGCTCCGCAAGAACGCCGAGCAGCTCGGCCCGATGGTCCAGCCCGGCGACATCGTCCTCCTGCATGACCCCCAGACGGCGGGGCTGGCCCCGATGCTCGCCGGGGGAGGGGCGCACATCGTCTGGCGATGCCACATCGGCCGGGACACGCCGACCGAGCTCACCGACCTCGGCTGGGGTTTCCTGCACCCGCACCTACAGGCGGCTGAGGGGTTCATCTTCTCCCGGCGGACGTACGCCCCGAGCTGGGTCCCCGACGAACGCCTGTGGGTGATCCCGCCCTCCCTGGACCCGTTCACCGCGAAGAACGCCGAGCTCACACCCGCGGATGTCGATGCGGCCCTGCTCCAGGCCGGACTGACAGAGGCGAGCGAGGACCACGGGAGCATCGTGTTCACGCGGCGCGACGGCTCCTCGGGCATGGTGCGGCGCCACCACGGCCTGGTCCTCGACGGCGCGCCCCTCTCGCGCGGCGCCCGCCTCGTGATCCAGGTGAGCCGCTGGGACCGCCTCAAGGACATGGCCGGCGTGATGAGCGGTTTCGCGGCGCACGTGCGCCAGTTCCCCCCGGACGTCCACCTCATGCTCATCGGGCCTGACGTCGCCGGGGTCAGCGATGACCCGGAGGGCGCCGAGGTCCTCCAGGAGTGCCTGGGCTTGTGGGAGACCCTGCCCGCCGCGGTGCGCCGCAGGGTCCACCTCGTGTGCCTGCCGATGGACGACGTCGACGAGAACGCACACCTGGTCAACGCTCTCCAGCGACGAGCGGCGGTCGTGGTGCAGAAGAGCATCGTGGAGGGGTTCGGCCTGACCGTGACCGAGCCCATGTGGAAGGCCCGTCCGGTGGTTGCGTCCGCCGTCGGCGGCATCCAGGACCAGATCATCCACGGCGAGAGCGGTCTCCTGCTCGACGATCCGCTCGACCTCGACACCTTCGCGGCGCTCGTCGCCGAGGTGCTCACCGACGAGGAGGAGGCGCGCCGGCTCGGGACGGCCGCTCGCTCGCGCGTGCGCGACCAGTTCCTCGGCGACCGGCACCTCATGCAGTACGTCGACCTGTTCGAGCGCCTCTGAGTCCGTGGTACGCCGTGGCGTCAGCCGGGCCATCCCCGCCGCGTAGGCTCCGTTCATGGCCACGGGACTCCCGCTGTCCACCGAGCGTCGCGCCTCCGCGATCGCCGGGCGCGGACTGTTCACCACCCATGCGATCGCGGCGGGCGCCGTGGTTGGTCTCGAGCCGGACCTGCTCAACCACTCCTGCGACCCGACCCTGGGCTGGCTCGACGGAACCCGTCTCGTGACGCTGCGTGACGTCGCTGCCGGCGAGGAGCTGACCCTCGACTACGCCACGTCCTCGGCCGACCCGAGCCTGCTCGTGCGCTGCCACTGCGAGACCTACCGCTGCCGCCAGATGGTGACCGGCGAGGACTGGCGGATCCCCGAGGTACAGCGCCGCTACGCCGGTCACTTCGCCGCGCCGGTTCAGCGGCTCATCGACGCCGGGGCGTGACCGGTAGACCCGAGGCCGTCGTGGGTTGAGCTGGCCGCCAGCGGCGGATTTCCGCTTGCGCTGCCCCACCCCGTACGATGGACCGCGGTTTCGTGTGCTTGTGCAGACGAGGCCTAATTCGCGCGTCTTCCGCCGCTTGACGAGTCAGGCTCCGAAAGCGGGGCGCACCACAGCAGTCCGGTCGTATGCCGGTGGGGTGCGTGTGCAGGCGCCAGGCACGTAGCCCTGTGGCGGGCGCCCAGCCCAGCCACACGGCATACGCGGACAACTGACAACAACACAAGGGAGAACACGGCATGGCCGTCGTCACCATGCGCCAGCTCCTCGAGAGCGGCGTCCACTTCGGGCACCAGACCCGTCGCTGGAACCCCAAGATGAAGCGCTTCATCATGACCGAGCGCAACGGCATCTACATCATCGACCTGCAGCAGTCGCT
>DASSJT010000188.1:0-13217 GCA_035691065.1 Dermatophilaceae bacterium
ACATTGGTCACGACGAGGTTCACCGACCGCTGCCGCGGAAACTGCCGGTACCAAACCCGCTGGCCGGCGATGAACCGGAAGATCCCGCTGCCCGCCTCAGGACGCGCCTTGTGCTTGCGGGCGGCCGTCTCAGCAGCGACCAGCTCAAGCCGGCGCACCGGGTCCGGCTCGCCTAGCGGCAGCGGCACCATCATCCACCCGGGCTTGTTGCCCTGCGCCGGGCCAGTCTCCTCCTGGTGTTCCGAGATGGTCACCATGGCGCGCTGTACCAACCCCTGGACGTGCTCGCCACGGCTGGCCAGCAGCTGGCGCAGACCCCCGGCCACCGCGGCCAGCACCACGTCGTTGACCTTGGCGTCATGGACATGGGCGATCTGCTTGACCAGGTCCAACCGGCCGCTCACGAGGGCCAGCAGGCGGTCATTGCCCACCGGGTGGTTGAGGCTGGTCTGTGGGGCCGGCTTCTCGGTGAGGACTTCCTGCCACGCCGGCAGCGCGACCCGCACCTGGCGCAGGGTCCTGCCCGGATGGGCAAGGCCCGACCATGCCCGACCGAGCTCGTGCTGGCGCCGGCGCAGGTTGTCGCGCAGCAGCTCGCCCACGGTTGGAATCGGTGTCGGCGTCCGCTGCGGTGCGACTGGGGTGGGCGCGTCCGGGGTCAGGTCCAGCAGCGCCCCGAAGGCGGCCAGTGCGGCGGCACCGTCGGCGAAGGCGTGGTGCATCCTCAGGCACGCGCCCACTCGTCCATCCGGCAGGCCGGGCAGCAGCCAGAGCTCCCACAGCGGCCGGGCCGGATCCATGCGTCGCCGCACGAGTTCCTGGCAGGCCTGCAGCAGCTGGGCCTGGTCGCCGGGAGCGGCCAGCGGGTGGACTCTGATGTGGTCGGCGATGTCGAAAGACGGGGCATCGACCCACAGGGGCCAGCCCAGTCCCCGCCGAGGTCGGTACAGCAGCTGCCGGAAGCGCGGAACCAGATCGAGTCTCGGCTCCAGGTGCTGGCGGACTGCTTCGATCCTGACCCGACCGTCATGGTCGAGCAGGCTGGTGCCGTCAAGGATGGCCAGACCGCCGATGTCGGTGGCCCAGCCATAGTCTTCCCACAACAGCAGGAACAGGTCCGACGCGGTAAGCCGCTCCAGCGTTGGCGTCCCAGCCATCAGCTCACGCTCCTCCGTGAGGTGCGCCCCAGTGTCGTCAGGTGCTCTCTGGTCACACCTGCTTAGTGGTACCGGGTTGGTGGTACCGCTTGGTGGTACCGGCTTGGCGGTACCGGCCTCGTCACACCTGCTTGGGCACGTGTCCGGAGAAGACCAGCCGCATCACCTTGTGCCCGAAGTCCGCGGTGGGCTCGAACATCAGCGGACAGCCTCCGTCAATCACGGTGATGCCGTGTTGCCGCCCGTACTCAGTGGCGGCGCTCGAGACGCTGCCCGGGCCGGGGCCCCGATGCATCCACACCTGCGTGATGCCGACTTCGGCGCACTCACGCATGGTGCCCTCGGCGAGTTCGGGGCGGGTGGCGATCACCACCGCCTGAACCCCTCCGGGGATCGACTTCAGATCGTGGTAGCAGGGATCCCCTTCGACCTGGTCCGCGTTGGGGTTGACCGCGAAGACCTCGTAGCCCCGCTCGCGGAGGCGCTTGTAGACGACGTTGCTTCCGTGGTCCTTGGGCGCGCGTGACACCCCCGTGACGGCCACTCGCTTGTTGGCCAGGAACGCCGACGCCGCCTCTTTGATGCTCTGCATGGCTCCATCCCCTTCTCAGTCTGGTCCTTATACAGGGTCCGCTCGGCTGACCCACCTTCCGCCGGTCGCTCCGGTCATGGAGGATCCCCGCTCGCGCGCACAGACACGGCTCAGTGGGCGCTCACCGGCTCGAGCGCCTGGAGGAGGGTGAAGTAGGTGACGTCCACCCCGATCTTGTCCACCAGCTCCTGGAGCCGGGGTGACGGTTCGCCGTAGAAGACCATCTTGTGGTCATAGGCGGACTCGGCGAACAAGGCGTCCCGTGCTTCGCGGACGTGGAAGGCATGCTCAACCAGGGCATCCGGGTCCACATAGGCTTCGCGGACCTCGCACTGAGTCCCGTCCTTGCTGAGGAACCAGTCGTAGGCAAGGGTGCCGGTGTCCTTCTCCCGCGCCTGGCGCATCATCTCCGCGGCTTGCCGCTTGAACTCCTCCAGCTTGCCCTCACGAACCTTCAGCCGGGCACGCACTTCGAACTGGCTCATCGCTCTCTCTCCTCTGGCCGTGGATGACCCTCCTCAGGCATCCAAAACGAACTCAGCCCCATCGCGTCGATGCAGCGCGTCGCTGCAGCGCGTCAATGCAGCGACAGGGCACCAACTCCCCGGCAGCCGGGCCTGGGTTTCCCGGGCAGTCGGGCCTGCGTTGGTTCTCTGGTAACGCCGATCAGCCCAATGGAATAGGGCCAAAGGTCCTATCCGAGCGGGACCATGCATCCCCGTGAACGGGCCGCACCGATGGCGGGTCAGCCGACTGCGTCGCGGCTCGTGGCGTGACCGGCAGCAGTCCGCAGGGCCGACGCGAGCAGGTGTGGTGTCTCAGGTGGCGTGCTGCTTCGCCAGGCCACGTAACCGTCAGGACGAACCAGAACGACACCGCCTGACCCCACCCCGTAGACGCTGTGCCAGTCAGCGGCATCCACCGCGTGGGCCGAGAGGGGAACGCCCGTGGTTCCGGCTAGGTCCGCGGCGCGATCGAGTCCTGGTCTGCCAGCGGTGTCGGTGAGGGCCACGAAGGCACTGCCGAAGAGGTCCAGGGTCGAGGTTGTCGAGTCCAGCCAGAGGTGGGGGGCACGATGTCCCGGTCTTCCCATCGGTGTGTACTCACCGACCGGGTCCCGACGCGTTGGCGCCGGGGTGCCGTCATCGATGATCGCAGCGGACTCGAGGCTGTGACCCAGCACCAGGCCGTCGATCGGGTTCGGGGGGCGTGCTGGGCCGAGGCTTGCGTCAGCACAGGCGACCGCATGCGGGCGCCGCTCCGGTTCATAGCTGTCCAGCAGTTGTGGGTCCGCCCACCCCGCGATCACACCTGCCAGCTTCCAGACCAGGTTGTGTGCGTCGGCAACCCCACAGTTCATGCCCAGGCCGCCCTCAGGAGTGGTGAGATGTGCGGCATCCCCGGCCAGAATCACCCGCCCGGCCCGGTAGCGGTCGGATACGAGGGCGGTGGGGTCCCAGAACCGGTGGCCGAGGTACGTCACCTCCACGCCGTCGTCACCGAGGCCACTGCGGACCAGCTCCAGGCAACGTCGCTCCGTCATCGACTCCCTCGGCTCGGTCTCCGGGTCGTGGGGCACGGACATGAGCCAGCGTTCTTTGTTGTCGACGGCGATGAAGAGGGACCCCGCTGGCGGCCCGCTCGCCCGCGACGTGCTGCTTCTGAGCCAGTAGACGGCGCTCTGACGCTCCGCCATCCTCGCTCCGAGGTCGGCACTCACGAGGATGCTGAGCCGGTGCCCCAGGACGCCCGGACCACTCCTGCCGATGCCCAGCGCATCACGGGTGCGGCCCTGCGCCCCGTCCGCGGCGACCATGTAGGAGGCGCGAACCGACACGCGCTCCCCCGCCATGACGACGCTGGCCGTCACGCCGTTGTCGTCCTGGGTGAAGCCGACGAGCTCGGCCGAGAAACGTACGTCGGCGTCGGCCACAGCCCGTTCCCGGAGGACCGGCTCCAAATGCTCCTGCGAGCAGATCAGCTCGCGGGTAGGGCTGGTGGGCTTGACTTCGTCGAACGGCAGGCTCCGGCGCTCGTAGTCATCGCCGAGCAGGGTGTCGCCCTCGAAGCTGAACAGGCTGTCCGCCGCAGGCAGCGACACCTTGCCGACAGCCTCTTCCAGACCCCACTGCCGGAGGATCTCCACCGTCCGGGTGGTCACCCGGCGGCCCTTGGGGAAGTCCAAGGTTGAGGCGTGCTTCTCGACCACAAGACAGTCGACACCGAAGTGGCGCAGACCCACCGCCGTCAGCAGGCCCACGGGCCCCCCACCCACGACCAGCACCGGCACCTCGACCGACATGGTCACCGGGTCAACGTAGCACCGGCACCATCCCCCTGATATGGCCCCGGCATGGGAGAACGCCCGAATGTGCCGCTGCCTGCCCCTCAAGGGAAGGCGCTGGAGGATGACCGGCGTTTGCGGCTGTACTACCGGCCGTCGTACTCGTCGTCGGTCACCAGGTCGCCCCACTCGGACTCGGATCAGGTGGCACAGATCCGTCGTACGTCAACTGGCACATCTCACAAGTCCAGATGTCCGTAGACCGGCCGTCAGCCAGCACGGGAGTCCCGACTAGTCTCGGACCGTGCCAGCGCACCGCGTCCCGGTTCTGACGAATCCCGACGTCGCGCCTGATGAGGTGCAGATACGCACCGCCCTCGGCGACGCGTTCGATGCCTGGCAGGGGCTCGAATCCGCTCTGACGGACCCACCATTCGGCCTTGCCCTGTCCTGGCACTACTTCCGCGACGGCGGGTGGCTTCGCAAGGCGCTCCGGGGTAAGAGGAACCTTGCCTGGCTCGCGGTATGGAAGGACTACGCCACAGTCACGTTCTACTTCGCTTCCAGGCAGCGTAAGGATCTGGTTGCACTGCCGATTCCGGACGCCCTTCGAATGCAGGCAGCCGAGGCCGAGATGACCGGGAGGATGTTGCCGCTCGTCATCGAGATCCGGTCGCGGGCAGACGTTGATGCCGCTCTCGAAGTGCTGCGCTTCAAGCTCGGTGCCAGGTAGGCCGCGTGCTTCATCCCGGTGCACGGAGCATTGACCGATCTCTGGACGCCGCCCGCTGGTGCAGTCGCAGGTGGGCATGCTCCCTTGCTTGGCCAGGGGCGTCGACGACCCGGTGACGGTCAGGCCTGGCTCGGCCAGGCGCCGATCGCCACGACCAACATGTGCTTACGCCACCTCGGCTCGCCCACCGACCGGGCCGTATTGGACCTGTCTGACCGCCTCGGAGTGCGCCGGGGGTGCGCCGGAGGGGAGGAGCGGGGAATGACAAGGACGAAACCCCGCCCGACATCGCGCATACACGCTGGTCAGACGGGGTTCCCCGGGGGTGGAGCTGAGGGGATTCGAACCCCTGACCTTCTCATTGCGAACGAGACGCGCTACCAACTGCGCCACAGCCCCGAAGTGCGGACGAAACTGTAACACCGACCCCGCCCGCCGCGGAAAACGGGCGCGCGGCTTCACTTCTCACGCCTCGCCAGACTCAGCGCGCCCCGTGGGTCAGATGCCGGCCACCCGCCGCTCCGGCCCCATGCGGTATGCCGGGTGGCCGGCTTCCGGCGCGAACGCCGCCTCGGGGGTGACCGCCGCCGGCTCCGGATCGGGTCTCAGTGCGCGCGACTTCATGGTGTAGGTCGGACGTGGAACCGGCACCGGGTCCCAGGTCAGCGGGATGTCGTCCTCGTCGACCAGGGCGTAGCGAACTGGCGCCGGCTGTGGTGGTGGCGGCGGGGGCGGGCTCAGCGGGTCGGACGTGGCCTCGATGTCGAACAGCTCCTCCCGTGCGACGACCGACGGGACGGGCTCTGTCTCCGGCTCGTCGTCCACCTCGTCGATCCGCTGGTACTCGATGCGCTGTGGCTCGACCGGCGCATAGGACACAGGCTCTCGTCGCCGAGAAGGCCCACGGGAACCCACCGCCTGTGGTTGACGACGCGCGGACCCGGCCGACGGCCGTCGTGGCGCAGGGCGCTGCGAGCCGGAGCCTCGGCCATGGTGGACTCGACGATCGGACCAGGAGGCGGCGGGGGCGGGCCGCACGGAGGCGGCCCGCACGGAGGCGGCTCGCACGGAGGCGGCTGAGTCCGCCCGCACCCCCACCCGCAGCCACACGAAGGCGACGAGCATGAGGCCGCCGGGAATCGCCACCGACCAGAGCGGCACGAACGCGAGAGCGGCCAGCGCCGAGACCGCCGTCATGGCGACCAGCATGCCGAGGAACACCAGCCCCCGGACCCGTCGGCCCGCCCCCACGATGCGGCGGAAGACCCCCGGGCGGGAGCGCTCGCGATCGGCGGCACCACGCGAGGGCTCGCCATCGGAACCGCCGCGCGAAGCGGCGGCTGCAGGCCGAGCCGGGCTCACGGCATACGACCTGGGCTCGGAGCCGACCAGAGCGGACGGTGCCGCGCGGGCGCCCTCAGCGGCGGGGCTGCGCAGCTCCAGGAGCCGCATCGACTCGGAGAAGCGGTCGACCGCGCGGACGGTCGCGAGGTGCTCGCGGCGGCGGACCCAGTACTGGATGAAATAGGCAGCCCAGATCGCAATGATGACAAGGAAGATCAGACTGCTGGCCTGCACGCACACGACGTTAGGTCGCTACCGGCGGACTACAGCGGACCTGCCTCGGTGTGTCGCCAATGTGACTCCTGTTGTCTGTGTTGCTCACGTTGTTTCAGGCGCTCGGTCAGCGTGCCGCCTGCGAGGTCCTCGGTCGTGAGCGCGAAGGACAGATGGTCACGCCAGGCGCCGTCGATGTGGAGCATCCGCAGCCGGCTGCCCTCCTCGCGGAAGGCGAGCTTGCGGACGACGGCCAGGCTTGGGGTGTTCTCGGGCCGGATGTTGACCTCGATCCGGTGGAGCCCGAGGCTGCCGAGGGCGTAGTCGCCCGCCAGCGCCAGGGCGGTCGGCGTGATGCCCCGGCCGGCCACGGACCGGCTGACCCAGTAACCGGCCGAGCACGAGCGGAAAGACCCGTACGTGATGCTCGACAGGTTCATCTGGCCGACGATCCGCCCCTCGAACTCCACCACGAACGGCAGGCTCCGGCCCGCTTTCGCCTCGCGGTCGTAGTTGCGCACCAGGTCGCGGAACGTCACCGACGTCGGCGCCTCGTCCGGCGAGGTGGCATCCCACGGCGCGAGCCACTCGCGGTTGGCCCGCCGGACGGCTTGGAACTCGGCACGGTCCTTCACCTGCAGTGCCCGCAGCAGCAGCGGCTCGCCCGAGGGCGTGTGGCCGCTCAGCTCTACTGGCCAGGATTCGAACCGGGCCAGCCAGCGTGGCATCAGTCGTCCCCGCCCGACGGCATCAGTGGTCACCACCGCGGATCTGGCTGAGGGCGTGGTGCACGACCGAGGACAGTACCTCCAGGGCATCCTTCACACCGCCTGGCGAGCCGGGCAGGTTCACGATGAGGGCCCGGCCGGCGACCCCGGCCACGCCTCGGGAGAGCATCGCGGTGGGCACGCCCTTGGCGAGGCCGGCGGCGCGGATCGCCTCCGCGATGCCCGGGACCTCCCTGTCGAGCACTCCGCGCGTGGCCTCGGGAGTGCCGTCCGTCGGGGAGAGCCCCGTGCCACCAGTGGTCACCACAAGGTCCGCGCCCGTGGCGAGCGCCGCCCGCAGGACCTCGCCTACGTTGGGCCCGTCGGGCACGACAGTCGGGTCCGACACCTGGAAGCCCCACTCACGCAGCGCGTCCACGATGATCGGCCCGCCCCGGTCCGGGTAGACACCGTCAGCCGCCCGCGTCGAGCACGTCACGACCACGGCACGTCGCAGGATTGCGGGCGGCTCCGCCGCCTCGTCGCGCCCTGGTGACTCGCCCTGCCCCGCGCCTCGCCCCGCCGTCTCCGCGTGCCCCGCCGCCACACTCGACTCCCCCGGCTCCCCCGCGCTCACCGGGCACCGCCGTGGATCATGCCTCGGTCCAGTCGCCCGAGCGCCCACCCGACTTCGCCGTCACGCGCACGTCGGTGATTCTGGCATGCCGGTCGACGGCCTTCACCATGTCGATCAAAGCGAGGGCGGCGACGGCCACGGCCGTCAGCGCCTCCATCTCGATTCCCGTACGGTCCGCCGTGCGCACGGTGGCCTTGATGTCGACGCCGTCGTCGGCAACGGCGAGGTCGACCGCGACGCCGTGGACCGCGATCGGGTGCGCGAGCGGGATCAGGTCCGGCGTGCGCTTGACCGCCTGTATGCCGGCCACGCGGGCCACGCTCAGGGCGTCGCCTTTGGGGACGGTGCCCCCGCGCAACGCAGCCACAGCCGCGGCAGACAGCAGCACGCGGCCGGCGGCACTCGCCTCGCGGGCCGTGACCGCCTTGCCGGAGACGTCGACCATGTATGCCGTGCCGTCGGCCCGCACGTGGGTCAGCCGCGCCTGGTCTCCCGAGTCGGGGTTGACGGCGCCGGGGGCGCCGGACGACAGAGGGTGCTGCTCGGACATCTCAGGCACCGGTCCCGAGCAGGGGCAGGCAGTCCAGCTCCTGCCCAGCGGTCACCCCTGACAGCTCGGCAGGCACCACCGCGAGCGCGTTGGCCTGGGCCATCGCACCGAGCATGTGCGAGCCCTGCCCTCCGGCCAGCCTTGCGCGACCGTCGGCCACGACAACCCGAGAGAACTCGACCTTTCCGGCGACGCTGGGCCAGTCGTGGGCCGCGACCGCCCGGGGACCGGTGAGCGCGGGCACGGGCAGACCCGCCATCGAGCGCAGCGCCGGCAGCACGAACACGTGGAACGACACCAGCGCGCTGACCGGGTTGCCCGGCAGCGTGAAGACCGGCACCTCGCGCTCGCCCAGCACGCCGAAGCCCTGCGGCATGCCGGGCCGCATGGCCACCTTGTCGAACTGCATCGTGCCGACCTTCGACAGCACCTCCTTGACCGTGTCGTAGGCGCCCATCGACACGCCACCGGTGGTCACCACGGCGTCGGCGTGCAGGAGCTGGGCGGCCAGCACCGACTCCAGCGTCGGCGCGTCGTCGGCGACCGAGCTGACCTGCACCGGCTCGGCCCCCGCCACCCGCGCGGCCGCCACGAGCATGAGCGAGTTGGAGTCCACGACCTGCCCGAAGCCCGGCACCCCGCCCGCCTCCACGAGCTCGTCGCCGGTGGAGATGACCACCACGCGCGGGCGAGGGACCACACGCACCCGGCTGAGCCCCGCGGCGGCGAGCAGCGCCAGGTGACCCGGCCCGAGCCGGGTGCCCGCGGCCAGCAGCGGCTCGCCGGCCCGCACGTCCTCCCCCGCGTGCCGAAGGTGCCGCCCGACCTCCGCGGCCAGCCGGATCGACACCGCTTCGGTCCCGCCGTCGGTCGCCTCCACCGGCACGACTGCATCGGCCCCCTCTGGCAGGGGCGCGCCGGTCATGATCCGCAGTGCCTGCCCGGGCTCGAGCGACATCCGTGCCGTGCTTCCCGCCGGGATGTCCCCAGCGACCAGCAGGACCACCGCCGCAGACTCACCTGCCGCGGCAACGTCGGCCGACCGGACGGCATACCCGTCCATCGCCGAGTTCGTGAAGCCGGGCAGGCTGATCGCCGCGCTGACCTCCTCGGCGAGGGCGCAGCCCAGCGCATCGAGCAGGGCCACCTCGGCGGCAGGCAGGGTGCGCACCGTGCCGAGAATGCGCTGGCGGTGCTCCTCGACGGTGATCATGGGGCCATTCTCACTGAGCGCGACCGGTCACTGAACCCGGGCTCCTTAAGGAAGCCCCCGCTGCAAGCGCGCCTGCGACCCGGTTTGCCCGCTTGCTACTGCGACTCCGCGAACTCGACCAGCCACCGGCGGAAGTCCTTGCCGAGCTCGGGGTGCTCGACGCCGAGGAGCACCGTCGCCTTCAGGTAGTCGAGGCGGTCGCCCGTGTCGTAGCGGCGACCCCGGAAGACCACACCGTGCACGCCGCCCCCCGGCGCGTCTGACGCCGCGAGCTCCTGCAGCGCGTCGGTCAGCTGGATCTCGCCGCCGCGGCCGGGCTTCGTGTGCTCCAGGACGTCGAAGACCGACGGGTCGAGTACGTACCGCCCGATCACGGCCAGGTTGCTCGGCGCCTCGGCGGGGTCGGGCTTCTCGACGAGTCCGGTGATCCGCACGACGTCGCCGTCGCGGTCCTCGACCACGGCGCAGCCGTACAGGTTGATCGACTCCTGCGGCACCTCGAGCAGCGCCACGACGCTGCCGCCGCGCTCCTGCTGCACCTCGATCATCTGCTCGAGCAGGTGGTCGCGCGTGTCGATGAGGTCGTCGCCGAGCAGTACGGCGAAGGGGGCGTCGCCCACGTGGTCGCGGGCCATGAGCACGGCGTGGCCGAGCCCCTGTGGCTGGCCCTGGCGGACGAAGTGGACCTTCCCGAGGTCGGCGGACTTGCGCACGCGCTGGAGGCGGTGCTCGTCGCCCTTGGCCTCCAGGGCCTGCTCGAGCTCCCAGTTGCGGTCGAAGTGGTCCTCCAGGGCTCCCTTGTTGCGGCCTGTGATGACGAGCACGTCCTCGAGGCCGGCACGGACCGCCTCCTCGACGACGTACTGGATCGCCGGCTTGTCGACGACCGGGAGCATCTCCTTGGGAATCGCCTTGGTCGCGGGCAGGAACCGGGTGCCGAGGCCGGCCGCCGGGATGACGGCCTTCACCACCGGCCGGGGCTTCGGGGTCTGCGGGCTCATGCCGCAAACCCTAGTGGGACGCCTGCGCTCACCCTGGCCACAACGTCACGAGACAATGAACACCATGCAGCCGTATGCCGGGGAGCCGGCTCCCAGCGCGAAGGCCCAGCTGCGCGCGTGGCTGCGCCAGCAGCGGCGTGAGCGGGTGCCACTACGCGACTCCGCGGAAGACTCCGCCGGCATCGTGAGATGGGCGCGGGAGGCCCTGGTCGCGATGGGCATTGGCAGTGGCTCGACGGTCGCGGCATACGAGTCCTTGCCCACTGAGCCCCCCACCCAAGCGCTCCTGCACGCGTTGACCGCCGACGGCATACGCGTCCTGGTGCCCCTGACCCTCGCGGACTGGACCCTCGACTGGGTGGACGCCCACGACCCTGAGCGGGTCCCTCTCGGTGCCGAAGCGCTCCGTGAGGCAGACCTGGTCTTCGTGCCGGCGCTGGCGGTCGACCTCGGCGGGGCACGGCTCGGGAAGGGCCGCGCGTGCTACGACCGGGCCTTGCTCCTCGCGCGGCAAGGAGTGCGGCGGGTAGCGGTCGTTCACCCGTGGGAGCTGCTGACCGAGCCGATCCCGGTCGAGGACCACGACCTGCGGATGGACGCCGCGATCACGGCCGAGGGTCTGGTCAGCCTGGGGCGTTGGTCTCCGGCACGAGGGTGAGCTCGTCGGCGGTGGAGTCGCGGATCGCCTTGTCGGTGAACGGCCACGGGTAGGGCTCGTTCTTGATCCACGCCTTGGTCTGGTCGTTGTAGTGGGCGTTGAAGGCATGCCCGCTCTCGCCGGTCTGGTTGACCCAGGTGGAGCCGTCGAGGTTGCCGAGGTCAACGACCATGCGCATGGAAGGGGCATGGTCGACGCCGTAGCCCTCCGAGGCCGTCCACCCGTTGGCGTCGATGATCGCCGAGCCGCCCGGCATCTCGTAAGGGCCTCGGTTGAACAGCGGCCGGATGTAGAGGGGGACGTCGTCGCCGCCCAGGACCTCGTGGGTGAGCTCGAGGCGGTGCAGCTTGCCCCACTGCCACCCCTTGGGGTCCTTGCCCAGCGTGCGGGTCAGCTCGTTGCGGGCCTCCACCATGGCCTGGCGCAGGATCTCGTCGCGGCCCTCGATGACGCCCGGCGTCTGCTTGTTGTCCCACCAGGCGTCCCGGGCCTTGCCGTCGGTGAGCAGCGTGCTGACGATGCGCATCCACTCGTCGCCCCCGTTGGCCAGCATCGAGGGCGGCAGCTCGTCGTCGAAGGCGAGGTGGAGCAGGTTGCGCCACACGGCGTTGTAGTAGGCGGCCGCGGCACCCTGGCGGGAGTTGCCGACCGGGTTGGTGAAGTCCCAGCCCCTGAGCAGCTGCTGGGCGTCCTGGGTGAAGGGGTCCTTCGACAGGTCGATCCGGAGCAGCCGCTTCACCAGGACCGGGGCGAAGTCGTTGCGGGTGTCGCCCTGGATCTGCGACATCCGCTGCGGCGACACCTTCGGCTGGGCCTGTAGGAGGTAGCGAATGCGCTGGGCCCGGTAACCGTAGTCCCACTCGGTGGTGAGGAACGGGCCTCCGCTGTCGGACCCCGTGACCGCCTGGTTCGCGGCGACGAGGAAGCCCTCGGGCGGGTCGTAGGTGTAGGGCATCTCGGAGAAGGACACATAGCCCTTCCAGTCGTAGGCCGACAGCCATCCCGGCGCCGGCCAGAAGCCGGGCGGGGCGCCGGGGGCGGACGACTTGCGGATCGGGATCTGGCCCGGCGCCTGGTAGCCGATATGCCCGTCGACGTCGGCGTAGAGGAGGTTCTGGGACGGGACCGCGAACTGCTTCGCCGCCGCGCGGAAGGCCTTGAAGTTCTGGGCGGTGTCGAAGCCCATGATGGCGTCGGCGGTCTGGGTGACCTTGAGCCCGGTCCACGCCAGCGACACCGCGTTGGCGCCGCTGTCGGCACGAAGTCCCACGGGGGCATTGCCCGCCGCCCGGCTGGCGTCGGCGATCGCATCGGAGATGATCGGGCCCTGGGCCGTGGTCTGGACGGTGAACGTCTGGTCCGCCTCGCCCGCGACGTGGATCGTCTCCTGACGGGACTCGAGAGGCACGTACTTGCCGTCGCGCAGGTAGGTGCCGCCACGAACCTGCTGCAGGTAGAGGTCGCTGACGTCGGGGTTGAGGTTGGTGAAGCCCCAGGCGATGCGGTTGTTGTGGCCGATGATGACCCCGGGTGCTCCCGAGAAGGAGAAGCCGGAGACGTCGAAGGGGCAGGCGGCCGAGACGCTCCGGCAGTGGAGCCCGACCTGGTACCAGATGCCGGGGATCCCCGGGCCGAGGTGGGGGTCGTTGGCCAGGAGTGCATGACCCGTCGTCGACTTGCCCGGGCCGACGACCCACGAGTTCGAGCCGACCCCGTCACCGCGGCCCAGCAGGGCGGGAATCGCGGCCAGAGCGCTGGCCGCCGCGGCGTACGCCTTCTTGGCGGTTGGTGACGTGAGCTGGGCGGTGAGGGCCCGGCCGGGCTCTTGTGGCTGACTGACATGGCTGGGCACGGTGCTCGACCCGGGGCCGGTGGTGGGGCCACCGGTGAGGCCACTGGTGAGGCCAGTGGCCCGGCCAGGGAGGGCGGAGTTGGCGTTGGAGGTGGTCGAGTCGCCGGAGCCACCAGAGGCGCCGGATCCGCCCGGGCTGCTGGAGCTCGCGCTCCAGTCGGCGCTGGACAGGATCGGTTTGTTCTGCTGCTCGGGGTAGCTGGGGAACAGCTCGTTGAGCTGGGCGTCGGTGACCCGGCCGTAGATCGTGGCACGCATCAGCTCGTTGTCGTAGTC
>DASSJT010000189.1:0-5723 GCA_035691065.1 Dermatophilaceae bacterium
CGACATCCCGGTGGACTACAGCGAGGACCTGGTGCACGTGCGTGAGGTGCTCAAAGACGTCGCCCACGAGCTCTGGATCGACGACGAGTACCAGAAGGTGATCATCGAGGAGCCCGAGGTCTGGGGCGTGCAGTCGCTCGATGCCGACTCGGTCGTGGTCCGGGTGACGCTGAAGACCGCGCCGATGGAGCAGTGGAACGTGGCGCGCGAGATGCGCGAGCGGGTGAAGGCGCGCTTCGACCTCGAGGAGATCGAGATCCCCCGTCACCAGCGGATCGTCTACCAGCACCAGGCCGCCACCGGCGCCTCCCCGTCCGACGCGGCACCGCCGGTCGCTGAGTAGTCCTACTCAGACCGGTTGAGTCGCCGAACCGGTCCCACGCACCCCGTCGAACCCTCACCATCGACCCATGAGACTCACCCCACGAAAGCGCTCGCTGCGCTCGCCCTTGGGCAGGGACCCCGAATGAGCCGACTGAGTGACCCCACGGTGTGCCCCGACTGCCGGGGACAGGTCTCGCCGGATGCTGTGTGCACGGCCTGCGGACTGGCCCTCACCGGGCCGCTCGCCACCCGGCTGTGGCGGACGATGCTGACCGCCGACGACCTCGTCGAGCAGCTCCGGGCGCAGCCGGTCGCCACCGCGGCGCCCCGGGCCACCACGCCGGCCCCGGTGCCGGTCGTGAGCACCACGCCGACCTTCCCGCCGATGCCACCGTCGGCGGCTGCCTCGACTCCCGGACAGCCGGCACCGTCCGCACGCTCCGGTCTGAGCGGGCGGGCGGCGCCGGTGATCCTGCTGGGGTTGGGAGGGCTCTTCGTCTTCGTCGCGGTGAGCCTGTTCCTCGCCGTGACCTGGGAGGTGCTCCCGCTCTCGGTCAAGGCGGCCCTGATGCTCGGTTTCACTGCGGCCGTCGGCGGCACCGCCGCCCTCCTCTCGCGCAAGGGCCTGCGCGGGTCGGCGGAGGCCCTGTGGGCGCTGGTTGCCGCGCTGCTGATGCTCGACCTGCGTGCCGGCTACGCCTCGGGCCTGTTCGGCCTCGACCAGCTCTCCACCCGGTCGGCGTTCACGCTCGCCGGCGGGCTCCTGGTCGCGCTCGGCGCCGGCGTCGCCCTGTGGGCCCAGAGGACCCGGATCGCGCGCTGCGTGGCGGCGGAGTGCACGCTGGTCGTCGGAGTCCTCCTGGTGACCGCGGTGCAGGGCTGGAGCACGTCCGGGGCCGGCGGGCTTCGCGAGGCGATCGCCGTCCCACTGCTGGTCGGCCTCGGCCTGCTGCTGCGCGACCGGCTCCGCGACGCGTCGTACGCCGTCACCGGCATCGGCGTGCTCACCTGGGTGCTGCTCGCCGCGAACGGCGTGAGCCAAGGCCTCCAGGCGCAGACCCGGGCCGAGTTCTGGAACGGTTTCGACGGCTGGCCGCTGCTGGTGGCGGCTGTGTACGCCGCGCTGGTCGCCTCCGTCCGCACGCTGACCCCGGAGGTCCGTGCCGTCGCGGCCGGCTCGACCCTGGTCGGGTTGTCCCTGCTGGTGCTGCTGCCCGGGGAGTGGGCCACCCGCGAGGTGCTGCTGCTCGCCGCGGTGGTCCTGGCGCTCGCCGCGCTGACCCGGTTCGCGCCGGCTCCCTGGTCCACGGCCGCGTCGGTGCTCGGCGGGACCGTGGCCGCGAGCGCGGCGGCGGTCACGGTGCTGCTCCCGGCTGGTCTGGCGCTGGACTTCGCCCTCCAGCACGAGCCCTGGTCGACCGCTCCCGAGACCCTCTTCCCGACCGTGGGCGACCCGTCACCGTGGACGCTCGCCGCCCTGGTGCTGGCGTCCCTGGCCCTCGTCGCCGCCGTGGTGCGGCGCGACGTCCCGCACCGGCGCATGCTGCTGGCGGTGGGTCCGGTCGTGCTGGCCCTGGCCTCCGCGGCCGGCGTGGCCGGCGCCGGACAGCCGTTGTGGGTCGTCGTGGCCGCCCTCGGCGCCGTCACCGTGGTCGGCGTCGTCGCCGCCCTCGCGCAGCCCGGCCACAGCCGGACGGCGTGCCTGATGCTGGGCGCCGAGGCGCTGGCGCTGTCCCTGGTGGTCGCGAGCCGCTCCGACCTGGTGCTCGCCGTCCTCGCCAGCGTGCTCGCCGTGCTCGCGGTGGCGGCCACGGCCCTCCGTCGCGAGGCCGCTCCGGCCGTGGTGCTCCTGGTCGCGCTGGCGGTGGACGCCTGGGCGCACGTCGCCGACGCCGACATCCTCACCCGGTCGGACCTGCAGACCGCGGTGGCGTGCCTCTTCCTGCTCGCGGCGTCGTACGTCATCCGCGTCGAGGTGGCCCGGGTCCTCACCGAGTCGGCGGCCGGAGTGGTGGCCGCTGTCGCGATCGCCCTGGCCTCCGAGAACGCCGCCCACCTCGCCGCGACGTTCACCGTGATCGGCACCGCGGTCGCGCTGCTCGCCGTGCTCCGCCACGACCGGGTCCACCTCGGCTGGGTGGGCAGCGCGGTGCTCACGGCCGGCACCCTGGTGCGGCTGGACCTGCCCACCAGCATCGGCGCCGAGGTCTACACCCTCCCCGCCGCTGCGCTCCTGATCGCCGCCGGCGTCCACCGGCTGCTCCGGGAGCCGACCACCGGCACCTGGACCGTGCTCGGATCGGGGCTGACCCTGGCCCTGGTCCCCAGCCTGTTGATCTGCCTGCCGGAGCCCACCTCGCTGCGTGCCCTCCTGGTCGGCACCGGTGGCGCGGTCGCACTGGTGGTGGGGATGGAACGGCGCTGGCAGGCGCCGTTCCTCTCCGGGGCGGCCGTCCTCGGGGTGCTCGCGCTGCGCTTCCTGCTCCCGCTCGCCCAGGACATCCTCGCCAACCCGCTCGGAGCCTGGATGCTGTTCGGTTCCGTCGGCGCGGCCTGCCTGGCTGCGGGCATCCTGTGGGAGCAGTCGCTGCGCAACCTGCGGCTCGCCTCGCGGTACGTCGTGGCCTTGCGCTGAGCTCCCCCGTCTGGTCCCCCGTCTGGTCCAACCGTCCGGTGCCGGCCGGTCGACCCCGCCCTGCGCGTCGTCCGGCCCGGCCGGGAGAATGGCCGGGTGGACAGCTTCTACGACGAGATCGGCGGGGACACGATCGCGCGGATCGTCGCGAGGTTCTACGAGGGCGTCGCCACCGACGAGGTGCTGCGGCCGCTCTACCCCGAGGAGGACCTCGGCCCGGCGCAGGAGCGGTTCACCCTGTTCCTGCAGCAGTACTGGGGTGGCCCCACGACGTACTCGGACCGGCGCGGCCACCCGCGGCTGCGGATGCGACACGCGCCGTTCAAGGTCACCCCGGTCGCGGCACAGCACTGGCTCGTCCATTTCCGCGCGGGCCTCGACTCGGTGCAGCTGACGCCGGAGCAGGATGCGAAGTTCTGGGACTACGTGACCCACGCCGCGCAGTTCATGGTCAACACGTTCGAGTGATCGGAAGACCCCAGGTCAGAGCGAATCCTCGACCGTCGCGCCAACCGGCTCTCGCACAGCGGGCGCGAAAGGGGTCGGCTGCCCTTCGTCGTACATCCGGGTAGGCGGTGGTTTCGCGGGGACCACCCAGAGCTGGTCAAGCATGCGGCTCTCGTGAAGTGGCCCGTTGCTCGGGGACAGAAAACGGCGGCCCGAGGCCGACGCCGCTGGGCCGTCTGCGCCGCCGCTTGCGTCGTTGTGTCCAGGATCGATGGACATCCGGACCCCACGCGTATGCGACCCATGCCGCCAAGATGAACAGCTCCACCGCGAGCAGAAGCTTCATGTCCAGTTTGTCTACTTTGTCGCGGTTGGGAAAAGGTTGAGGCCGCAGTCCAACGACCGGCCTCCCTGCATGAAGCGGACCGGCCCCGCGTGGCTCCGCCCGGTGCCGGGACGCCACACCCGCTCCGACGGGTGAGCAAGCTCCGGTGAGGTTGCCCCGCCGTGGCGAGAGGGCTCATGGAGGCGGGACAGCCCCACACCCCTCCCCGAGGCGCCATGCCGCGAACGGGGGCTGCGCGCAGCAAGGTAGGTGCGCTCGGCACGGAAAGCGTTGCGGCGGCGATCACGGAGGGGGCCCAGGTCGGAATCCAGCACCGGCCAGGTGAAGACGAGGGACGCGCCGACGACGGTCCCCCAGACAGGTCGCGACCGCGCAGCGGTGCCGTGGCGGAGAAACCCGCATCGGGTGCGTGTTCCGTTGGCGCGCAGGCGTATCTTGGGAGCGTCGGGGATCGCCGGGGGGTACCCCTCTTTACGCACCCCTTGGAGCCCCGATGCAGTGCGGGGACCTCGGGCTGCGTTACGCGTTCCCCCACGTGGCAGTCCCGGGGCCCCCGTCTCTAGCGGAGTCCGCGCCGGAACGGGCAACTCCGGCAACAGAAGCCCACTTTAGCCCCGTAACGCGTCTGCGCGCCGCAGGATTCGGCCACCGAGGGCGCGGTGGTTTCGGGTTCAGTGAGGGGCGCGCAGGCCCTTGACTCCTACGCCTGACGCTCGCGTTCGTGCCCGGGGAGACCGGCCCGAGGTGCTGGTCACCCTCGACGATGGCGACGAGGTCGAGGAGAGCTCCGCGCATGGAAACGCAGGTCCGACGGCCGGGGCGGCTCCGTGCAGTGGCGCCGCGGTCCCGGGCCAGGGGACCCGCACCGGCGACGTCGCAGCCGACCGAATCCGTGCAGATACCGACATCACACCGGCCGGATGGGCACGCGTGATCAAACGGACAAATGCCCCGTAACCTGTGCGGATGGGCAGCAGGAAGCGGGTCACGCTCGGGTGTGAAGGCCGGTTCGGGGGCACGGTGTGGGACGCGCTGCGACAAGCGGGAGTGTCAGACCTTTCGATGACCAACCGTGCCAGCGGGTGCACGTTCGAGTTCACGACGGAAGATCCAGCCGCCATCCTTGACCGTTCGGTTCTTCAGGTGTGCAACGTGCAAGCGTCCGTCACTGACGTCTGAGACAGAGCGCCGTGCCCCTAGTTGGTTCGGGTGGCCTCGCCGATGCCGGGGCGGCACGGTGGGCGGTGAACCACGGCGCCGCCGACCGTTTGCCAGTTCATGGTGGACACATTCGAGTGATCGAACCGTTGGCGGAGACCCCCCCTCCTGGGGGAATGTCGCATTTGGAACCGCGCGCGTACCGTAATCGCATCGGGATTCTCGCGGGGCCCCCCTCATACCCCTCGGACTCCGATGCAGTGCGGGGACCTCGGGCTGCGTTACGCGTTCCCCACGTGGCAGACCCGGGGCCCCCGTCTCGCGGCTCCGCGCCGGAAATCGCGACTCCGGCGACAGTCGCCACTCTAGCCACGCCACGCGTCGTGCGCCGCAGGATCCAGTGGCACCCATGTCCGCCGCATGACGTTCATGTGGAAGTCGTGCGTGAAGTGACTCCGCTCAGGCGATCTCGCCGATCAACCGCTCGCGCTGACGCGGGTTCATCTCGGTGGCACGCTGGGTCTCCTTGTCGAAGGCCACCAGCACCACCCTGCTGCGGGCGAGCACCTCGTCGCCGTCGCGGATCTCCCCGACCAGCACCGCGGACTTCCCGCCCACCTCGGTGACCCACTGGGTCACGTCGTACGGCTCGAGCCGGAACAGGATCGGCCTCCGGTAGTCCACGTCCGTGTGCGCCACGACCCAGTTGGACCACGGCCCGTCGTCCTCGCGCGGCAACGAGAGCAGGTACTGGATCCGTGCCTCCTGGAAGTACTCGAAGTACTTCACGTTGTTGACGTGGCCGTAGGCGTC
>DASSJT010000190.1:0-6051 GCA_035691065.1 Dermatophilaceae bacterium
GTGGACGCTACCCGCCGACCGCACCGCCGATAGAGTCGTGGCATGGACGCCCTTGTCGCGGCACTGATCGCGGTCGCCGTCCTCGGCGTCGGCTGTGCCTGCGTCGTGGCGTTCCTGAGGCTGGTCCGCAAGCCCTGAGCAGGCCCTAGCAGGCCCTGAGACAGACCCGGAGGAGGAACTTCCGATGCCGTTCGAGATCCCCGAGAACATCCACCCCGACTGTGCCCGGCTGGCCTGGATCCTCGGGCGCTGGCAGGGCAACGGACACGGGGAGTACCCCACGATCGACAAGTTCCAGTTCGGCCAGGAGGTCATCTTCCAGCAGGACGGTCGACCGTTCATCCACTACCTGAGCCGTTCGTGGATCGTCGACGAGCAGGGCGAGACGGTGCGCGAGGCAGCGCAGGAGACCGGGTTCCTGCGGCCTCAGCCCGACGGCCGGCTCGAGGTGGTGCTCGCGCACAACACCGGCTTCGTCGAGGTCTGGTACGGCGAGATCCATCCCGAGCAGCCGCGGTTCGAGATCGCCACCGACGCCGTCGCCCGCACCGCGACTGCGAAGGAGTACACCGGCGGCAAGCGGCTGTACGGCTACGTCAACGGCGACCTGATGTACGCCTACGACATGGCGGCGGTGGGTCAGGAGCTGCAGCCCCACACCCACGCGCAGCTGGTGCGCGCGTAGGGGTGAACGGCATGGCCGGCTCCGAGACCTGGCAGGAGACGCTCCGGGCGGGCGGCTACCGGCTGACGCCGCAGCGGGAGCTGGTGCTCACCGCCGTCGACACCCTCGGCCACGCCACGCCTGACCAGGTCTACGCGGAGGTACGTCGGCACTCCTCGGCGATCAACCTCTCCACCGTCTATCGCACGCTCGAGCTGCTCGACGAGCTCGGACTGATTCGCCACGCGCACATCGAGGAGCGGACGCCGACGTACCACTCGACGGCCGGGCACGAGCACTTCCACCTGGTCTGCCACCGCTGTCGCAACGTGATCAGCCTCAGTGGCGAGCGGATCGAGCGCTTCCGCCGAGAGCTCGTCGACGAGCACGGCTTCCAGGTCGACGTCGGCCACCTCACCATCTTCGGCACCTGCTCCGCGTGCGCCACCGCGCGGTCCGGGGAATCCCCGGACCACCCTGACGGTTCGGACTGACGTGGACCCACACCCGCGCAGCCCCTTGCTCGACCTGCCCGACGCCGTGGACGGTGAGGGAGCCGACGCCGGCGTCGCCGCTCACTACGGGAGCTTCAACGGCGAGCAGCGCACCCTGGCCGCCGGCGATGGGTTCGTGGACCTCTCCCACCGGGGCGTCGTCCGCGTCGAGGGGCCCGACCGGCTCACCTGGCTGCACTCCCTGACCACCCAGCAGCTCGAAGGACTGGCACCCGGCGAGCCGGTGATCACGCTGGTGCTGTCACCGCAGGGGCACGTCGAGCACGCGCTCTACGGCGTGGACGACGGCACCGCGTTCACGGCCCACGTCGAGCCGGGCCGGGCTGCGGACCTGGTCGCGTGGCTGGACCGGATGCGGTTCCTGATGCGGGTCGAGGTCACCGATGTGACGTCCGAGCTGGCGGTGGCGTGGCGCCCGACCGCCGGTGGTCGGCACGACCTGGTCCCGCGCGACCAGCTCCGGGCGTATGCCGAGGCGGCCGGCCCGGCCTGCGGTACCTGGGCCTACGAGGCGCTCCGGATCGCTCGCGGCGAACCTCGCCTCGGGCATGACACGGACCACCGCACCATCCCCAACGAGGTCGGCTGGGTCGGCCCCGGTCCGCACTCGGCAGTGCACCTGGACAAGGGCTGCTACCGCGGCCAGGAGACGGTCGCCCGCGTGCACACGCTCGGCCGGCCGCCGCGGCGGCTGACACTGCTCCATCTCGACGGCTCGGAGAACCGGCTCCCCGCGCAGGGGACACCACTGGTCCACGACGGTCGTCAGGTCGGTGTCGTGGGCAGCTCGGCACGACACCACGAGCTGGGACCGATCGCGCTCGGCCTGGTCAAGCGCAACGTGCCCCTGGCGGCAACGCTCGACGCCGACGGGATGCCGGTGGCGCAGGAGGTCGTGGTCGACCCCGAGGTCGGCCTGCACGTCCGCCCCGACCTGCGCTGAGCACCGGGCCCAGCGATCCGACGCGGGAGTTCCGGAACTCGATTGTCCCGAACACTGTGCGGTCCCTGTCACAACTGCCACAATGACCACTCCCGACCTGGGACTGGGACCGGGACTGGGACTGGCCGAGCGGAGCGGGTGCATGATCCAGCGCGAAGAGGTGTCGCGGGACAGCGAGGAACGTCCCTGGGGCACGTGGTACGTCCTCGACGAGAGCGACGGTTTCAAGGTCAAGCGGATCCACGTCCGCCCCCACAGCCGACTCTCCTACCAGACGCACGCGCACCGGTCGGAGCACTGGGTGGTGGTCAAGGGAACGGCGACCTGCACCCTCGACGACGTCGAGTCCGAGGTGGCGACGGGCGGGTACGTCGACGTGCCGCAGGGGGCGAAGCACCGGATCTCCAACGCACACGACGAGGAGCTGGTGATCGTGGAGGTGCAGCTCGGTTCCTACACCGGCGAGGACGACATCGTCCGGCTGGAGGACGACTACGGACGACTCCCGGAGGGTGCGTGACCTCCCGCCTGCAGAAGTCTCACCCCACGGGAGGGTGTGCGTTGAATGTCCGATATCGGAGAGTGGCGCTGGCCGAGGCGGCGCAGTCGAGGGTCTTCGCGTATCCTCGGCAACTGGCTTCGGGCCGTCAGCTGAATGTCAGGCACACGGACAGGACAGAGCGGTGATCCAGGACATCCTGAGCAGGGTGCGCCCCCTGCGCGCGCTCCTGCTCGTCGTGTTCGACTCCACCGCCTGGATCCTCAGCTTCACCGCACTTGCCTGGCTGCAGGTGCACGTGCATGACAGTCCGCCGGAGCACATCTACCGCTCGTTCCTGGTCGGGTGTGCCTCGGCCGGGGCGTTCCTGCTGCTCGGCGCCACGCTCCGTCTGCACCAGGGCCGGTCCGCGACCGGAAGCTTCGAGAACACGTTTCTGGTGGCCACGGTCGCCGGTGTGGTCGGCGGCGTGGTGCTGGTGGTCGGCCTGACGGTCCACGTCCGGATCAGCCCGATGCTGTTCGTCGCCGGACCGCTCGGCGCGGTGCTCGCGATGATCTGGGGTCGCGGCATCTACCGCATGACCCGTGACCACGCCTTCGGCTACAGCACCCTGCGCGGCACCGAGCCCTCTTTGGTGATCGGCGCCGGCGAAGGTGGCCGGCAGCTGATCCACTCCATGTGCAACGACGCCAACACGCAGTGGCGCCCGGTCGGCCTGGTCGACGACGACCCCACGAAGCGGCACCGCCGTATTCGCGGAGTCCCGATGCTGGGGACGACGCGTGACCTTGCGGAGATCCGGGACCAGACCGGCGCGAGCACGGCGATCATCGCGATCCCGAGCGCCAGCTCCGAGGTGATCCGACAGATCACCCGCCGCGCATCGCAGTGTGGGCTCGACGTGAAGGTGCTGCCGGGACCCCGCGAGCTGCTCCAGCCCAGCCGCGCCGCGATCTCCGACATCCGTGACATCGACGTCACCGACCTGCTCGGGCGACACGTGATCGACACCGACCTGAGGTCGATCGCGACCTACCTCACCGGCAAGCGGGTGCTCGTCACCGGCGCCGGTGGCTCGATCGGCTCCGAGCTGTGCCGGCAGATCTCGCGGTTCGAGCCTGCCGATCTGATCATGCTCGACCGCGACGAGTCCGCTCTCCACTCCGTCCAGCTCAGCCTCACGGGCCGGGCCCTCCTGGACTCGGACGACACGGTGCTCGGCGACATCCGCGACGCCCAGTTCGTCACCGAGCTGTTCGAGACCCGCAAGCCGCAGGTGGTCTTCCACGCCGCCGCGCTCAAGCACCTCCCCCTCCTGGAGAAGGCGCCCGGCGAAGCGATCAAGACCAACATCTGGGGCACCCTGACCGTGCTCGAGGCTGCTGCGGCGTCCGGGGTCGAGCGGTTCGTCAACATCTCGACGGACAAGGCCGCCAACCCGTGCAGCGTGCTCGGCTACTCCAAGCGGCTCGCGGAGGGCCTGACCACCGCGATCGCCAGCGATGCCGATGGCACCTACCTGAGCGTGCGCTTCGGCAACGTGCTCGGCAGCCGCGGCTCCGTGCTCACCGCCTTCGCGAAGCAGATCGCGATGGGCGGTCCCGTGACCGTGACCGACCGGCACGTCACGCGCTACTTCATGACCATCGCCGAAGCCGTCCAGCTGGTGATCCAGGCCGGTGCTGTCGGCCGGGACGGCGAGGCGCTGGTGCTCGACATGGGAGAGCCGGTCAGCATCGACTCGGTGGCCCATCAGCTGATCGCCCTGTCCGGAAAGCGCGTCGACGTCGTCTACACGGGCATGCGACCCGGCGAGAAGATGCACGAGGAGCTCTTCGCCGACGGCGAGCCGGACGAGCGCCCGGTTCACCCGCTGATCTCACACACGCCGGTCCCGCACTACTCGCCCCTCGAGGCTCGTGAGCTGGACCCGTGGCTGGTCCGCGGCGCAGTGACCCGGTCGCTGGGTGAGGCCTGCCTGGTCATGCACGGCAAGCTCGCCGTCTCGACGCTCTGAGTGACGACGCACCCACGATCATGAGGAACCCACCGTGACCACCGCTGCGCCCAGCACCGCTTCAGCTGCCTCGTCCGGCGTGGTCCTCGTGACCGGCGGCACCGGGTCTTTCGGCTCCACGATGGTGCGACGGCTGCTCGCCGCAGGTGCTCCCGAGGTCCGGGTGCTCAGCCGGGACGAGCTCAAGCAGGACGAGATGCGCGTCGCCCTGGACGACGCCCGGGTCAAGTTCCTGCTGGGCGACATCCGGGACACCGCGAGCGTCGACCAGGCGACGCGGGGTGTGGACTTCATCTTCCACGCGGCGGCGCTCAAGCAGGTGCCCTCGTGCGAGTTCTTCCCGCTCCAGGCGGTGCAGACCAACGTGATCGGGTCCTCCAACGTCCTGGAGGCGGCGAACGCCAACGGGGTGCGCTCGGTCGTCTGCCTGGGCACGGACAAGGCCGTGCAGCCGGTCAACGCGATGGGCATGTCCAAGGCGCTCATGGAGAAGACCGCCCAAGCCTTCGCCCGCAACAACCCCGGCTCCGGTACGACGGTCTCAACGGTGCGCTACGGCAACGTGATGTGCTCCCGCGGCTCGGTGATCCCGCGCTTCGTCGACCAGATCCAGGCGGGTGTGTCGATGAGCGTGACCGACCCGCTGATGACGCGGTTCCTGATGTCCATGGAGGAGGCCGTGCAGCTCGTCGAGCACGCCTTCGCGCACGCCCAGCCCGGCGACCTGTTCGTGCGCAAGGCGCCGGCCGCCACGGTCGAGGTGCTGGCCACCGCCGTCGCCCGGTGCCTGGGGGTGGAACCGCAGATCGACGTGATCGGCACCCGCCACGGCGAGAAGGTCCACGAGATCCTGACGACCCGCGAGGAGCTGGTCCGGGCCACGGACCAGGGCGAGTTCTACCGGGTGCCACTCGACGGCCGTGACCTCAACTACGGGGCCTACCTGGACGAGGGGGATGTCCGTGAGCTCGTCACCGACGACTACGGCTCCCACAACACCGAGCGGCTCGACGTCGACCAGGTCGCCGCGCTCCTGAGCACCCTTCCGGACTTCCAGAAGCTGGTCGGGGAACACAGCCGGTGAGCGGCAGCGTGCCGGGCTCGGCCCGGGTCCTGGCGGTGCACCGGTACTTCTGGCCAGACACGACGCCATACGCCTTCCTGTTGCGGGCGATCACCGCGCACTGGGCGGCTGCCGGCCACGAGGTGCACGTGCTCACCAGTCAGCCCTCCTACAAACCGGAGCTGGAGATCCCGAAGCAGCCGACCGTCGGCAACGTCGACGGCGTGAAGGTCCGGCGACTCGGGATGCTCCCTGATCGGGGGTCCCGATGGCGCAAGCCCAGCAACGTCGTCAGGTTCAGCCTGCTTGTCTTTCTACGCGTGCTCCTGGGGCGCCGGTACGACGTC
>DASSJT010000191.1:0-9795 GCA_035691065.1 Dermatophilaceae bacterium
GGCGCGCTGGGCTCGCCCGGCAGGATGGCCGGGCCACCAGAAGCGCTCCCCGAGCAAGGTGACGATGGCCGGCACCAGGACGCTGCGGACCAGCAGCGTGTCGAGCAGGACCCCGAAGCCGACGATGATGCCGATCTGGGCGAGCTGGATCAGAGGCAGCACCCCGAGCACGGCGAAGACCGCGGCCAGCAGGATCCCGGCGCTCGTGATGACCCCGCCGGTGACGGACAGGGCGGTGACGATGGCGGAGCGCGCAGGGGCACCGCTGGCTGCCTCCTCCCGGGCCCGGGTGGTGAGGAAGATGTTGTAGTCGACGCCAAGGGCCACGAGGAAGAGGAACGCGAGCAGCGGCGTCGACAGGTCCATCGCCGGGAAGCCGAACCAGTGCGCGAACGCGAACGCACTCGCCCCCAGGCTCGCGGCGTAGGTGGCGACGACGGTGAGCACCAGGACGATCGACGCCACCACCGAGCGCAGCAGCAGGAGCAGCACCACGAGCACAATCCCGAGGATTACGGGGAAGAGCAGCGCGCGGTCGCGGTCGGCGGTGTCGCGGGCGTCCAGCCCCTCGGCGTCGGGCCCACCCACGAGGGCGTCGGCACCCCCAACCTCGCCGACCGCCGCCCGGAGGTCGTGCACGATGCGGTATGCCGTGGCGGTGCCCGGGTCCGCGTCGAGGACGACGCTCAGCTCGGCAGTCCCGCCACCACCGCCGGACGGGGTGACGGTCCGTACGCCCGACACGGTTCGGGCGGCCTCGGTCACCTCTGCGACCCGGTCCGCCCGGGCCAGCACGATCGCCGGCTGGCTGCTCCCGGCGGGGAAGGCCCGCGCGAGCCGTTCCTGCCCGACGACTGCCTCCGGCTTCTTCAGGAACTGCTCGGTCGTCGAGAGCCCGACATCGAGCGTCGCGAGCCCTGCGGCGAACCCGGCCAGGAGAACGGTGCTGGCGACCACGACCGGCACCGGGCGGTGGACGACACCCTCGCCGACCCGGTGCCAGAGACCACGCCCGGTGGCGTCGTCGCCGAGCCGCGGCACGAACGGCCAGAACAGGCGACGCCCGAAGAGCACCATGGCGGCAGGGAGCACGAGGAGCGCAAAGGCGAGCGCCACCGCGATCCCCAGCGCGCCGGCATACCCCAGGGACCGGACGAACGGGTCATCGGCGAGCCCCAGGCTGAGCAGTGCCAGGACCACCGTGCTCGAGCTGGCCAGGATGGCCGGCGCCGCCGCTCCAAGGGCGCGCCGCATCGCCTCATGCCGGTCCTCGGTGCGGCGCAGCTCCTCGCGGTAGCGGGCAATGAGCAGTAGGGCGTAGTTGGTGCCCGCGCCGAAGACCAGGACCGATGTGATGCCGACCACCGCGCCGTCGGCGCGGATCTCCGTGGCGCGGCTCAGTGCCGCGAGTGACTTGGCTGCCACCTGGTCGGCTGTGCCAACGACGGTGAGTGGGACCAGCCACAGCCAGGGGCTGCGGTAGGTGATGAGGAGTAGCACCGCAACGACGCCAGCAGTCGCCCCGAGCAGGCGAATGTCGGCGCCCTGGAACACCTTGGTGATGTCGGCGGCGAACGCCGGTCCGCCGGTGACGGCGGCGTCCAGGCCCTGCGGCAGCTGGTCGCGCAGGGTGGCCCGCAGAGCCTCCACGGTGGGTCCGATCTCCTGGTCGGACAGTTTTTCGGGGAGTGGGACTACGAGCAACGCGGTGGTGTCGTCCTTGCTGTACTGGGCAGGGGGGCCCTGACGCGATGGGTCAGCGGCGACGACCCGCCGCTGCGCGGCCGCGATCGCTGCCTTGTCCTCGACGGTGAGCCGTTGCCCGCCCCGGGTGAACACAACGACGGCTGAGGCGGTGCCGCTGCTGGGAAACGTCGCGCGCAGTTTCGCCACCTGTGCCGACTCGGCGGAGTCCGGCAGTGACGCTGCGGCGGTGCTGACCGCCCTGGCCTCGCCGCCCAGTGCCAGGACAGCGGCGGACAGCACCAGGGCGGCCGTGACGACCACCCATTTGGCGCGACGGCCGACCAGCGCACCCAGTGTGCGCTGGAGCCGTTGGCCGTGTCGCTGCTCACGCGGACCCATGGTTGCCTCCCCGATTGTCGGACTGGTGGATCGATCCCGGCTCTTCCGCCTGCTCACGCGCCGGGGGCGGGGGCGCATGGAGGATGCCGGCCAGGTCGCGGGCTGCGTCCCTGATGGAGTGGCCCAGCGGGACGGATCGGCCGCCGACCTGGTCCTGGGCGGCACCGCCCAGGAAGATCCGCAAGCGGGGGAATGCCGCGGCCAGCGTCGCGACCGTCCGCTGGACGGCCAGCACGTCGTGGGTCATCGGCACCCCCAGGACCACGGCGTCGGGCTCCAGGCGGTGCACTGCGTCGGCCCAGTTCTCGGGCGGCAGGTCTGCCCCGAGGTAGGAGACGTCGACCCCCGCCCTCTGGAGCACCACGGCGAAGGCCAGAACGCCCAGCTCGTGCCGCGAGCCCTCCGCGAGCCCGACGGCTACGCGGGGCGCCGACACGGCCCGCCCCGCGGCATCCATGGCGGCGCCGAGCCGGCGCTGGACCGTGGCGCTGACCAGGTGCTCCCCGGCGACGTCGACCCGGCCCTCTCTCCAGGCGAGTCCCACCTCCCTGAGCGCAGGCATCAGCCAGGCGTCGACCACCTGGTCGAAGGAGGCCAGGGCGAATGCCGTGTCGAGGGCTCCGTCCAGCGCGGCGCGGTCCATTGTGCTGGCGACCTGGACGAGCGTCTGTGCAGCCGCGCCGCCGGTGGAGCCCGCGCCGCCGGACGCGCCCGCGCCACCGGCATCATCCCCGAAACCGGAGCCGGAGTGTGGGCCGGAATCTGGACCGGCGTCTCGGCCGGGAGCTTGGGACTTCACCCGCTCCGCCGCCTCTCGCGGTGACCACCCGGCACCCACCAGCGCGGCCATGGCAGCAAGCCGGCGCAGCGCCGCGTCGTCATAGACGCGGTAGCCGGCTTCGTTCCGCGTCGGCGACACCACGGCATACCGGCGCTCCCAGGCCCTCAGCGTCGCCTCGGGGACTCCGAGGAGGGCGGCGGCGTGCTTGATCGTGGTCACTGCCGCATCATACGACAAACCTTGAACAAAGTCTGGACAACTTCCCGAAAGAGCGGCAGACTGCCTATCCATCCTTAGACAAACCTTGGACAGGCGGGTCTCTGACGCCGCCTGGCCTCCAAACAAGGAGTGAGAACCATGCGCACAACCCGTCTCTCCGCAGCCGTGGCTCTTGCGGCCGCGGCCGTCCTCGTCCCGGCCGCCGCCGCCTCGGCCGACACCCCGCAGCAGGACACCGCCTGCATGCGGGCGGGCATGTCCACGCTGCGAAGCCTCGGCCTGCTCGACGACGTCGCCCGCGGTGGCCTGCCCATCAGCCTCGCCGTCGCTGCCGGTGTCACCCCCCGCGCGGGCACCGACGTCTCGGCGCTGCCCGACCCACTCCCGCTCAGCGTGGTGCTCGCCGACCACCGTGCCGGGGACCTCAGCCTGTTCATCTACCCCTGGTGCTCCTGAGCCTCCGATCCTGGCCTCGCGCCTGCCGTCCCGCCAGGTCCGGGCGCGGGGCCAGCCCGGCATACGCCCACGGCGTCGTCACTTCCGGATGGGGAGTGCAAGGTCGGTGACCACCTCCATCATGTGGTTCCGGCGCGACCTGAGGCTCTCGGACCACCCCGCGCTCCTGGCCGCGCAGGCCAGTGCCGACCACGTGCTGCCGCTGTTCGTGGTCAACCCGGCGCTGTCCGCGCCCGCGACGCCGAGGGCCAACCGGCTGTTTGCCTCGGTGCAGGCCCTGGCCGAGGCCACCGACGGCGCGTTGGTGGTGCGCACCGGAGACCCGCGCCGCCTCGTGCCCGAACTCGCGAAGGAGGTCGGCGCGTCCGAGGTGCACGTGACCCGGGAGACGACCCCCTACGGGCGCCGTCGCGATGAGCGAGTGGCCAGCGCGCTCGCCCGAGCCGGCCGCAGCCTGGTGGCGACGGGCACGCCGTATGCCGTCGGGCCGGGCACGTTGCTCAGCTCCGCCGGCACTCCCTACCAGGTGTTCACGCCGTGGGAGCGTGCGTGGAGTCACCACGGCTTTCCGGCGCCGGCCACCCGGCCAGATCCGATCCCGTGGCACCGGGGCGTGCCGGGGGAGGCGGCGGCCGACTCCCGATCGCCCGAAAGTCCGGATGGAGCCGGCTGGCAGGCTGGGGAGGAGGCTGCTCTTGGGCTGTGGGCTGACTTCCTGCGCGGCCGGCTGGGCGGCTATGCCGACCACCGGGACCGGCCGGACCTCGACGAGACCAGCCGGCTCTCGGTGCCCTTGAAGTACGGCGAGATCCACCCCCGTACCATCCTCTCGGGCATCGCGGCCTCCCCACATGCACGATCCGAGGGGGCGGCGCGCTTCATCACGGAGCTCGGCTGGCGCGAGTTCTACGCCGACGTGCTGTGGCACCGCCCGCAGTCGGCCTGGCGAGACCTCCGTGAGGACCTGTCCGGCATGCAGTACGACTCGGGTCCGGCGACCGATGCCCTGGTGGACGCCTGGCGGGAGGGTCGCACTGGCTTCCCCCTGGTCGACGCCGGGATGCGCCAGCTGCTGCACGATGGCTGGATGCACAACCGGGTCCGGATGGTCACGGCGAGCTTCCTGTCCAAGGACCTCCATGTCTGGTGGCCGGTGGGGGCCCGTCACTTCTTGGACCACCTGCTGGATGGTGACATCGCGTCCAACAACCACGGCTGGCAGTGGGTCGCTGCCACGGGGACGGACTCCGCGCCCTACTTCCGGATCTTCAACCCGGTTGCCCAGGGGCTCAGGTATGACCCGGACGGCGAGTACGTGCGGCGATGGGTCCCCGAGCTGCGCCACCTGCCCGGACCTGCTGTGCACGAGCCGTGGAGACATCCCCTCGGCCATTCCCACGGCTACGCAGGCCGCATCCTCGACCACGCTGAGGCCCGGGCAGAGGCACTCGACCGCTACCAGCGTGCGAGGCGGGGCTGACCGTGACCACGCACGGGCCGCTAGGGGAGCTGCGGGACTTCCTGCGTGCCGCTCTCGTCCTCCCGGTGCCCGGACAGCACGCCGAGCCACCCGCCGCGCTCCGCCGTCGACGGGTCGTCAGCGCTCTCACCCTCCTGGCCGGAGCCCCGCTGCTGGCCTGGGCCCTGCGGATCCGGCCGGGGGACCGGCTGTTCTACACCGCCACGCTGTCGCTCGCCATGCTGTGGTGCCTGGGAGCGCTGGCCTCGGGCCCCCTGCACGCGGGGTGGGGAAACACCCGGGCGGGAGAGCGCGCGGCACGCCCGGTGGTGCAGTCGCTGGCGCTCGGGACCCTGCTCCTGGGGGTGTTCCTGGCGGGAGCGCTCCTCGTCGGGCGGGTGCCGCCGCTGCGGGCCCCCGTCGACGTGCTCCTCGACCATGCCCGTCTCGGGTCGACCCTCACGGTGCTCGGCCTCACCGTGGTCAACGGCGTCGCCGAGGAGCTCTACTTCCGGGGAGCCCTGTTCACCGCCCTGCCGCGCTACCCGGTGGCGATCACCACGATCCTGTACGGGCTCACCACCGTCGGCACCGGCATACCCCTGCTCACCCTCGCTGCCCTCAGCCTGGGCCTGGTCACCGCGCTGCAGCGCCGGGTGACCGGTGGCATCCTCGGGCCGACGATCACCCACCTGGTGTGGTCCAGCGGCATGCTCCTGCTCCTTCCCCCTGTCCTTGACCTCACGAGGTGACCTCATGACCGCAGCCCACAGCCCGCGAACAGCACTGGTGACCGGTGCCTCCGGCTACATCGGCGGCCGGCTGGTCCCCCGGCTGTTGGAGGACGGCTGGGCCGTACGGGTGCTGACCCGCCGGTCGGCGTCGCTCTCGGGGCGACCCTGGCTCGACCGGGTGGAGGTCGGGGAGGGCGACGTCGCATCCGCTGACGACATGCGGTCGGCACTGTCCGGCGTCGATGTGGCCTATTACCTGGTCCACTCGATGGACCAGAGGCCCGACTTCGCCGAGCGCGACCGACAGGCGGCGCGGACCTTCGCCGCTGCAGCCGCCGCGGCGGATGTCGGCCGCATCGTCTACCTCAGCGGCCTGCACCCCGAGGGCGAGACGCTCTCGCCGCACCTCGCGTCCCGCGTGGAGGTCGGAGAGGTCTTCCTCGCCTCGGGCGTTCCGACGGCGGTGTTCCAGGCGGCGGTGGTGATCGGCGACGGCTCGGCATCCTTCGACATGCTGCGCTACCTGACCTGCCGACTGCCGGCCATGGTCGCCCCCAAGTGGCTGAACAACCGGATCCAGCCGATCGCCATCGACGACGTCGTCCACGTGCTCGCCGCAGCGGCCGACCTGCCCCGCGAGGTCAACCGGGCCTTCGACATCGGGGGACCGGACGTGATGACCTACCGGGAGATGATCGGCCGGTTCGCCACGGTCACCGGGCAACGGCGCCCCTTCGTCGTGACCGTGCCGGTGCTCACGCCGCGGCTGGCCAGCCACTGGGTGGGCCTGGTGACCCCGATCCCGTCCGGGCTCGCCAAGCCGCTGGTGGGCAGCCTGGTCCACGAGGTCGTCGTAGGACAGGACGACACCGCCGGGCTGATCGAGCCACCACCGGGCGGCTGGACCTCCTTCGACACCGCGGTGGTGCGCGCCATGCGCGATGCCCGTCCCGACACCGGGCCGCGGGACCTCGCCCTGACCACGGCGCTCACGGCCGCGTGTGCCGTGGTCGGCTCGCTGGCGGCGCAGCCGGACTCGAACTGGTACCGACGGCTGAGCCGGCCGCGATGGGAGCCGCCAGGCCCCGCCTTCCCCGTGGTCTGGACCGCGCTCTATGCCGACGTGGCCCTGAGCACCGCGACCGCGCTGACGAGCTTCTCGAGAGCCGGCCGCGAGCCCGAGCGCACCGCTCTGCTCCGGGCGCTCGGCGCCAACCTCGCGCTCAACGCCGCCTGGAGTGTGATCTTCTGGCGGCGCCGCAAGCTGGGCCTGGCGACCGCCGAGGCGTTCGCCCTGACGGTCAGCGCTGCGGACCTGGCCCGCCGCGTGAGCAAAGGCTCTGGCGCGGCCGGGCGTGCGCTGACGCCGTATGCCGTGTGGTGCGGTTTCGCGTCCGTGCTGTCCGGCGCGATCGCCCGGCGGAACCGCCAGTCACTATGAGCCAGGGCACTGTCGTTCAGTGCTCAGCGTCGAAGCCCAGTGGCTCGCCCGTGCACAGCTGGGCTGAGGTGGGACACGAACTCGGCGTCGAAGCCAGCGCCGGCCTGCTCGTCTGGCCGCATCCGGAAGCTCGCGGGATTGACCTGCAGGCTCACGTGGCACGGGCTCGTCCACCGGAGCCGTAACGTGTCGGAGGTGATGTTCAGTCGAGACCTTCGCGACGCGTTGGTGCGCGGCGAGATCACCGTCTCGATCCGGCTGTGGAGCCGCCCGAAGGTCAGAGTCGGTGGCCGCTACCCGACTTCGGGTGTCGTCATCGAGATCGACTCCGTCGAACTCTTGCCGTTCTCCGCCGTGAGCGACGACGATGTACGCGCCTCGGGGGAGAGCGACCGGGAGGCGCTCCGTGACCGCGCCGCTCACGCGGGCCCGATCAACGACGGCACTTTGGTCTACCGGATCGAGTTCCATGTCGTGTAACCACAGCGGCACGGTCGGGCGATCGTCGTCGCCCACAGAGCGGCGGATCCGTGAATCGACTCAGTCCGGCCGGACTAAACCGCCGTGGTAGAGAAGGGCACACACCTCGTCACCGCCAGGGACAGCGATGTGCTCTCGGCCCTCGAAGTGAGCGACACCCCCTGTATGGCTGTCGTGGTACTCCCAGCCATCGATTGACGCGCTGTGGCCGCCGAGGAACCGCCCTTCGGTCCGGGACTTCGCGGTGACGATGAAGCGTTCCAGCGCGGCCAAGTCCGTTCCGGAACCGTATCCAGCCTGTGACAACCAGGTCACCCGGCAACGCATCCCGTCAGCCCCGTGCGGCTGACCGCGCAGCGGGGGCCAACTCCGGGGCGACAACGATGTCCCGGGTCAGGCGTCAAACCATGTCGCGTGACATCACCTGGCGCCCAGGACGCGCCCTCACCGGACTCCCGATCGAACCCTCGTCTCGGGGATGAACCTTCTGTCATTCAACGTCTGGGCCTCCACGCCACTGAGGAGCGTCAGGTAACGGGCACTGTGCCGGCCTTCTGCGCCACGACGAGGGGTCGTTTGCCGGCTGCGCCAGCTGGGATGGTGTCCACCTGGCGGATGGTGATTGCTGGTGACCGGACTCCGGCGGTGGTGAGCGCAGCCCGGACCGCGTCTGCGGTGACCATCGGGTCGAAACGCGGGCCAGCGGCGGCGATCATCACGGTGAGGTCCTGCTCACCCTGCCGTACCTGCCAACCGGTGGCATCGAGCAAATCCAAGGCCTGGTGGAACACGACCGGATGGACCGTGGTCGTGCCGCCGGCGGCGGCGGGGAGGGTGAGGATGTCGTCGGTACGTCCCTCGATCGCGGCCAGGAGCCGGAACGGCAGCCCGTCCGGGCACGCCTCGGTGGCGAGGGTGACCCGGTCGGTCATCTCGTACCGGATGAGCGGCAGGGTGCGGCTGGGCAGCACGGTGACCAGCAGCCGGTCGCCCGGCTCGCCTGCCGGGACGGGTTGGTAGCTGTCGTCGACAACCTCGGGGATGACCAGGTCCTCGAACAGGTGCAAGCCCCGGTGCTGGGCGCATTCGGCGGCGATCCCGCCGGCTTCGGTGGCGGCGTAGACGTCGAACGGGGAGATCTGCCACGCTCGCGTTGCCATCGCGCGGGCATCGCCGGTGAGCACCTCGGAGGAGGAGTTGACCGCGCGGGGCAGGATGTGCAGCCGCCCGGCCAGCTGTTCGTCGGCGAGGGCGCGGATCATCGAGGCATACCCGATGAGCACACCGGGGCGCAGCTCGTTGAGCTGGGCCACGATGTCGGACAGCGGCGCAGCCGCGTCGAGGCGAACGCTGGTGATGAACGGGCTGTGGACCGTGGCGGCCACGCGGGAAGACTGGTGCCAGGCGGTGGTGGAGCTGACGACGGCCATCCGCACCGGGTGCAGCGGACCGGCGTGGATGCCGGCCCACTCGTTGGCCCGGGCGTAGGAGGCGATGATGGTGGCCCATTCGTGTGGGTCGCTGGGGATGATGCTCTTGCGTCCGGAGCTGCCGGAGGTCGCCGACACCATGTACCGGCCGGCGAACGGTTCGTTGCCGTGAAGACCGTCCAGGTACGCCTGCAGGTCGGTCAGGTGCAGCGAACGGTCGGTGACGATCTCGTCGAAGTTGTCCATCATGGTGGCCTTGGTCAGCACCGGCAGCTCGTGCAGCGGCGCGCCTGCCAGGCCGCGGTGGACCCTCCGGTAGAACGGCGAAGATTCCTCGGCGAAGTGGCGCAATGCCGCGAGTTCATGCTGCTGGTGCTCGCGGAGCCGCTCGACGGGCCAGGTCTCGCGGTGACGGAGCGCCCGGCGCAGACGGAGGATGTTGGCGATCATTCGGGTGTTCATGGCTAGTCCTCCTCAGTGGACTGTGGGGCGGCTAGGTCACCGGTTGAAGCGGCGGTGGCGTAGCGGTTTGGTCGGTGTCGAAGGTGGCGGCGCCCCCGGTGGAACAGAAGCGGAACGTTCCTCACGTGGTGTCGCGGTGGGCCGCAGCGCGGTCTGGTGCGGCAGACGCACCGCACACGGATCGAGCGTTGCCCGGGCGATCCGCAGGCGGCGAGACCGGTCTGGGGAGCGGTTTCGCCAGTTCGTCG
>DASSJT010000192.1:0-9367 GCA_035691065.1 Dermatophilaceae bacterium
AGAAGATGGTCGGCATCGCCCAGGCCGCCTTCGGCTCGGGCCAGCGTGATCCCAACGGACCCATGTCGGTCGTCGGCGTCGGACGCGTTGCCGGCGAGGTGGCCAGTGACCAGGGCGGCCTCTTCGGGGGTGACGACGCCGCTCGCGTCGTCACCCTGATCGGGCTCGTCGCCTCGCTGAACCTCGCGCTGTTCGTCTTCAACCTGATCCCGCTCCTGCCGCTCGACGGCGGCCATGTCGCGGGAGCGCTCTGGGAGGGCATCAAGCGCAGGGGTGCGCGGGCGCTCGGCCGGCCCGACCCGGGCCACGTCGACGTCGCCAAGGCCCTGCCGCTCGCCTACGCGGTCTCCACCGTGCTCATCGCCATGTCGGCGCTGCTCATCTACGCCGACATCGTCAACCCCATCCGCATCGGCGGGTAGCCGTCCCGATGGCGACGGCCAGGGACGCTCGTCAAGGCAGCCCGGAGCGCGCCGCCTGCCCAGACCGGCTCCTGCGCGACCGCGCCACCTGCCCCGGACCGCGCCGCCTGCTCGACCGTGCCGCCTGCTCGAGCACCACTGACCCGACCCGCTCAGCCCGCTGGGAGATACTTCGACCATGACCGTTTCGCTTGGGATGCCCTCTGCCCCCGCCCCCGTGCTCGCCCCGCGGCGCCCGTCGCGCAAGATCCGGGTCGGCAAGGTGGAGGTGGGCGGCGACGCACCCATCTCGGTCCAGTCCATGTGCACCACGCCGACCACCGACATCAACGCGACCCTCCAGCAGATCGCCGAGCTCACCGCGGCAGGGTGCGACATCGTCCGCGTCGCGTGCCCCAGCCAGGACGACGCCGACGCCCTCCCCGCCATCGCCCGGAAGTCGCAGATCCCGGTCATCGCCGACATCCACTTCCAGCCGAAGTACGTCTACGCGGCGATCGACGCCGGGTGCGCCGCCGTCCGCGTCAACCCGGGCAACATCCGGCAGTTCGACGACCAGGTCAAGGAGATCGCCCAGGCCGCCAAGGACGCCGGGGTGTCGATCCGGATCGGCGTCAACGCCGGTTCCCTCGACAAGCGGCTGCTGGCGAAGTACGGCAAGCCGACCGCCGAGGCCCTCGTCGAGTCGGCGGTGTGGGAGGCGAGCCTGTTCGAGGAGCACGACTTCCACGACTTCAAGATCTCGGTGAAGCACAACGACCCCGTGGTCATGGTGCGCGCCTACGAGATGCTGGCCGAGCGGGGCGACTGGCCGCTCCACCTCGGGGTCACCGAGGCGGGTCCGGCGTTCCAGGGCACGATCAAGTCCGCCACCGCGTTCGGCGCCCTGCTCTCCAAGGGCATCGGCGACACCATCCGGGTCTCGCTCTCGGCGCCGCCGGTCGAGGAGGTCAAGGTCGGCAACCAGATCCTCCAGTCGCTGAACCTCAGGCCGCGCAAGCTCGAGATCGTCTCCTGCCCCTCCTGTGGCCGGGCGCAGGTCGACGTCTACACGCTGGCCGACCAGGTGACGGCCGGCCTGGAGGGCATGGAGGTGCCCCTGCGCGTCGCCGTGATGGGCTGCGTCGTCAACGGCCCCGGCGAGGCCAGGGAGGCGGACTTGGGCGTGGCATCGGGCAACGGCAAGGGCCAGATCTTCGTCAAGGGCGAGGTCATCAAGACCGTCCCCGAGAGCCAGATCGTCGAGACCCTCATCGAGGAGGCCATGCGGATCGCCGAGGAGATGGGCCAGTCCGTCGAGGGCGAGGCAGGCGCGCCGACGGTCACCGTCCGCTGACGACGACGCCCCAGGCCGTATGCCGTCGGGTCTCGACTCGTTCACCCCTCCGGAGCCGTCTGCCCACCGGCACGAGGTGCTGGCCGCGCTGGCGAGCGGCCTTGCTGCACTGAAGCCCGGGCACCGGGTGGCGGTCGCCGTCGACGGTGTGGACGGCGCCGGCAAGACGGTGCTGGGACGTGAGCTCACGGCATACCTCTCGCCGTTCCGCGAGGTGGTGCGGGCATCGGTGGACGGGTTCCACCGCCCGCGCGCGCAGCGCTATGCACGCGGGCGGAGCCCGGAGACGTACTATCGCGACTCCTACGACTACGCGTCGCTGTCCGCCCGCATGGTGGAGCCGTTTCGTGCGGGCCGGCCGTTCGCCACCGCGGTCTTTGACGTCGAGCTCGATGCCCCGGTGGCGGAGGCTCCACGAACGGCGGGCCCGGCGGCTCTGCTGCTGGTCGACGGGATCTTCCTGCAGCGGCCGGAGCTGCGCGGCCACTGGGATGCCGCCGTCTTCGTCGACGTGCCCTTCGAGGTGAGCGTGCCCCGGGGAAACTCGCGGTTCGCGGGGACGCTGGATGCCGACCCGCTGTCCGAGGCCAACCGCCGCTACGTCGAGGGTCAGCGGCTCTACCTTGACGAGGCGCGCCCCGCCGAGCGGGCGACCTGGGTCGTGGACAACTGCGACCTGGACCGGCCTGTACTGCGTCACCGCGGGAACAAGGGCAACCTGCGGCAATGACTGTGGGAGCCCAGCAGCCGGGCTTAGGCTGACCGCGTGCTGCGCACCCGCTCACCGGTCCGCACCCTCACCGCGGTCGACCGCGACGAGGCGCTGTCGGTCTGCGCTCGCGACCTCGCGGCGAACGTCTTCGTCGCCGCGCGGATCGAGGAGGGTGCGCTGGATCGCACTCCAGGTTCGGTCCTCGGCTACCGCGACGGCGGTGAGCTCCACTCGCTGTGCTGGGTGAGCGCCAACCTCGTGCCGGTCGAGACGACGGCCGAGAGCCGCCTGCTGTTCGCCGAGCGGGTTCGCCGCTGGCGCGCCCACTGCGCCTCGCTGCTCGGGCCGCAGGACCAGGTCCTCGACCTCTGGCACCACCTGGAGCGGGCTTGGGGCCCCGAGCGGGTCATCCGCAGGTCACAGCCGCTGATGTCGACGCGCACCAGGCCATCGGCCCTCGGGGTCCGGCTCGACGCCCGGGTCCGACCCGCCCGGCTGGACGAGGTCGACCTCGTGCTGCCGGCGGCGGCCCACATGTTCACGGCCGAGATCGGCTACGCGCCCTACACCGGCAGCCCCCGGGCCTACCGCTCGGCGATCTCCAGCCTGATCCAGCGCGGCCACACCTACGTGATCGTCGAGGACGGCCGCGTGGTCTTCAAGGCCGACGTCGGGTCGGTGGCCGGAGGGTGCGCACAGATCCAGGGCGTGTGGCTCGCCCCCGACCTGCGCGGCCAGGGGTTGTCCGTGGCCGCCATGGCCTCGGTGGTCGAGCAGGTCATGGCCGACACCGCGCCATGGGTGACCCTCTACGTCAACGACTTCAACCTCGCGGCTCGCGCCACCTACGCCCGCGTGGGGTTCGAGGACGTCGGTATGTTCACGACGGTCCTCCTCTGAGCGCAGGTCAGGGCAGGGGACCTTGTGGGCGGAGCCCGCGGTCGGAGCCCGCGGTCGGAGCCCGCGCGGTTCAGAGCCGGTCGGGGGACCGCTCCGGGAGCAGGTGGTCGGGCAGGCGTCGGTTGAGCGAGAAGAGCCGGCCGAGGACGGGCATCAGCACGATGTTGAGCCCGTGCAGGATGCCGATGATGAGCAGGATCCCGCCGATCCGGAAAAGCGAGAACTGGATCTGAGCGGCGCTGACTGCCGTCCCGAAGCCCCAGTCCTCATGGCGCTCGAGCTGCACGGTGAACAGGATGTATGCCGTGAAAATCAGGTAGTACACGACATCGGTCAGGATGATGTAGCTCTTGCCGGTCAGCGGGTTGTCGTGGAAGACGTCGGCTGCGTAGGCGCGGCCGAAGCGCTTGATGAACGGCCCCAGCCAGAGCGCGATGGCGACGAGGATGGCGTTGGTGGCGATCTCCACGGTCCACCAGGGCATGGCGGTCTCTCCTTGGGTTGACTGGATGACAAGTGCGAGTGCCGTGGCGGCGGCGAGGAGCAGGGCTGCCGCCGCTGCGATGGCCACCCGCAGCCGCCGGCGGCGATGGCGGTCGTTGTCGACGCTGTCCATGACCCGGGCGAACAGGTCGGGTGACGGCCGCGGGGCGTTGGCCGGTCCGCGAAGCGCGTCGGCCAGCCGGTCTTCGAGCCGACTCATGGCGCCTCCCCCAGGACCGCAGCGAGGGTTCTCAGGCCCCGCTGGAGGTGGGTCTTCACCGAGTTCACCGACAGTCCCAGCGTCGCGGCGATGTCGGGGACCGAGAGGTCGTAGTAGTAGCGCAGGGTGACGCAGTCCCGCTGGCGGTGGGGCAGGCCGCGCAGGGCGGCGATCACCTCGCGGCGGTCGGAGCGGTCGGCGGCCATGTCCTCGGCCGAGGGCTCGTCGGGCTGGGCTGGGGGCTGGTGGCGGAAGGACATCAGGCCCCGGCGGTTGTGGTCGCGAGCTAGGTTGATCACGATCGACCGCAGGTAGGCGGCCCCCTTGGCCGGATCCTTGATCCGATGGGCACTGCGGGAGAGCCGGATGAAAGCCTCCTGGACGAGATCCTCGGCTGCCGTCTTGTCGTCGACGTAGAAGCGTGCGACCTGCACCAGCGAGGCCGCCTCGGCGCGGAACAGCTCGACGGCGAAGTCGACGAAGGCAGCGTCGTCGGCGTCGCGACTCAGCCAGGCCTCCTGCCCCATGGCAACGCTCTCCATCGCTGGTACAGACGGATCTGGGGGACCCGCGGGTGACACGGGTCGCCCCGAAATGTCCGTTCGCCCGAATCTGCCCCCTGCCGGTCGCCCGCTCCGGTGTCTCCCCGCGTCCCATCGAGTGTAGGCAACACCATCTCCTGGAAGGGGCAGGATTCATGAACACCCATACTCGGCTGGGCACCCGAGTCGGAAGGCGCTTGGCACAAGGGGGTGTGGCGACGGCCGCAGCGGCGAGCGCAGGACTCCTCGCGGTGGCGATGGCGACCGGTGTCGAGGCGGGCACCCCCACCGCGGTCTCCCGCGGCGAGGTGAGCCACCTGGACAACAGCGTGGTCCACGCCTTCGACGCCGCCTCGGCGCAGGTGACCCTTGCGAGCAGCGCCGCCGGCGCGACCGCGACCCTGCACGTCTGGGGCGTCTCGCCGGACGTCTCCGGGAGCCGTTTCGGCGCGCACCTCCACAACGGACCATGTGTGGCCGGCTCCGGCGGCGCCGCTGGCGGCCACTACAACTCCGACGCCGCCTCTGGCCAGAGCCCGGTGCGCGTCAGCGACGACACGGAGGTCTGGCTCGACTTCACGGTCAACGAGGAGGGCAGGGGAGCGGCCACCGCGGTGGTGCCGTTCACCCCCGTCCCGGGAACTCGTTCCGTGGTGATCCACGCCCAGCAGACTGACCACCTCACCGGCCTCGCCGGGGCCCGGGTGGCCTGCCTCCCGGTGGTGTGGCAATGATCCCCTGGCTCGGACGCGGGTTCGCCTTGGGGGTGCTCTGGGGGACGATCGCACGGCTGTTCATGCGCCTCTTGGCGGACACGCCGGAGTTCAGTTGGCCGGGCACGCTCGGCATCCTCGGGGTCAGCGGGCTCATGGGCGCCGCCCTGGGGCTGGTGCGCGCCGCACGGGTCGGCGGGCGGCGCCGCTGGTGGCGACTGGCGCCGCTGCCCACCCTGGTGCTCTTCGCCAGCCCGGGCACGCTTCTCCTGCCTGGAGTCGTCGCGACCGCGGCAGCGGCCCGCATCCCGTCGGCAGCGGTGCGATGGACCGTCACCGCAGTGGGTGTCGGCACCACCCTCGGCCTGGCGACATGGCTCACCTGGCAGGACGTCAGCCGACTTCGCCCGATCAGTGCCTACCTCCCCGGGCTGTCGCTCATGACGCTGTGTGCGCTCCTGGCCGGGCTGGCCTGGGGCGAGGTGTTCCGAAACTGGTCACCGGCCGCTGGACGAGCTCGGGAGGCTCGCCCAGCAGCCGTGGCCGCAGCGGGATAGGGGATCCCGCAACCGGGTCGAGCAGCGGGGGGCAGCTCACTCGGTCACGGCGCCTCGGCCGGAGGAGATCCGGCCGGGGCGCTCCGGCGCCCACGTCGAGGCGGCAGGAGCCGACCGCTCCCCCGTCAGGTGTCCTAGGCCTTTTGGAGGGTCCCGACAAGGGGGCGCGACCCATAGATTCGGGCAGCGGACCTCTCGGCCTGTGGCCCCAGCGGCTCCGCGCACCCGGCAAGTCCCCTGCAGCCTGGAGGTGGCGATGAAGAGTCGCGTTCACGGCATTCGTGCCCTATTGGCCGGAGTCGCGGCGGTGTGCACTGCAACCGTCATGTCCGCCGGCATCGCGGTGGCAGACACCCCGAGCTGGCCCATGGGCGGCCAGAACTACCAGAACACCCGTTCCAACGAGGCCCAGACAGCAATCTCGGCGGCGAACGCACACCGGCTGCAGCAGAAATGGGCGTTCACCACGCACGGCGACGTGTCGGCGACCCCCGCCGTGGTCGGCAAGTCGGTCTACTTCCCCGACTGGGGCGGGTACCTCAACAAGGTCGACGCCGACACGGGCGCCCTGGTCTGGCAGAAGAAGCTGTCTGCCTACGGCTACAACGCCGACCCTGACCTCGTGTCGCGCACGACCCCGGCCGTCGTCGGCGACGTGATCTACCTCGGCGACCAGGGCGGTGGGACCCTCACGCCCCACGCGGGACGCGTGCTGGCGGTCAGTGCCACCACCGGCGAGCTGCTGTGGTCGTCGGTCATCAACGACAACCAGTTCGCGATCATCACCCAGTCGCCGGTGGTCAAGGACGGGGTTGTCTACGTGGGCGCCGCCTCGGCGGAAGAGAACGCCGCCGCGTTCATCCCCGACTACGTGTGCTGCAGCTTCCGCGGGTCCTTCAGCGCCCTCGACGCGGCAACGGGAAAGGTCCTGTGGACCACGTACATGGTTCCCACGGGGTACTCCGGCGGGGCCGTGTGGGGCAGCACCCCGGCCATCGACGCCAAGTCGAACACGGTCTACATCTCCACCGGCAACAACTACTCCGTCCCCGAGGCCGCCAAGCAGTGCCAGCTCGGCGGCGGCACGGCGTCGGAATGCCTCAGCCCGGACGACCACGTCGACGCCATGCTGGCCCTCGACATGACCACCGGCCAGATCACGTGGGCGACCGGTGTGCAGGGCTTCGACGACTGGATCGTCTCGTGCATCGTCAACGTCCCGAACTGCCCGGTCAGCCCTGGACCCGACTTCGACTTCGGCTCCGGACCCCACCTGTTCAAGGCCAAGATCGGCACGGGTCAGCGCCTCCTCGTCGGCGCAGGCGCCAAGAGCGGGATCTACTGGGCCCTCGACGCCAAGACCGGCGAGATCGTGTGGAGCACCCAGGCCGGCCCGGGCTCGACGCTCGGCGGGATCGAGTGGGGCAGCGCCACCGACGGCAAGCGGATCTACGTCGCGGAGGCGAACGCCGGGTTCCTGCCCTACCAGAACGACCCGTCCCTGCCCGCCGTCGGATCGTGGGCTGCCCTCGACCCCGCCACGGGCCAGATCCTGTGGCAGACCTCGGACCCGAGCGGCAGCTTCGACACCGGTGCGGTGTCCGTTTCCAACGGCGTCGTGTATGCCGGGTCGATGAGCGGGCACATGTACGCCCTCGACGCCGCGAGCGGCAAGGTGCTGAGGGACATCGTCGGCGAGGGCTCGAGCAACGCCGGGCCCGCGATCAGCAACCAGGGTGTCGTCTACTGGGGCAACGGCTACGGCCGCTTCGGGCTCGGCACCCCGAGCACGACGTTCTACGCCTTCTCGCTGAACGGCAAGTAACGGCCGCTGCCGACGGCAGCGCCGCGCATGGTCACGCAGTGGCCCGGGCTCAGGTGGCCCGGGCCACTGCGCGTGCCACACTCGCGTGGCCCGCGAGGGAACGCCGCAGGAGGGCTGCAGGCTCCCAAGGGAACGGGGCAGGAGCGCGGCAGGAGCGCGGGTTGTGGTTGGATCGCCGCATGGCTCCTGCCCCCACCAAGGACGTCGCCGGTCTGGCCACGCTCTTCCTGGCGTCGGGCACGACGCACCTGCTCAAGCCGGACGTGTTCGAGCCGCTCATCCCGCGCCGGCTGCGCAGTCACCAGCAGGCCCTCGTCTACGCGTCGGGCGCGGCCGAGATCGCCTGCGGACTGGGTCTGCTCCATCCCCGCACCCGCAAGGCGGCCGGCTACGCCAGCGCGGTCCTCCTTGTCGCCATCTTCCCCGGCAACGTCCAGATGAGCGCCAACCACGCAAGGCGCGCGGCTCGCCGGCAGGACGCCACCTCCCGCGCCTTCTTTGCGGCGACCGTTGCGCGCCTCCCGGCACAGTGGCCGCTGATCCGCACCGCGCTCAGGGCCGCCGGCCGCCTGTAGCCGGCTACCCCCGGTAGAGCTTCTCGGCGTACTCCGGTCCGTAGTAGGTCTCCACCTGCTCCAGCGAGGCGTCGCGCCACTGGGTCTCGCGGATCTTCTGCGCGAACGGCGTCACTGCCCCCGGCTGCCAGGTCTCGGGCTGCCACAGCTGCGAGCGCATGAAGGCCTTCTGGCAGTGGCCGAAGACCTCCTCGACCTCGACCACGAGCGCCAGCACGGGTCGATGTCCCTTGACCACCATCTCGTCGAACCATGGCGCGTCGCTGACGAGGCGCGCCCGGCCGTTGACCCGCAGCGTCTCGGTGCGGCCGGGCACGAGGAAGATGAGCCCGACGTGGGGGTTCTCGATGACGTTGCGGTAGCCGTCGACCCGCCGGTTGCCCGGTCGCTCGGCGATCGCGATCGTGTGCTCGTCGAACACGTGCACGAGGGAGCCCGCCGGGTCGCCCTTCGGCGAGACGTCACACCGACCGTCGCGGCCTGACGTCGCGACCAGGCAGAAGGGGCTGGCCCGGAGCCACTCGACATCGAGCGGGTGGAGGGCGGGACGCACCTTGTCCTTCACCCGCTGGATCGGCTCGCCCACGAGGGCGGTGAGCTCGTCCAGGTTGTCGATGGTGGTCCCGGCTGACGGCGCTGCGCTCATAGCCGCGAGTGTCGCACGCCCTGGCCACCCGCTCCGGTGACCGCTGCGCAAAGCCGCGTGAACGGCATACCCGCTGGTGGATATCCTTCGTGGGTTCCCCACCCGAACGCCACCTCCGAAGGAGACCCCGTGGCCATGCGCATGTCGTCCCTGTTCCTGCGAACCCTTCGCGAGGACCCGGCGGACGCAGAGGTCCCGAGCCACCGGCTCCTGGTCCGCGCCGGCTACATCCGCCGGGTCAGCCCGGGCATCTACACGTGGCTGCCGCTCGGCCTGCGGGTCCTGCGCAGGGTCGAGACCATCGTGCGCGAGGAGATGGACGCCATCGGCGCCCAGGAGCTGCTGTTCCCGGCGCTCCTGCCCAAGGAGCCGTTCGAGGCCTCCGGCCGGTGGGAGGAGTACGGCGACAACATCTTCCGGCTGAAGGACCGCAAGG
>DASSJT010000193.1:0-12435 GCA_035691065.1 Dermatophilaceae bacterium
AGGAGGACTTCGGCGTCTCGCAGCGGCTGACCGTCAACGCGCGGGCGGCCGGCCCGCGCCTCGGACGCGATGTCCAGCAGGCCATCAAGGGATCGAAGTCGGGTGACTGGTCCGTTGCGGCGGACGGGACCGTGACGTCGGGCGGCCTGGTGCTGCAGGAGGGTGAGTACACCCTCGAGACGGTCGTGCCCCAGTCCGGCGACAAGAGCCGTGCGACCGCGATGCTGCCCGGTGGCGGATTCGTCGTGCTGGACACCACCGTGACTCCCGAGCTGGCAACCGAGGGTCTTGCGCGGGACGTCATCAGGGCCGTGCAGCAGGCGCGTCGCGATGCCGGCCTGGACGTGAGCGACAGGATCTCCCTCACCGTCACCGGTGGCGAGGAGGTGTGGCACGCGGCAGTCGCGTACCAGCAGCTCATCATGGGCGAGACCCTCGCGACCCAGTTCGGGTCGGCGGGCCAGCTCGACGCCCTGCCGCAGCGCTCCGACGTGGCTGAGGCGACGGTCGGCGACGGGCTGCCGGTGCGCATCAAGGTGATGAAGCTCGACGCCACTGGGCCGTGAGGGTGCCTGCGCGGCGCTCGCGGAAGCACGCGGCATACCTCTGCTCGGTGCGGATGCCAGACTGGCGCGGGCACCTGGGCCGCGCTGCGACTTCGGGCTGGTGGAGGATTGACCCATGTCGCCAGCACCTGACGCAGCGCAGAGCGAGGCAGCCCGCAACCTCGAGGTGATGAAGCGGATGCGCGAGGCGGAGGAGGCGATCCTCGCCCGTGCCCCCGAGCATGACCTGCAGCCCAGCCTCGAGCGGATCGCCGCGGTCATGCACCTCGCTGGCGACCCTCAGCGCGCCTACCCCGTGATCCACCTGACGGGCACCAACGGCAAGACCTCGACGAGCCGGATCATCGACGCCCTGCTGCGCGAGCTGGGCCTCAAGACGGGACGGTTCACGTCGCCGCACCTGCACACGATGCGCGAGCGGATCAGCATTGCGGGTGAGCCCATCTCGCCCGAGAAGTTCCTTGCCGCCTACGACGACGTGATGCCGTTCGTCGAGATGGTCGACGCCAAGTCGGCTGCCGAGAGCGGACCACGCATGACGTTCTTCGAGGTCCTCGTCGCGGTGGGTTTCGCGGCGTTCGCCGACGCCCCGGTCGACGTCGCGGTGGTCGAGGTCGGGATGGGTGGGGGCTGGGACGCCACCAACGTTGCTGACGGCAGCGTTGCGGTCGTCACGCCGATCTCGATCGACCACACGCACTTCCTCGGCTCGACCGAGGTGGAGATCGCCGAGGAGAAGGCCGGCATCATCAAGGGCGACGCGCTCGCCGTGGTCGGCGTGCAGGAGCCTGAGGTTGCCGAGGTCCTGGTCGAGCGGGCCAACGAGGTCGGTGCGCGGATCGCGTTCGAGGGCAACGACTTCGGCCTGCTGACCCGAGAGGTCGGCGTTGGCGGGCAGCAGATCTCGATACGGGGCCTCGCCGGTGACTACGACGAGCTGTTCCTCCCGCTGCACGGTGCCCATCAGGCCCACAACGCCGCGATCGCGGTCGCGGCTGTCGAGGCGTTCTTGGGGGGCGGTCACGATCGCCTCGACCCAGACGTGGTGCGCGCCGGCCTGGCCGCGGCGACGTCGCCTGGTCGGCTGGAGATCGTCCGCCGGTCACCCACGGTGCTGGTCGACGCGGCCCACAACCCCGCTGGCGCCACCGTCCTCCGTGAGGCGATCCGCGACGAGTTCACCTTCGCCCGCCTGGTCGGGTTGGTCGCGATCATGAAGGACAAGGACGCGGCCGAGATGCTGGAGATCCTCGAGCCGGTGCTCGACGACGTTGTGGTGAGCCGCAACTCCTCACCGCGGTCCATGAGCCCCCGCGAGCTCGGCGAGGTCGCGTCGGGCATCTTCGGTGACCAGCGGGTGACCGTGGTCGACGACCTCCCCGACGCGCTCGACCGCGCAGCCGCCCTGGCGGACGAGGGTGGAGTCGGAGGCGGCGTGCTCGCCACGGGCTCGGTCGTCACCGCCGCCGAGGTACGCATGCTGCTCGGGAAGACGGACGCCTGACCGCCGCACCGAGTGCGGTCCCTGCCGACCGTTTCGCCATCGCTCCAGGGGGTGAACGGGCTACGGGGTATGCCGCGGACGCGCCGGATACGCCGCCGGGGCCTTCCGGCCGACCGCCCGCTCATACGCTGGAGCCATGACTGAGGGGGACGCGTCTCCCGAGGGCGCCGACGTTCCCCACGCCGCCGCCTCCCTACGCGACCTCCGCGCGATCCTGGCGCTGCGGCGCTTCCGCAGCCTTTGGCTGGCGGGATCCCTGTCGAGCTTTGGGGACTGGCTCGCGCTGCTCGGCACGACCAGCCTCGCCGGTGAGCTTGCCGGCGGCTCGGTCGCCCAGTACCTCGCGGTCTCCGGTGTGTTCATCCTCAGGATCGCTCCCGCGATGGTCCTGGGGCCCCTGGCCGGCGTCGTGGCTGACCGGCTCGACCGGCGGCGCACCATGATCAGTGGTGACCTGCTCCGCTTCGCGCTGTTCGCGACGATCCCTCTCGTCGGGACGCTGTGGTGGATGTACCTCGCGATCCTGTTGAGCGAGTGCGTGTCCCTGTTCTGGAATCCCGCCAAGGACGCCACCGTGCCCAACCTCGTACCACCGGAGCGGCTCGAACTGGCCAACCAGCTGGGCCTGATCGCCAGCTATGGCACGGCACCCGTCGCCGCGCTGCTGTTCTCCACCCTGTCCGTGGTCAGCGAGCCCATGCACGCGATCATCCCCGGCCTGGACCCGTCCGGCGTCTACCTCGCGATCTACCTGAACGCGCTGACGTTCCTCGCCAGCGCGATGGTCGTGTCGAGGTTGAGGTTCCCACCGAGGGCTCACCTGCGCAGCCTGGCGGCAGAGTCGGTGGTCCGAACCATCAAGGACGGGCTCATCTTCATCAGGAAGCGGCCCTTCGTCGGGGGACTGATCGGCGGCATGCTCGGGGCCTTCGCCGGTGGAGGCCTCGTGATCGGCCTGGCGCAGGGGTTCGTCAAGGACGTTGGCGCGGGTGCGCCGGGGTACGGCCTGCTCTTCGTGAGCGTGTTCACCGGCATGGCGGCCGGGCTCGTCCTGGGCCCTCGAGCGCTGACTGGCCTGTCGCGCGCCCGGCTCTTCGGCGCGGCGATCATCGGTGCCGGGATCTCCTTGCTGGTCCTGGCGGTGGTCCCCGTTTTCGCCGTCGCGATGCCGTTGGCCGCGGTGCTCGGTGCCTTCGTGGGGATTGCCTGGGTCGTCGGCTACACCCTGTTGGGACTCGAGGTGGAGGACGAGGTGCGAGGCCGCACCTTCGCCCTGGTCCAGACCTTCGACGGCGTCGTCCTCGTCCTCGCCCTGGCGGTCGGCCCCCTCTTGGCAGCCGCCCTCGAAACCGTGCTCTCCATGCCCTGGGTTGCCCACGTCGGCGGGCTGCCCCTCAAGTACACCGGCGCCACGGCGACCTTCCTCATCGCGGGCTGCGCCATGACGGCCACGGGCATCCTCGCGTGGCGCCGGATGGACGACAAGCCTGGCCTGTCGCTCCTTGCCGAGTTCCGCGAGGTCCGGCAGCGCCGTCGTCGGCGTCCCTGAGACGGCTTACGCTCTGCGCATGCATCCCGTGGTCAAGCTGTTCTGGGTCGTCCTCATCCTGGCCGCCGTGTTCTGGCTCGTGAGCAGGTTCCGCGACCGGAAGGTGCCCGACTACACGGGCGCTCCAGTACCGGTGCGGGCCTTGCAGCCGAGCCTGATCGCCTCGATCGACCACCAGCTCACGGAGGGCCACTGGATGCAGGCCGTCAAGATCTACCGAGACGCGACGGCTGCCCCGCTCGGCCAGGCCAAGCAAGCCATCGACATCCGGCGCCGGGAGCTCGGCAGGTGAAGTCCCTGACGTTCTACGGACGCCTCGGCAAGTTCAGCTGGCGGATGCTGGCCACCGTGCTCGTCGGTGAGGCGATGGTCATCTTCTTCGGTGCCCTGGTGGCCCGGGCGCTGGCGTCGGCGGAGGGGAGCGGGTCGGCCGACACGTTCCTCGCAGTGGGCTCCGGGCTCGCCGTGGTGTGCCTGCTCGCCGCGGGCCTGATGCGACAGGCCTGGGGTGTGACGCTGGGCTGGGTCATCCAGGTGGCGGCCATCGTGACCGCCTTCGTGGTGCCCACCATGCTCGTCGTGGGGATCATCTTCCTGGGGCTGTGGGTGCTGGTGATGGTGCAGGGCGCCAAGGTCGACGCGCTGCAGCACGACAGATGATCGCTAAGGTGTCGCCGTGACCACCACGGAACGCTCCCTCGTCATCGTCAAGCCCGACGGCTTCCAGCGCGGACTCACCGGTGAGGTGCTCCGCCGCATCGAGGCCAAGGGCTACCGGCTGGTGGCGCTCGAGATCATCACCCCCGCCCGGGAGCAGCTCGCCGCCCACTACGCCGAGCACCAGGGAAAGCCGTTCTACGAGCCGCTCGTCGACTTCATGTCCTCGGGCCTGGTCACGACCGCGGTGATCGAGGGAGAGCGCTGCATCGAGGGGTTTCGCGCGCTCGCAGGCGCCACCGACCCGACGGCGGCGCTGCCAGGCACGATCCGCGGCGACCTCGGCAGGGACTGGGGCGGCAAGGTGCAGGAGAACATCGTCCACGGCTCCGACTCGCCCGAGTCGGCGGTCCGCGAGATCGGCATCTGGTACCCCAACCTCTGACGGCGCGTCCAGAGGTGACCGCTCAGGCCGTCTCGAGGCTGTCCAGCCGCGATATGACTACCTCCAGCAGGGAGGCGAGCTCCTCGCGCTGACCCCGTGACAGGGCCGCGAGCGTGTCCGACTCCACCACGTTGGCCTCACGCACGGCCGCGCTGAACAGCTCCCACCCGGCCTTGGTCAAGGTCACCACGACCCGGGTGCGGTTGGTCGGGTCGGGCGCCCGGTCTATCAGGCCCCGCTCGCTCATCCGGTCGAGCCGGTGGGTCATCGACGACGCCGCGATGTGGGTCACGTCGGCGAGCCGGCTCGGCGTCGCTCCCGCGTCTCCGGCCTTGGCCAGGTGGGCCAGCACGGACCACTCGCCGTGCGAGATGTCCAGGTCGGCCAGCTGCCGGGCGTACCACCGGTCGAGCTTCCGGGAGAGTCCGTAGAGCGCGGTGATCACCCGCTGCACTGACTCGTCACCGCCAGCCGCGACGTAGGACGCCACGGCATCCCGGTAGTCGTCCTCTGCTGTCCGCTCCCGCTTCGCCCGCGCCACGAAAACATCATGCCACTGTCGGATTCGACGGCTAAGATTTCGATATCGAAATATTCGACACCGAAGACTGGTTGAACTCCCATGCGCCGCCCCCGACTCCTGATCCTCGCCTCGTCCCTCGCCATGCTGGGCTGGGGGTCGGTTCTGCCGTACCAGTACGCATACGCGGCGAACACCCGCGGATGGGGCAACCTCGTCGCTGCTGCGGCCTCGAGCCTGTTCTCGGTCGGGGCTCTGTTCGCGGCGCCGCTCGGCGGGCGGCTGGCCGACCGGATGTCGCCAGTGACCGTCGCCGTCTGGGCCAACTCCGTGTCGGCTGTGGCGGTTGCGTCACTGGTCGTCGCGGACACGCCCACCGCCTTCCTGGCCGGGATGCTGGTCTTCGGGGCGGGCGTGACCGCGGCCGCGCCGGCTCAGGCGGTCCTGGTGCTGCACTGGGTAGGCAGTTCCGACCGCAGGCGCGTCTTCGCCTGGCAGTTCACCGGCCAGTCCCTGGGCATGGCCGTGGGCGCCCTCGCCGCCGGATACGTGGTCGACCTGGATCGCCCGAACGGGATGTGGCCGGCGTTCGCCACCGCGGCTGTGGGCTTCCTCGTCTCAGCCGTCCTGATCCTGGTGGCCGGTCGTGGCACCGCGCTGCATGCCGTCGCGCCCACTGGACCCCGGGCCGGCTCGGCGCCTGACAGCGGAGCGCCGGCGGTCGGCAGCGCCGTCCTCGCCACCCAGCCCGGCGGCCTCAGCGCAGCGCGTGCCATCTGGCGCATCCCGGCGCTGCGCTGGACGGCGGTCATCACGGCCACGATGGCCCTGGCCTTCTACGCGCAGTTCGAGAGCGGCCTGCCTGCCTACGCGCTGACCGTCCTCCACGTCCGAGAGACCACCATCGGTCTGGCCGCTGCCGTCAACTGCGCTGTGATCATCGTGCTCCAGATGGTCGTGGTACGGGTCACCGCCAAACGGGGCGCGCCCGGCCTGCTGATGGTCGTCGGCGCCATCTGGACGCTGGCCTGGGTCATGCTGACGGCGGCGTCGAGCTTTCCGGAGCTCGCCGCGGCCGTGTTCGTGAGTGCGTTCGGCGTGTTCGCCGTGGGCGAGACGATGTACGCCCCGGTGCTCAACCCGCTCACCGCGTCCCTGGCGCCCGAGGGCATGGTCGGCACGACGCTCGGCCTGTTCGCCGCCTTGCAGACCGGTGTCTCAGCCATCGGCCCGCTGGTCGCCGGGATCCTGCTGGGCGCCGGACAGAGCCGACTGTTCCTCGGCGTGCACCTGGCGATCAGCGCCGTCGCCTTCGCATCGGCGTGGCGCCTGCGCTCGCTGACGAGGACGAGGGTCGAGCCGGCTCCGCAGGTGGTCGGCGAAGAGACGGCTTGCGCCGCCTGATCCCAGCCGAAGGGCAGCCGGCGGTATGCCGTGGCGTCGGATCCACGGCATACGCCCGGATCCTGCCCGGGCCGGTCTCGTCCACCGGATGGAGAAGGTTTTCGGCTCAAAAGCGGTGGGTAGGCCTCAGGTGTCCGCATGTCAAGCGAACGATGGGAACGCAACATGACCACCGCACAGAAGTCGATCGATGTCGACTGCTACGTGACCGAGGCGTACAACCAGTGGACGCAGTTCGAGGATTTCCCTCAGTTCATGGACGGCGTCGAGGAAGTGACGCAGATCGGCGACCGACACCTGCACTGGAAGGTCAAGATCGCCGGGGTGAAGCGCGAGTTCGACGCGACGATCACCGAGCAGATCCCCGACACGCGAATCGCCTGGAAGGCTGACGGCGACGTCCGCCAAGCCGGGGTCGTGGACTTCCACAAGCTGTCGCAGGACCGCACCCGGGTCGACCTGCTCCTCGACATGGACCCCGAGGGTCTGGTCGAGCAGGCAGGGGACAAGCTCGGCGTCGTCGAGCACCGGGTCGCGAAGGACCTGAAGCAGTTCAAGGAGCTCGTCGAGTCGCAGCCGCACCCGACCGGTGCGTGGCGCGGCGAGGTGCCCCGCGAGGGATGAGGTGACCGCAGCCAGATGCCGGCGCCTGGCGTGACGCCAGGCCTGGCATAGGCAAACGGACCCGGTGGTGCCGTCCTGAGATACGGACGGCACCACCGTCTTATCCGTGCGCTCGGGAAGGGCGACATCAGGCGCGGGTAGGAGGGACAGCCGGCCAGGTGGAGGGGACGACAGGGAGCTCGGTCGAAGGGGCGACAACGGGCCAGGCCGCGGACGCGCCGAGAGGCAGACTCGTTGCCCCACTAGGCTGGCGGCCATGGCTGACTTCGATGTTGTCGTGCTGGGTGCCGGTCCGGGTGGCTACGTCGCGGCGATCCGCGCCGCACAGCTGGGGCTCAAGACCGCTGTCGTGGAGCTGAAGTACTGGGGCGGTGTCTGCCTCAACATCGGCTGCATCCCGTCCAAGGCGCTCCTGCGCAACGCCGAGATCGCCCACATCATCACCCACGAGAAGAAGACCTTCGGGATCGAGGGCGACGCCACGATGGCGTTCGGCCCGACCCATGCACGCAGCCGGGCCGTCGCCGACGCCAGCGCCAGGGGCGTGCACTTCCTCATGAAGAAGAACAAGATCGAGGAGGTCTCCGGCTGGGGTACCCTGACCAGCCCGACCACGATGGACGTCAACCTGACCGACGGCAGTGGCACGCGCCGGCTCAGCTTCGACAACCTGATCATCGCGACCGGCGCGACCACTCGGCTCGTCCCGGGCACCTCGCTCTCCGAGCGCGTGGTCACCTATGAGGAGCAGATCCTCAGCGACCAGCTGCCCGGCTCGATGATCATCGCCGGGTCGGGCGCGATCGGCGTCGAGTTCGCGTACGTGATGAAGAACTTCGGGGTCGACGTCACGATCGTGGAGTTCCTCGACCGGATGGTGCCCACCGAGGACGAGGACGTCTCGAAGGAGCTGCTCAGGCAGTACAAGAAGCTCGGCGTCAAGGTGCTGCTCTCGACGAAGGTCGAGTCCATCGACGACTCTGGCGACAAGGTCAAGGTGACCGTGAGCCCGGCCGGCGGGGGCGAGCAGCAGGTGCTCGAGGCCGACAAGGTGCTCCAGGCGATCGGCTTCGCACCGCGCCTCGAGGGCTACGGCCTGGAGTCCCTCGGCGTCGAGCTCACCGATCGCGGCGCCATCGCCATCGACGAACGCGGCCGCACCAACGTCCCGAACGTCTACGCGGTCGGCGACGTCACCGGCAAGCTCATGCTGGCCCACACCGCCGAGGCCATGGGCGTGGTCGCGGCTGAGACGATCGCCGGCGCCGAGACCATGGAGATCAACTTCGACATGATCCCGAGGGCGACGTTCTGCCAGCCCCAGATCGCCTCCTTCGGCTACTCCGAGGCCCAGGCGAAGGAGAAGGGCTACGACGTCAAAACCGCGTCCTTCCCCTTCTCGGCCAACGGCAAGGCGCGCGGCATGGGGGAGGGGGTCGGCTTCGTCAAGATCGTCGCCGACGCCAAGTACAACGAGCTCCTCGGCGCCCACCTGATCGGTCCCGAGGTCACCGAGCTGCTTCCGGCACTGACCTTGGCACAGCAGTGGGACCTCACCGCCGACGAGGTCGCCCGCAACGTCTTCGCGCACCCCACGTTGAGTGAGGCGATGAAGGAGGCCATCGAGGGCATTGCGGGCCACATGATCAACCTCTGACCCTGCCCAAGCATGTCGTGTGCCGTCCGTGAGGGGCTCGCGGACGGCACACCCTTTTGTTTGCCTTCCGGCAGCGATGTTCGCCTTGAGCGCCTATGGACCGGTTTCAGCAGGGTTGTCCTGCTGTTCTGACATGACCCGTTTGGGCTAGTTACGTAACTAGTCCTGGGGGGCTCTATCGGCCGATGCCCGTGTGAAGTACGAGTTCGGGAAACTCGCTCTCGGAGCCGTGGGGGTCCATGCGTGCGCTGTCCCCGGGTGCTCTCCGGGTCGGTGCGGCCCGGTCTCGTGGACAGGGGACCAAATCTCATGTTGCGTGGTTATCTGACTACCGGGGGGGCCGGCCGACGCCGTCGTCCCCTCATTGCCGCCGCGGGCGCAGCAGCGCTCGTGGGCGGTCTGTTTGCGGCTTCGGCCGCCTCCGCCGCCTACGTGTCAATCCAGAACAACGGGGTGTTCGAGCTCGACGGCAACGCTGTTCACAACTCCATCGACGACTGGAGCAATGTCTGTCACGAGGTGCGCTCGGGCACCGGCGGCGGCGGGTTCCCGTCGCCCTTCACGAACTCCATGGAGTGTGTGACGGCCAGTAACACCAGCGGTGCGACCGCTGTTGCCTGGGAGTCGGACGGTGCGGCACTCGATGGCAGCAACTACAACGCATCCATCTTCACCGGCGGGGGCTCGAAGGACCCACAGGACATCTCGTCGTGGGCCTGGAAGGACGACGCGGGCGGTCTTCCTGACAAGGACAACCTGCTGCACAGCTTCGCCGCCCGCTACCTGTCGGACAACAAGGACCTGCTGTTCTTCGGCTCCGACCGCTACGACAACAGCGGTGACGCCGTGCAGGGCTACTGGTTCTTCCAGAACCAGATCGCCCAGGTGGGAACCTCCAGTGGGACGTTCTCGGGTCTGCACAAGAACGGCGACCTGCTGGTCCTGAGCGACTTCAGCAACGGTGGCACCACCTCCACCATCAGCGTCTTCGCCTGGGACAGCAGCTGCACCAAGGGCGTGACCAAGCCCAAGGTCGGTGACTGCTCCGACGCGAACCTGCGGCTGAAGGGAACCTCCACAAGCGCCAACTGCAGCAACACCACGGACGTGCTGAACTTCTGCGGCATCGTCAACGCCTCCAACGGGACGACGGCACCGTGGCCGTACAAGGACAAGTCGGGCAACACGACCTACCTCAACGGTGAGTTCTTCGAGGGTGGGATCAACCTGACCGCCTTGGGCTTCGGCGGCACCTGCTTCGCCAGCGCGGCCTCTGAGACGAGATCGTCGACCTCGACCACGGCCGTGCTGAAGGACTTCGTCCTGGGCAAGTTCGCGGTCTGTGGTGCGGACCTCAAGACCACGCCGTCCAAGACGACGCTCGAAATCGGCGGCAGCCTCACCGACACGGCGACGGTGACGGTGACGGGCTCGAGCAGCCCGCCGGCACCGACCGGAGACGTGAAGTTCTACGTGTGCGGGCCCTCGGCCGGCATCTCGAACTGCGACCCGGCGGATGGGACGCTGATCGACACGAAGAACCTGAGTGGAGCGACGCAGTCCGGCAACGCCTACAGCGTCACATCGGCTGCCTATACGCCGTTGTCGGCGGGTGACTACTGCTTCGCGGCGTCCTGGCCGGGTGACACCAACTACACAGGTGGCCCCTACGTCGATGGATCCTCCACCGAGTGCTTCACCGTGACACCGAAGCAGCCGGCCATCACGACCAGCCAGACTGGTGCCGATGGTCTGCCCTTGGGTAGCGCGATCAGTGACACGGCGACCCTGAGTGGGACCGCCAACCAGCCCGACGGCGACCCAGCCGGCGGCACGATCACCTTCACGCTGTACGGCCCGCAGGCCGACCCGAGCAACCCGGTCTGCACCGGTACGCCGGTGTACACGTCGACCGCGTATGCCGTGAGTGGAGATGGCACCTACCCGACGGCCCAGCAGGCGGAGGCGACATTCACGCCGACTACCGTTGGAACCTACGAGTGGATTGCCACCTACAGCGGCGACTCGCCCAACACGCTCGGCGTGGCGTCCAAGTGTGGTGACGAGCCGAGTGTGCTGTTCGCGCTCCAGCCCACGATGGACACGGCGCAGTACTACTACCCGCAGGACTCGTTGACGGTCAACGTGGCCTCGGGCGCTGGGGACCTGAAGGGCAACGTCCAGTTCCAGGCGTTCACCAACAACACCTGCACCGGCACGCCAGCCTATGACTCTGGTCTGATCGACAAGACCGCCAACACCGGCACGACGTTGACGGCCGACACCAACAAGCAGACCAGCTTCAAGGTCGACGCCGCCACGACGACGATCTGGTGGAAGGTCTCGTTCACCAGCACCAACACTGGGATCAAGAACGTGACCAGCAACTGCACCGAGACGTCGACGGTGACGATCGACAACGGAACGACGGCCAACACGCCGTAGTCCAGCATCGTGGCGGCAGCCTCGGGCCTAGCCGGTAGCTGCCGCCACAACCGAACACAGGCGTCAGCCGGGTCGCACCCCTCCGCGACCCGGCTGGCGCTCGCTGTCGCCAGGACTAGTTCCTGATGACTAGAACCCCGGGGGCTCCAACGGCCGATTCCGCTCCGATGGGCCGCTGCAAGACTAGTTCGCGGAGCGGGCCGGGAGGCGCGGGCACAGCTCCTTGGCCTGGCTCCCCAGGCCCACGACGGCCTGGACCGTCTTCAGGGGAGCAGAGAAATGCAGTTAGGAAACACGGGAGCGACGCTCAGCCGGCGCCGCCGAACATTCGTGGCAGCCACAGGGGCGGTGGTTTTAGCGGCTGGCCTCGTTGGCGCACAGAGTGCCTATGCCTCACATCCTGAGGTGTCGCTGCAGGGCAGCAATTTCGAGATTGACACCGATGCCAACCTTAAGGTTGACGATCCAGCTCCGTCGCTGGACTGGGAGAACGTCACCCAGATCAACAAGGCGGACAAGGCTCCTGGTGCGAACGACGACTCATTCGGCCAGGGCACGAAGGAGGACACAGCCGTTCCCACGGTCGTGGACGGCAGTATCCCGCCCAACAAGAGCGACCTGACCAACTTCGGCGTATACCTCGAGACGACGCCGACTGGCGCTCGGTTCCTCAACCTCTTCTGGACCCGCGTGCAGGACCCCACGGGCACCACCAACATGGACTTTGAGTTCAACCAGTCCAAGACCCTGTCGTCGAACAACGTGACGCCGGTTCGGACAGCTGGAGACCTCCTGATCCAGTACGACCTCGCCAATGGTGGCACTCACCCCGAGCTGTTCCTGTCCCGCTGGGTGGCAAGCGGTTCGGGTAGCCTGTGCGAGGCCAACAACACGACCCCCTGCTGGGGCGACCGGGTGAACCTCACCACCGCCGGGGACGCGACCGGTTCCATCAACACGACGGCCATCCCGTCCTCCGAGGCCGATGGTCTGAGCAGCACTGGTTTCAGCCCCAGAACCTTCGGCGAGGCACAGCTCGACTTCGACGCGCTGACGGCCGGTCT
>DASSJT010000194.1:0-11268 GCA_035691065.1 Dermatophilaceae bacterium
GACGACGCGGCGCTGCGAGCGGCGGTCGAGCGGTTCGCCGAGTTCAGCGGCCAGATCGACGTCCTGCACTACAACCCGAGCCTCACCACGATGAAGAGCCCCCTCGAGCTCACGCCGGACGAGCTGCTCGCCGACCTGAGCGTGGGCGTGGCCGGCCTCCTGAGCGCGGTGCAGGCAGCCCTCCCGCTCATGCGTGAGGGCGGTCGCGTCATCGCGACCGGCAGCCGCGCCGCGGACGCACCCTGGGTGGAGGCGGCCTCGGTCGGGGTCCAGAAGGCCGGCCTCCGCAACCTCGTCACCGCGCTCGACGGGGCCCTCGCGCCCCATGGCATCCGCGCCGTCTCGGTCACGGTCAACGGCGTCCTCGCCCCAGGCGGGGCGTTCGACCCTGCCCACGTCGCAGACGCGCTCTACGCCGCCGCGACCCAGCCGGTGGAGTCCTGGCGCACCGAGATCCCGTTCAACGGCGCTCCGTGAGCCGCACGACGCCTGCCTCCAGGTCGACGCCCAGGGGAGGGGCGCCGGACTCGGGCAGGTCCGCCGTGAGGTGCTGCCGCTGGCGCTCCTCGACCACGTATCTGCGGCTGGGCTGGAAGAGTTCGATCAGCTCGCCCAGGGCGCCGCTGCCGCCGGAGGGCTCCGGCTTGGTCCGGCGCCAGTAGACCCATCCCCGCGACTCGGCCCACAGCGCCAGCCGGTCCGTCACGACGAGCGCGACAGCCGAGGCGAGGACCCAGTAGAGCAACGTCACCCTTTGAGGCTAGCTCCGTCGCGCTCCCTCAGGTCGGGATTTCCCGAGTGCATGTTCGCTCGGGACACCCCGACCGGGCTGACGGCTGGGGCCCGATGCCCTCACCCACGCTCCGGAGCCACCGGTCTTTCCGCCATCCGCGCGGTTCGTGCCTGCTGGTAGGGACAGCCGAGCTGGGCGAACGTCGTCACCAGTCGGACGAGCGTCTCGCGGTCGCGGGCGGCGATCGCGGCGGCGCGTTCGACCATGGCGACTGCGATCGGGTTGTCGCGGGCAGCGTGACGGCTCCGCTCGATTCGGGCTGCGGCGTCGGGGTGGTGGTCGAGCCCGGCGGCCTCCGCCCACAGCGCGGCGTACCACGGTCGGTACGCCCCCCCGGCCTGGGAGCGGAGGAGTCCTGGGTCGTCGATATCGACCGGGAGTCGCCGGATGGCCTCGGCCGGGTCGTTGCGATGCAGCGCGAGCAAGCCGTCGAGTACCGAAGGCCAGCCCGGCAGGCATCCGGACAGCTGCTCAGGGTCGGCGCCGAGATCGATCGTCAGGCGCACCCAGGCCACCCGGCTGCCGTCGTCACCGCGCATACCGTGGACCATCGCGACGGCGTAGGCACCCCGGACCAGGTTCGGGGCGACCGGTCGTCCTGCGCGCTCCCAGGCGGTGCGGAACCGCTCGCCGGTTCGCACGACATCGTCGAAGCGGCCGGCCAGAGCATCGACGAGCAGGCTCCGACAGGTCGCCAGATGATCCTCGTCGCGGTAGAACGGGAGGCGGGCGAGGGTCTCCGCGTGGGCGGCGGCACCAGCGAGGTCCCCGGCAGCCAGGTCGGCCTCGGTGGCCATGAGGAGGCCGTCGCCGTGCTCGAACCCACTGATCGGGCTGACCGCGAGCGTGTCGAGCAGCTCGAGCCGCCTGCGGGCGGTCCGCACCGCTTCGGCGATGTGGTCGTGGACAAACGCGGCGCCCGTCAACATGTCCAGGGCGATGCTGTGCACGATTCCGTCGCCGGCCCGGGCGGCGAGCTCGACCACGCGTTCCACGTCGGCAATGGAGGTGAGGCCACCCCACCCCGTCGTCACCGCGATTGCCGCCCGGGCAAGGGGCGAGCCGTCCGACAGTGCTCGCGCTTCGGCGAGCAACGCATCCGCTTCCGCTTGCGCGTGGGTCCTGGCCATGATCCCGGGCGCACGGTTGAGGTACATCGCCATCGTCGCCAGATCCCGCGCGGCAGCGGCTGGGTCCCCCACCGACAGGGCGGCATCGGCTGCCCTTCGTAGCAGCTGCAGCGCGTGGTCGCCCGCGAAGCGGCTTGCGGCCGCGCCGGCCGCCAGCCTCAGGAGGGCCGCCCGCTCGGGCACCGTCGCAGCGAGCTCGGCGCCCTGCTCATAGCGTCGCTGTGCCTGGGCCTGTCGGCCTCGCAAGAAGAGCAGATCGGCAAGCTCGGCGGCCAGCCCCGCCGCCTGTGCCCTTCGGCTCTCCTCCTTCGCGGACCAGGCGAGCGCGCTGTCGGCGTCGTCGACGATCCGGTCGAAGCGGGCGCACCAGGCATCGTCGATCCCGCCGGGCTCGGGCTGGCGGAGCGTGCCGAGCGCACGCCGGCACCACCGTTCGTGGTCGACTCGAATCTGGTCCAGCTCACCAGCCTCGCCGAGCCGCTCCACGCCGTACTGGCGGATCGTCTCCAATGCCCGGTACCTGGTCCCCTCGTCCCCCTCACCCCGCTCGACGACGAGCAGGCTGTGCTCGGCCAGCCGGGCCAACCCGTCGGCGATCTCGGCTCGGTCGCGGCCGGCTCCCGCGATGGCGCGAACCGCGTCGACGTCAAACGACGAAGCAAGCACGGCGAGGCCGCGCAGCAGCCTGCGGTCAGCGGGCGAGAGCAGCTCATAGCTCCAGTCGATCGCGGCACGCAGTGAGCCGTGGCGGTCGGCTGCCCGCGGGGTGGTGGTGAGGAGCCGAAGCTGCTGGTCGAGGCCGGACTCCAGCCCGTCGAGGCCGAGTGCCGCGAACCGGGCCGCAGCGAGCTCGATGGCCAATGCCACGCCGTCCAGCGCTCGGCACAGGGCGGCCACGCGAACGGGGTCCGGGGGCGTCGGGTCGCCGGTCGCGGCGGCCACGCGGGTCGCGAACAGGTCCACCGCATCGCCGCCGCCGCCGATCACGGACAGTCCCGGTACGACGTACACCCGCTCGTACGGGAGGAGGAGGCGGGTCCGGCTGGTGGTCAGCACGGTGACCTCCGGGCACCCGGCGATGACTCGCTCGACGCAGGTCCTGACGCCGTCGAGGACGTGCTCGCAGTTGTCGATGACGAGCAGTGCGTCGCTGGGAGCGAGCAAGGCGACCAGCGCGCGGTCGACGGAGGTGGTCCGCTGCTCGGGGACGCCCACGGTCTCGGCGACCGCTGTGGTGACCATCGCTGGGTCCGTCACGTGGATCAGGTCCACGAACCACACCCCGTCGCGGCGGGTCGGGGCGACATCGGCCGCGACGCTCAGCGCGAGCCGGGTCTTGCCGATGCCGCCCGGCCCGGTCGCTGTTACCAGGCGATGCTCGGCGAGCGCCGTGGTCAGCGCTGCCCGCTCGCCCGTGCGGCCGATGAACGGAGTGGCGGGGACGGGCAGGCTGCGGCTGCCGGCTTTGACGAGAAGGCCCGGCATTGCCTCAACGTGCCGGGCCAGACTGCGGCGATCGGGAAGGTTCAGCTTCCGAAGCATCGCGGAGACGTGGCTCTCGACGGTCCGCGTCGAGATGAACAGCGCCTTGGCGATCTGCGCGTTCGTCAGGTGCCGGGCGATCAAGGCAAGGATCTCAGCCTCCCGCGCCGTGATCTCCGCGCCCTTGACTGGCCCGACAGTCGTCACGTCCCCCAGTGTCCCCCTGACGTCCGCATCGAGCACGGCTCCCAGACCCGTGGTGAGCGCGGATCTCGAAGATCCGTGGTGGACACGGATGTGGGCCCGGTCGCGTGCGGCGAGCCTTGTCTGCGTTCGAGTCCCGCCCCTGGCGGGTCAACCACAGTGAAGGAGCACGTCCATGACCATCGCCGAGAACGCCGTCCGCAACGGCGTCGACACCGCGACCCTGTTCGCCACGCTTGACGCCGTGACTGACGACCCAGCCCTCGCAACATTCCAGTTCCGGGCCACCAACCACTGGCTCAGCGGAACCCACAGTCAGTCGACGATCCATGACTTCCACGGCGTCAAGCAGGAGATGACCCACCGCCGGCCGTTCACGTTCGACGCCGACCACCCAGCGGTGCTGGTGGGGTCGGACAACGGCCCGACGCCGGTCGAGTACCTGCTGCACGCCCTCGCCGCCTGCCTCACCGCGGGCATCGCCAACATCGCCGCGGCCCGAGGGGTGACTCTCACCGAGGTCTCCTCGACCGTCGAAGGCGACATCGACCTGCTGGGCATCCTCGGGCTGTCGGATGAGGTCCGCAACGGCTACGAGCAGATCCACGTCAGCTTCGTGGTCCGGGGCGACGACCCCGAGGCGCTGCGCGCTGTCGTCGAGCAGTCGCGTCGCCGCTCGGCCGTGTTCGACGTCCTCACGAATGGTGTGCCCGTGTCCATCGAGGTCAGCACCGACTGATACCGCTGGACTTCTGCGCCGCGGACGGGCCACCGGTCGCACAAGCGGCGCCAGCACCCAGCCTCCGAGAAGGGAGATCTGCCATGCCCCGCACCGATACGGTGGTCGTCGGAGCCGGCCACGCGGGCCTCGCGATGAGTCGTTGCCTGGTCGACCGTGGCGTGGACCACGTCGTCCTGGAGCGGGGCGCGATCGCCGAGCGCTGGCGTACGGCCCGGTGGGACAGCTTCCGGCTGCTGACCCCGAACTGGCTCTCCCGGCTACCGGGCTGGGAGTATGCCGGCCGGGAGCCGGATGGGTTCATGACCGCCGCCGAGTTCGAGGCCTACCTGTCCGGGTACGCCGGGTCGTTCGACGCCCCCGTCCAGATGCGCACGTCGGTCAGGCGGGTCGAGCGCACATCGTTCGGTTTCAGGGTCCGTACCGACGGCGGCGACTGGGCGGCGCGGACCGTCGTCATCGCGACCGGGTACCACAGTCGCCCGAAGGTGCCCGACCTCGCCGCCGGGCTGACGCCCGGGACAGCGCAGCTCGCCGCCGCGCATTACCGGTCGCCTGCCAGCCTGCCCGACGGCGGGGTACTCGTCGTCGGCGCCTCGGCCTCCGGCGTCCAGATCGCCAACGAGCTGGCCCTTGCCGGCCGCCAGGTCGTCCTGGCGGTCGGTGGGCACACGCGGCTTCCCCGTCGGTACCGCGGCCGGGACATCCTGTGGTGGCTCGATCGGACCGGCGCGCTGGAGCGCGACATCGACCACGTGCCCGATGCCGCTGCGGCCAGGGCGGAGCCCTCGCTGCAGCTGGTCGGCACGTCAGATGCCCGAGGAATCGATCTCGGCACCCTGCAGGCCGCCGGGGTACGGTTGGCCGGCCGGCTCCGGGCGCTGGACGGCACCAACGCTGGGTTCGCCGACGACCTCGCCGACACCCTAGCGGCCGCGCAGAACCGGTTGACCCGGGTACTTGGCGAGATCGACCGGTACGCGGCCGCGATGCCGGGTTCGGCTGCGGGACCGCCCCATCCGCCACCTGTCATCGCGGCACCGGACACACCGTCCAGTGCGGATCTTCGGAAGGCTGGCATCTCGGCGGTGGTCTGGGCGACCGGTTTCCGGCCCTCCTATCCGTGGCTCGCGGTGCCGGGCGCCCTCGAGCGGGACGGTCGGATCCGCCACCGGCGCGGCGTCACCGTGGTGCCAGGGCTGTACGCGATCGGCTTGCGCTTCCAGAGCCGGCGGAACTCGACGTTCATCGACGGCGCCCGCCACGACGCCGCCTATCTCGCCGACTGCATCGCCTTCCGCCTGGCGGGGCGCATGGCGGGTTGAACGATGGAGCCATCCCATGACGTCATCGTCGTCGGTGCCCGGGTCGCCGGCGCCGCCACCGCGATGCTTCTTGCCCGGCAGGGACTGCGGGTGCTCGTGGTCGACCGCGACCGATACGGCACCGACACGCTGTCCACCCACGCGCTCATGCGGGGCAGCGTGTTCCTGCTGTCCCGGTGGGGGGTGCTCGACCGCGTTATCGAGGCCGGCACGCCACCGGTCCGTCAGACCCGTTTCGACTACGGCTCGGACTCGGTGACGGTGAGCATCAAGCCGACACCCGGCGTCGAAGCCTTGTACGCGCCCCGGCGCACGGTATTGGACCGGGTCCTGGTGGATGCGGCTGAGGCCGCCGGTGCGGAGATCCGCTACGGCATCAGCGTCGCCGGTCTGCTCAGCGACGGGTCAGGTCGGATCGTCGGGATCCACGGCCGCGACCGCGCCGGCACCGCGGTCACCGCCCGGGCCCACCTCACCATTGGTGCGGACGGGGTCAGATCCGTCGTGGCCCGCGAAGCCGGCGCGGCAACGCTGAAAGAGGGCACCGGCTCGAGCGCGATCGTCTACGGGTACTGGTCCCAGCTCGGCGTCGAAGGCTACGAATGGTTCTACCGGCCAGGCCACAGCGCCGGCGTGATTCCCACGAACGCTGGGGAGGCTTGCGTATTCGCCGGGCTACCCGCTCACCACTTCACCCGCGGCGACCTTCGAGCCACCTACCACCGGATGCTCGCCGCCGCCACTGGCGGCGCCGGCGGTCGGTTTGCGGAGGCGCGCCCACCCAGCCGGTTGCACACCTGGATCGGCCGACCGGGGTACGTGCGCCAGGCCCACGGAGCGGGATGGGCACTGGTCGGTGACGCCGGGTCGTTCCTCGATCCGCTCAGTACCCACGGGATCACCGACGCCCTGCGAGACGCTGAAACCCTCGCCCGGTGTCTCATCCGAACCGGAACGTTCGACGATCTTGACGAGTTCGTCGCCACCCGGGACGAGGTGATCGAGGCCACCTTCGAGGTCGTGGACCGCGTCGCGGGCTACGGCTGGGACCTCCCGCGGCTGCGAAGGCATCTGCTTGACCTGAGCTCGGCGATGAGTACGGAACTGGACCTCATCGCCACGCCGATGCCCGCCGTAGGCTGACTTCGAAACAGCTACCGCGGTCGGCGGCGCCGTGCCGGCTAAGAGTCTGCTGGCGTGGCGGGCGCCCAGGTGTCGTGCTCGACGACGCCGTGCACGACACACTCCGCCCGCCACGCCCCCGGAACCACCTGGACCTTCATGCGCCGCCGACACCTCGGGCAGTAGCGGGGCGGCTCCAGCTCGAGGGCGCGCTCGCAGGGGGTGTGGTCTACCGCGACGACCGCCTCACCGCAGCGTGGGCACCAAAGGGGACTGTCCGGCATACCCGACGGTCTTTCAGAAGGTCTCGTTGAGCGCCTTGATCGGCATCTGGAGGTCGGCGAGCAGGGACAGGTCCTCACGCGGGTCGCGACCGAGGGTGGTGAGGTAGTTGCCGACGATCACCGCGTTGATGCCGCCGAGCAGCCCGTCGCGGGTGCCGAGGTCGCCGAGGGTGAGCTCGCGGCCGCCGGCGTAGCGCAGGATCGTGCGGGGCAGGGCCAGGCGGAAGGCGGCGATGGTGCGGAGCGCGTCGTTCGCGGGCATGACCGGCAGGTCCCCGAACGGCGTGCCCGGGCGCGGGTTGAGGAAGTTGAGTGGCACCTCATGAGGCTCCAGCTCGCCCAGCTGCGCCGCGAGCTCCGCGCGCTGCTCGAGGCTTTCGCCCATGCCGACCAGGCCGCCGCAACACAGCTCCATGCCGGACTCCTTCACCATGAGGCAGGTGTCCCAGCGCTCCTCCCAGGTGTGGGTGGTGACGACGTTCGGGAAGTAGGAGCGGCCGGCCTCCAGGTTGTGGTTGTAGCGGTGGACGCCCATGTCGACCAGGTCGTCGACCTGCTCCTGCGTCAGCATCCCCAGGCTCGCCGCGACCTGGATGTCGACCTCGGCCCTGATCGCCGCGACGCCCTCGCGCATCTGCCGCATGAGCTTCTCGTTTGGGCCGCGCACCGCGGCCACGATGCAGAACTCGCTGGCGCCGGTCTCCCGGGTCTGCTTGGCCGCGCGGACCAGCTCAGGAATGTTGAGCCACACGGAGCGCACCGGAGAGGTGAACTGCCCTGACTGGCTGCAGAAGTGGCAGTCCTCGGGGCAGCCGCCCGTCTTGAGCGAGACGATCCCCTCGACCTCAACCTCGGGGCCGTTGAACGTCATCCGTACCTCGTGCGCGAGGGCCAGCAGCTCCTCGAGCCGGTCGTCGCCCGTGCGAAGGACCTCGAGGATCTGCTCGTAGCCCAGCGCCTCCCCGCGCTCGAGCACCTGCGTGCGCGCGAGCTCCAGGATGTCGGTGGTGAGGGTCGCCTCGGCAGTCATGCCGACGATTGTGGCAAAGGGGGGTATGCCGTGGGCTCGCTGCCCGGGTAACGGTCACTGCGGGTGGCTGCCGACCGCATGCTGATCGGTGTCGGGACTCGATGCGACCGGCCCCCTGCACACCAGCGGTGGCCTTCGATAACGGATCAGACACGTCATGTGACTCGTGGGGCTCGAGTGCCCCGTGGTGGCGCCGCCTTCGCTAGTGTCCGCTCGCTCCGTCGAGTCGGCCGCGTCGACTCGACGGCGTGCAGACACCTCGTTTTCGCCTAACCCAAGGGAGAAACCTTGTCTTTCGTCGACGCTGTCCGCAGCGCGCTCTCCAAGTACGCCACCTTCTCCGGCCGGGCACGCCGCTCGGAGTACTGGTGGTTCGTGCTGTTCAACCTCATCGTGTCCGTCGTCGCCCGGCTGGTCGACGCAGCCGCCTTCGGCACGTCGACCGGCTACCTGACCATCATCGCCGCGCTGGCGCTCCTCCTCCCGGGTCTTGCGGTGACCGTGCGGCGCCTGCACGACTTCGGCAAGAGCGGCTGGTGGATCCTGCTGGCCCTCGTCCCGATCGTCGGCGCCATCGTGCTGATCGTCTGGGCCGCCAAGGAGGGTGACGCCGCCGACAACGCTTACGGGCCCTCGCCCAAGGCGCAGTTCGCGCCGACCGAGGCAGGACTCGCCGAGGCGTAGTCCGAGCAGCAGGGCCAGACGGTCAGAGTCTGGTCCGAGGAGGGCTGGCCGCCCCTTCCCGCGCGTCCTGGGCGTGGGGAAGGGGCGGTATGCCGTGCTGGGCTGGGCTGGGCTGGGCTGGGCTGGGCAGGGCTGGGCTTGCTGGCCCCGTTGGTCCGGCTGCGCCCCCTGGGCGGCCCGGCCCGCTGGTCCGGCTGGACCGGCCGAATCGCAGAGGTGGGGACGTTTGGCCCTGTGGCGGGGTCGGCCGGGTGCGACAGCCTGAGGCATGGGTCGGCTGCGTGCAGTCCCGGTGCTGGCGGCGCTTGCGCTGGTCGCAGCCTGCGGTGGTGCCGAGAACGGTGGGCCAGGGGTGTCGCCCACGTCCTCGTCGCCGGCAGCGACGAGCACCAGCACGCAGCCGACCTGGCACCCCAGTTCATCCCCGACGACGTCGAAGCCGACCACGACGGCCCCCAAGCCCTCGACGACGACGCCGAAGCCGTCAACCACCACGCCCAAGCCGTCGATGACGACGCCATCGGTCCGGCCACCCGTCATCAGCGGCCGGGTGGTCAGCGTGCTTCCCACGTCGCGCAAGGTCGTGGCGCTGACGTTCGACGGCGGCGCTGGCAACGAGGGTGTCGACTCGATCCTCGCGACACTCTCCCGCGAGCACGTGCCTGCCACCTTCTTCCTGACCGGCGACTTCTGCGTGGACCACCCCGGCATCGCCGCGAGGCTGGCAGCCGCGGGGTCGGTCGGCAACCACACCTACGACCACCCGCACCTGCCCCAGCTGCTGAGCGACGCGGCGGTGAAGTCGCAGGTGACCCGGGCGCGCACCGCGATCCTCAACGCCACGGGCGAGGAGCCGCGTCCCCTCTTCCGGTTCCCCTATGGCGACTACGACAGCCGCACGCTGAGGCTGGTCAACGGGCTCGGTTACGTCGCGGTGGGCTGGACCGTCGACACCCTGGGCTGGAAGGGCGAGGACGAGGGGATCACCGCGGCGAAGGTGGTCTCGCGCGTGATCGCCGCTCGCACGCCCGGCGAGATCGTGCTGATGCACCTCGGTGCGGCCCTTGACAAGACCACGTTGGACGCCGACGCGCTTCCACGGGTCATCAGCAGTCTGCGGTCCTACGGGTACGGTTTCGTGACTCTGGACCAGTTACGCGGCTGACGCCGGGCGCGGACCCCCCATCGCGGCGCTTGGCCTGCCTAAGATCCATCGCGTGGCCGCCACTGAGACCCGTCTGCTGCTGCTGGGAGCGGTCATGCTGTTCGAGCCCTCGCCCTCGCCATCGCCCGCGGCGCCGCGGCGGCGAGGACGACCGCCAGGGCGGCCAACAGCACTGGAGCGACCAGGGGCCCGCTCAGTCGCGCCCCGTCGGCGCTGTCGCCCGCGCCTCGACCTCGGCAAGTGCGGCCCGCAGGTCATCGAGCTCCTCCGCCGAGGCGGTGTCGACGAAGTGGAGCATGGCAGCCCGGCGGCCCACCCCGTTGAGTACGCCGAGCGACTGGCGCATCGCCCGGGCGGTGAGCTCCTCCCGGGACGCCACTGGACGGTAGCGCCACGCCCTCCCGTCGCGGTCTCGTTCCACCACGCCTTTCCTCGCGAGGCGGTCGAGGACGGTCAGCACGGTCGTGTAAGCGAGGTCGCGCGTCTTCGCCAGGCCCCGGTGCACGTCCTTGACGGTCACGCCAGGATGCGGCGGGTCCGGCTGTGAGCTCGCGTCGGAGTCCGCGGCAGACCACAGCTGCTCCATGACGGCACGCTCCAGCGCGCCCAAGTGCGCCGACCGTGCATGGGACATGCCGGCCAACCTAGCCGCCCACCTGTCCGCGGGACGAACGGCCCGTGGGAGTGAGGTCGAGGACGGTGTCGAAGTGCTCCAGCCCCTCGGGGCGATGCGTCACCATGACCACGGTGTGGTTCGAGGCCGACGCCGCGAGGTCGGCCAGCACTGCCGTGGCCGTCGCGTGGTCGAGGTGGGCCACCGGCTCGTCGAGCAGGAGGACCGGACGACCGGAGAGCAGCGCCCGGGCCAGTCCCAGCCGGGCCCGCTCGCCGCCGGAAACGCCGCGCCCGCCGGTGCCGAGCCGGGTTTCGAGGCCGTCCGGCAGACCTTCCAGCCAGGCCCCCAGCCCGGCGCGGCGCAGGGCCTTCACCAGTGCGTCGTCGCCGGGCACGGCATCGTCGGGTGCGGCGTCGTCCGGCCCGGCACCGCCTCCCGCGGCATCGCCCGGCGCTGCATCGCCTGGCGCGGACGTCGCGCCCGCGGCCAGCCGGAGGTTCTCACGCAGCGTGGTGGCGAAGACATGAGGCTCGTCGTCGACGATCGCGAACAGCTCTCGAACGTCGGGAAGGGGAAGGTCGCGGATGTCGCGTCCGTCCACCGTGTAGTGGCCCCCGGCCGGGTCGAGCTGGCGGGCCAACACCGCGACCAGCGTGGACTTCCCAGATCCGTTGGCTCCCACGACCGCCACCCG